>NZ_JAMYQL010000026.1:0-92294 GCF_040320865.1 Mesorhizobium sp. M0598 | reverse complement strand
ACCCCCAGCCCTGTGCAGCTTCAGCCGGTCCGACTGCTTCGCAAACCTGCCAAGCAGGCGAGCCTTCTTGCCTTCAACCTTGACAGGGAACATGAGAGACTAGCGGCTATTCATACTCCCCTGAGAGACACGATTGTGCGGCCAAGGTCAGGCATGTGGCCGGTCATCGCTTGTGAGGCAGGGCTTAATGGCTAAGCTGCCAGCTCCAATACGCGCTGCCAGCGCGGATGTTCGTGCAGTGGCGCAAAGTCAGAATCCTGCTTCACCCACGCTTTGGTCTCGTGATTGGCGTGAGGCAGCAGGCGTTCCAGCAGATCGAGCGCCCGATCGAGTTCGCCGAAATAACAGCAAAGGCAGGCGGTGTTGTACTGCGTCAGGATATCGTCCGGATCGATAGCCAGTGCCCGTGCGGACCATTCCCTTGCACGCTCGACTTCTCCAAGGAAGGCGAGAGCATTGGCACCGAGATAGGCCGGCCGGGGGTTCTCAGGGTACTTCGCCAATTCGCGTTCGGCGCGTTCCACGCCTCTGCGAGCCGCATGCCTTTCGTCTTCCGGCCGCCCTAAAGAATGATAAACCTGCAAAAGCAGGACAACGGATTGGTAGTCGTCTGGCTTGATTTCGGCTGCACGTTCGTAATGGTCGGCAGCTTGCCCGAGCTTGCCTTGCGCATAGCAGGCGCGCGCGTAGAAATAGTGCGCTTCGAACAGATTGGGATCACTGGTGATTGACTGTTCGAACTCTTTTTCGGCCTCCTCATATCTTTGGCCGACCGAGAGAGCGAGACCACGCGACGCGTGTGCTTCGGCCAGCCCACTTTCGATATCGAGCGCCTTGCCGCTGTTGGCGAGAATGCTCTCGAGCGAGACCTTCTCGTCGTAATTTAGGAAGAGAAAGGAGTCGCAGTCCGCAATGCCCGCATAGGCGCGCGCATAGAGAGGATCGAGCTCGATTGCCTTGCCGAACATTCGCTTGGCCAGCACATAGTAGGTCTTGGACGTCCGGTGGAAAAACTCTCTCCCCCTCAGATAATAGGTATAGGCCTCGACATTGTCAGTGGGAGCCGCCTTGATCGCCTTCTTTTCGGCTGGCAGCAGCTTGACCTTGAGCTGATCGACAATGGTGTGAGTGATCTCGTCCTGGATGGCGAAGATGTCGGTGAGTTCGCGGTCGTATCGATCGGCCCAGACATGACCGCCATCCGCCCCGTCGATAAGCTGTCCCGTGATGCGGACGCGCTGACCAGCTTTGCGTACACTCCCCTCAAGCACGAATTTGACACCGAGTTCCCGCGCCACTTGCTGCACCTTCACCGGCTTGCCTTTGTAGGTGAATACCGTGTTGCGGGCGAGGACGTGGAGGCCAGAGATTTTCGACAGGTCGGTGATGATGTCTTCGGTAATTCCGTCGGAGAAATACTCCTGCTCGGGGTCGCCGCTCATATTTGTGAACGGCAGGACGGCGATTGAAGGTTTTTCCTTCTCGCGCCTCTCAGGCGATGCTGTCAGTGCGCTGTTCTCGAAGCTGAACGGTGCGGCGAGTGCGACGTGGTAGACTCTGACCGGCCGGTCGATGTTCTTGAGTTCGTGTTCCCCCGTGTCCTCGAAATCCAGATCAAGATTCTTGCCGAGATGGTCGCGAACCGCGCCGGAGATCGCGATGCCTCCGGGCCGGGCGATGCTTTCAATTCGCGCCGCGACGTTGACGCCGTCGCCATATATGTCGTTGTCATCGAAGATGATGTCGCCAACATTGATACCGATGCGAAATTCGATGCGCCGCTCCTCTTGCACGTCGGCGTTGCGCTCGCGCATGCGGCGCTGGATGTCGGTCGCGCAGGCGACCGCGTTCACCACGCTCTGGAACTCGACCAGCATGCCGTCGCCGGTGAGTTTCACGATCCGACCCTGGTGCTCGGCGATCTTGCCGTCGACCAGATCTCGCCGATGCGTCTTGAGCGCCGAAAGCGTACCGCCCTCGTCGAGACCCATGAGCCGGCTGTAACCGACCACATCAGCGGCAAGTATTGCGCTAAGTCTTCGTTCCATGCGCGGCTAGCCTATTTTACGGCGAGTCAGGGTAGCAGGTTCTCACAGCAGCGGCATCACGCTAAATCCGCTCCTCGTAATATTCGGAAGAGAGAGCATTGAAACTTAGGTGCAGACGAGGCGTGGTCACGGAGATGACAGCGGAAGCGATGAAAGCCCGTGCGTCAAAAGTGTCACCGCGGCCTTTGGATTTTTTTACGGCGATCACGGAGCGTCCGCTTACTGCACCTATCCGAAGTCGACAGGCACGTTCTGGAAGGTCCGCTGGCGCACCTTACTCGTTCCAGTGGACGAGGCGAACAGCAACAAACCATCCATCTCGGCCATTGGCGGCAGCCAGTTGGTAGAGTTTGACCCTAGAACGCCAGCGTGTGAGACCACCGCCGCCGGGGCGAGCGCATGCCGGGTCGGCACCCACCGGGTTCATCGGCGGGCGGGGGCGGGATGGTTTGTGGGGCCCCGCATCAATGCGCGTGACCCCTCGCTCACAGACTGGATGATCGCGTTGAAGGCGGTGATCACTATTGAACAGAAGCCGCCGATACCAGGACGAAGCCGCGGGTCTTGTTCTCGTTGTCGGAGTCCTGGGTGTTCATGGCATCGAAAAGCTCAGATGTCTTCACCCACACTGGAGGGTATTTATACCGTGCGACATCAAGGATGAGGAAGCGGTCTGATTTCCCATCATAGGCTGCTAGCGGCGAGATATGGCCGCCCTTCTCCTGTCCGATTGCCTTACGGAGGTAATTGACGATCACGAAATGGTTCGACTGGCCGAGATGGGAACTCGCCAGCTTGCGGAACTCGTCGACTGAGCTGTCGGCGGCATGATGGACTTCTGCCTTGACCGGCTGCGTCGCAAGAATTCCACCGATCTGATCGAGGGTCATACCTTTCTTCGCCAAAACATCTCGGGCGAGAATGGCGTCCGTTCGTTCATCGAGGACATTGTCCTGCGTGAAAGTGCGATATGGCTCGTACTCCGGAACCGAAGGCGCCGGTACATTGAGCGCGTTCAGCACCATGACGATGCTGGCGACACCGCAATAGGACTGTGTCTTCTGCGTCAGAAAGTTGCTTGCGAGAGGGAAATAGGCCTCCCGTGCATCGCTTTCGACGAAGTAGTTTTCGCCAATATCAGAACTAAAGCCGGCCAGATTGTCAGGAAGCTTCAGGGTTTCGGCGCTTGCGCTGGTGACGAACAGCCCCAATGCGACCACTGCCCCATGAACGAAGTGCTTAGACATGGCAACGTCTCCGCTGGGTGATCGTGCCACTATACCAGAAGGACGGGCGTGTATCACCATCCCCGTTCGGGGTCGAAGGTCGGGTTCGAGAGGAGGGGCCGTATCCGGCGCGCCCGGCCGACAACTTCGTTCAAAGTTCGGGATCTCCTCATGGCCGGCTGCTCTCGCCGCCAAAACCATCCAAATCGCTCTGAACGACCGAGTTCGACCCTTTTGGCGGTCGTTCAGTTGCGAGCGTCGCATGACGCGATCTGACCCAGAGTTGCCCTTCATCAGCCCATTTCGCTGCCTGACAGCCGACATTCGCGGCAACCGGCACTGATGGCTCTTGGCGGACAGCAACACGACTACAAGAAAGCCAACTTAGGTGGCTTCCGAAGTCATTTCCTTTGCCAGTTCGCCGATCATCGAACGCAACCACCTGTGGGCCGGGTCGTGGCGGTAGCGAACGTGCCAACCCATCTGCACTGGAAAAGTGCCGAGGTCGACGGGCGCGGGTAGTACCTTCAGGCGCGGATCCCGCTCAAGGCTCCGGCAGATGAGGCTCGGCAGCGTTGCGCAGTAGTCCGTGACGGCAAGCATCTCAGGCACGGCTAGGAAGTGCGTGACAGAAACGGCAACCTCTCGCTTGAGGTTTTGTTGCTCCAATGCCTGGAAGAGGCCCGCTCGCAGCCGGCCCGGTGGGAGCACGTTCACGTGCTTGAGTCTCTCGTACTGATCTCGGGAAATACGGTCTCGTACGTCGGGATGGTCCTTGCGCACCACGCAGGCGAGCCCATCGTCGATAAGATGCTGGACGACAAGATTGTCCGGCGGATCGATGATCCGGCCAAGCACCATCGCCGTGGTACCGGAAATGATGCCGGTTTCGGCGAGATCGTTGCCAAAAGCTGTCATGCGGAGCTTGATGCCAGGCGCTAGCTCCCGGGTCCTCGCGACAAGGGCCGGCATCAACACAAGCTCCACGTAGCTGTTGGGAGCAAGCGTGAACAGTCGTTCGGCCTTTGCTGGCTGAAACTCCTGCTGGTTCAAAATGAGATCGTCCAGTTGCGCCAGCGCTGCTTCGATTGTCGGAGCGATCTCCTCGGCCAGTTGCGTCGGCTTTATGCCGTACCTTTCCCGGATGAACAGCGGATCCCGCAGGGTGTCGCGCAGGCGGTTCAACGAATTGGACAGCGCCGGCTGGGTGATGCCCAGTCGCGCTGCTGCCCGTGTCACGCTTCGCTCCTCCATCAGGGCCAGGAAAACCGGGAGCAGGTTCAGATTGTATCTCATCGAGATATAATCCCATCTGAATATCTAAAATCAAAGAAGTAAATTTCTGAAATATGTGGGCAGGTGCGATTATCGGCTCATCGACAAGCCGATGCGGCTGATCGAGCTTCAGTGCAACCGGCCACGGCGCCTCATGGCGCGGCATCACCTGACGAAAGGATGCAAACGATGAAAGTGCTAATGGTACTCACCTCCCACGACGTTCTCGGTAGCACCGGCAAGAAGACCGGCTTCTGGCTCGAAGAGCTGGCAGCGCCATATTACGTTTTCAAAGACGCCGGTAACGAGATCACCCTCGCCTCGCCGAAGGGCGGCCAGCCACCTCTCGACCCGAAGAGCGACGAGCCGATGTTCCAGACCGACCTCACGCGACGCTTCAACGCCGACGAGGCTGCCAAGGCGCACCTCGCAGAAACTGTGCACCTGGACAGCGTCGACCAGAAGGACTTCGATGCGGTCTTCTACCCCGGCGGCCACGGCCCCTTATGGGATTTGGCCGAAGATCCGAATTCGATCAGATTGATCGAATCCTTCATCGCGGCCGGCAAGCCGATCGCCCTCGTGTGCCATGCACCGGGCGTCCTGTGTCGCGTAACCAATCCCGACGGCACGCCGTTCGTTCAAGGCCGATACGTGACCGGCTTCACCAGCAGCGAGGAAGAGGCTGTAGGCCTCACGCAGGTCGTGCCGTTCCTCGTCGAGGACGAGCTCATCAGCCTCGGTGCGGTCTTCTCCAAGATCAAGGACTGGGGCGTGCACACAGTCGTCGATGGCCAGCTCATCACCGGTCAGAACCCGGCATCATCGAGTGAGGCAGCGGAGGCGCTTTTGGCTGCTCTGAGCCAAATGAAGGCAAAGACCGCCTGAGCGATTGGAAACATCGTGATCTGCTAACGGCTCGCGTCGGCAGATCACCTTCGGAGGCCGGAGTTTGTCATGTCCTGCCGTCAATTCCACGATATTGCTGTCGGATGCCCCAGCAGATGATCGAGAGGTCGATGGCCGCCGCTCGCGCGCTGAATGTTCCCTGCTCAATCGCTGTCGTCGACTCGTCTGGGCATCTGCTGTCCTTTGTTCGCCAGGACGGGGTCATGGCAGGATTGCGAAAGGGCGATGCGGGACGCGTCGTCGATGCAGACATGGACGAACTCCCAGCCGGCGCCCCGAGACTTACCCTTTTGCGGATCACCGGTGATGCCTGGCCGACTTGGCTGAAGCGGTCAAGCTTCTTGATGTCGATATGATCATCTCGCCGGGGTTCTCGCGCTCGTAGCGTCGGACCGGTTCGGTCCGGCTCGATATCGCTCAGCCGCGACAGCCGGCACGCTTGAGAACCCGCCTGATGGTGGCGGGCGAGCCGCTCACGCGCTACTAACGGCGCGCTCGCGAGCGGCTTCGTAACCCCCGAGCTACACCACCTGACGGGACACGACCGACGAGCCTTCCCAAGGCCGGTAACTTGGCTGGCGGGCTGTCCAACTGGGTGCGTCCGAGCAATTGGATTCCCGGTGTAGAGTTGCCACCCTGGATCTCCGGCTGCATTCCTAGCTGTGTCCCCTAGGATACATTGTCGAGCAGGGTCGACTTATCCAAGCCTTGTGTCGGCTCAGGCGTCCATTCACCATTCGGCGTCATCTCGTTGACTGTCTCGGGTAGATCCCGCGCAATGCTTCTGATTAGCTCCTCGCGCGAAAGACCCGTCTGCATCGACATGGATCTGAGTGTACCTTCGTCCATTGCCGCTTCGACTTCCCTTGGCTCGATCGGTTGGTTTGGCCCGCTGCCAACCCACGAGTCGACCTTCGATCCTGCCCCCACCTCCCTGAACCGTTCGAGGATCTCACCAAGGTCAGCCCTCGACACGCCATTCGTTATCTGAGCCAGAATTCTGCGTTGTGGGTCGTTTGGGTTAAGATACCCTGCTCCCGGAATCAATTCACAGAGCTTGTCGCGATTTTGGTATGCCAGAACGCCAAGCATCGCGATCGCCAATCTTCCCAGATTTGCCATTGGTCTCCTCCACGGTTTTGGCCCATGAGCGAATCGAAGCCAAGTCTTGGCGGATGCCGACGCGTGTGGGCTCGAACAACTTCTTGCCGGTCGGCTCGACGGCGGAGAGGACGCGTCCTCGGGGTACTCGTTTTCCATCTGACGTCTTCTCCTGACGCGGAACTTCGGGGCGCTTGGCCGCAGTCGCCCTGCGCCGATCGAACGCCCTAACCCGGCGCCTTCCGGGTTTGTTCCGCTTGTCAGAGTTTGTCGGCGACGGTGGGGGGCGCGACCCGACGGGTAACTCTACCGGCTCGAGAAATAGAGTCTGCCCAACTTGACGATATTTCAGAACGACGGCGGCTCGGTTAGCCTCAGCTACCTTGGACTGCCGCCGGCTCGCGCACGAATTTCAATTTCGGCGGGACGGCGAACACCCTGAACCGCTCAGCCAGGCTGTCAAGAGCTTGACGCATGCCCACTCCCGCAGCAGCCGCACCGTGTCCACTGATGACCATCTGCGGGTTCAGGGCAGCCAGGTGCTTCACGGATCTTTCCGCCGCATCCCAGTCCGGCGTGAAGTAGCGCGGCGGACCGTGCATCTCAAGATCCTGAACGGCGACCTCATAGACTGACTCCTGACCGGTGGTGATGAAAGCGTCCCCTACGATCAGCGAGCGGTCCTTCTCGCGCCAGAGCGAGATATGCCCAGGAGCGTGCCCGGGTGTGTGTAGCCATCGCCATCCGGGCATTCCGGGGATCGATCCGTCGGCAGGTAAGAGTTCCAAACGGTTGCCAAGATCAATTGGCCCGCGTGGAAAAAGCGGCGAAAGCAGCGCCATAAGTCCACCCCCGACCCAGGGATCCGGTGGCGGATAGGATGCGGTTCCGTCCAAATAGGGGCGCTCGAGTGGATGCGCGAAGACAGGCACGTCCCACTTATTCGCAAGGTTTAGAACCGTTCCCACATGGTCGAAATGGCCGTGGGTCAGGATGATCGCGGCTGGCCGTGCGTTCGTGCCAAACCGCTTTTCCGCGACCGCAAGAATGCTGCTGCGGGACGTCGGCAACCCGGTATCAATCAGCATCCAGTTCCGATCTCCGCTGCCCGGTGCGCCGAAGAACACGACATTGACGATTGCTAGCCTCAAATAGCCCAAGTCCGGTGCGATGCTCCAAGCGCCGTCGCCAAGATCCTCGCGCCTGGCGTGGTCGATCTCGGAAAGTCGAATCTGAACGGTCATGTGATCCCGTGCCTCTCTTGTTGCTGAGCAGCCGCTCGAGTCGATCGGCGGCGGTGGTACATCGCCCCGAACTTGGCACGTCCCTCCTTGTTCCTCATTCGCCACCCAGCTCCGGACAGTCCACCACAGGAACAAAGGCTCGACCAATCGGTTCGGCATTACCCGGTCACGCAAGGACGAGCTGGACTGAGCAACGAAGATGGCGCGCGCCCGATTGGATGCGGTATTTCGCCAACGCGGTTCCCGGTCCTAACAAGGCGGCCGAGTTAGAAGCCGACTGCTGAAAGGAGACTTCGAATGAGCGAAGTGGGGCGCGGGGACGAGCACCAGGTGGAGGCTCCGGTTCCGCAAGCTTCGCGCTTCGCCAGTTTTTCATCGCAGGCTTTGAGTGCTCCTCGCACCGGCGCAAGGACAGAGTTCGCCTCGATCTTATTCGTGCGACCTCGCATAATTTGCATGCCCTGGGCGACTACCGCGGCTGCGCCGAACTCGGCCTTCGCACCATCCGCGACAGACTGCGGTGGCAGCCAAATGTCCGGAATACTATTGTCGATGTCGCCGAGAGACCTTTTGGCAGTGGCGCCCGACCGGCTGCCATCCTGTTGACCCACGGCCATTTCGGGCAGCGGCGACGGCAGAGAAGGAGGACAGGCGTGGTGCCGGTCAACCAGCATGTCGGTTCTGGCCGGCAGATGTCGACCTCTCCGTCCGCGCAAGGCCCCGCACGGCGGCCACTCCGCGTGGGAAGCCGCTGCGGTTGCTAAAATCCTGCGGTTGCGCGCGGCCGCGAGCGTGCCGGGCGCTTACCTTTTGGGCGCTCAACCAATCGATGAGCGTCACACCGGCGATGAGGACCAGAGCAAGGCCGACATTGTCACGTTTTGGATTGTCGCGCCGGAACGCCGGCAAGAGTGTTGCTATGTCGAGCGCGTCACCGGCCACACGGCTCCAAAGGCCTGCCTGTTTGTCTACCGACAGCGAGAGAATGTCGCTGCTGACTTCCCGCGCCCCGTAGGCACGGATGATGCTCTCCTTGCCGCGCATGCCGAGTGCGCGGGCGATCCGCTCGGAGGCCACAAGCTCGGCGACACCCAGCGCTATGCTGAACCAGCCGAGTTTGCTTGCAAGCATATCGGAGGCTGTGAGCGCGGTCGGGCCAGACTTTACCACCCTGGGGTCGCTTGGCGATCTGCTGAGATTGCCGAATTTGGTAAGCATGTTCATGGCTCTCCTAGGGCTTCAGTACGACTTTGACGCAACTATCCTGCTTGTCGCGGAATACCTTGTACATCTCGGGTCCTCGTTCGATCCCGACCGTGTGGGTGATGACGAAGGAGGGGTCGATCTGACCTTCTTCGATGCGGCGCAGCAGGTCGTCGGCCCAGCGATTCACATGCGTCTGGCCCATCCTGAAAGTCAGGCCCTTGTTCATGGCCTGGCCCATCGGGATCTTGTCGACGAACCCGCTATACACGCCCGGGATTGAGATGACGCCGGCCGGCCTGCAGACATAGATCATCTCCCGCAGCACGTGTGGGCGATCGTTTTCCATCAGCATGATCTGTTTCGCGCGATCATAGAGAGTGTCTGGTTGGCCAAGTGACACATGGCTTTCCATCCCGATGGCATCGATGCATTTGTCCGGCCCTTTGCCACCCGTAAGCTCATTCAGCGTTTCGATTACGCTCGCGTCCTTGAAGTTGATTGTGATGGCGCCGGCTCCCTCAGCCATGGAAAGGCGTTCCGGCAGGCAGTCGATCGCCACAACCTGCTCGGCCCCGATCAGGATGGCGCTGCGTATGGCCATCTGCCCCACCGGGCCACAGCCCCAGATCGCGACCGTATCGGACGGCTCGATGTCGCACTGAACAGCAGCCTGCCAGCCGGTTGGAAAGATGTCGCCGAGGAAGAGGACCAGCTCATCGGAGAGGCCGTCCGGTACCTTGATATGCGTGGCGTCGGCAAACGGCACGCGAACATATTCGGCTTGTCCGCCCGGGTAACCGCCGGTGAGATGGGTATAGCCAAACAGCCCGGCCGTGGTGTGCCCGAATGCTTTGTCGGCGATATTCTTGTTGCGGTTGGTGCGTTCGCAAACCGAGAAATTCTTGCGCTTGCACTGCTCGCATTCACCGCAAATGATTGTGAAGGGGACGACGATGCGATCTCCCTTCTTGAGGGCGCCGTTTACGCCGGATCCAACTTCCACCACCTCTCCCATCATCTCGTGGCCCATTATGTCGCCAGGCAGCATCGCCGGGATGAAGTTGTGATAGAGGTGCAGATCCGAGCCGCAGATCGCGCAGCTGGTCACCTTGACAATGGCGTCGCGCGGGTCCTCGATTTCGGGATCGGTAACCTGGTCGCAACGTATATCTTCTTTTCCATGCCAAACGAGAGCCCGCATGCTTCATCTCCTGTGGATGCCCGTCTGCAGCGCCGCCGGCAACGCCCTTGGCCGAACTGACGCCGCGCAAACGGGTGCTGAGAAACGGCTGCTTCCTTCATTCCGGAGCCAACCCCGGCCGATTTCCTTCGGACTATGGAGGTTTCTTGCGCCGAACCCGTGAGGCAGCATCGATGTTCCCGCGTCTTTAAAAAACTCGGCCCCGCATTATCAGAAGAGTCGGTTTTGGCGGAGCACCAGGGTCCTTTCACAGCCGTCGCTGCCCGGTTGGGACATGGACTCCGGCTCAGCGGTTTGTTTCACCGGCTGTGGCGGCTTCAGGCCGAAGGCCTTGCCCTGGACGCAGCCGAACTAGGGTCAGTGATCTGCCGGGACATCAGTGATCTTCTTCCTATGTACCCACAGGACCAGGCTGGCAGGCCCATCTCACCTTCGCATCCAGCAATCGCAGCTAGCGCCAAGGCAGACCTGGATACTCGAGGGAAGTTGCCCGGACATGGACACAGGGATTTTCAAATCGGGGATCGGCAGATATGGATGTCATGCGCTGGGTCCGGACGTGTCGGTGCACAAGCCGCGAACAGGACACGAGCTTTTTTGCACCAGAGCTGGAACAACAGCGCCGGAGCAAGGTTTGATTCCTGCAGCGTTTTCCTCCAGCTGCCTGATCGGGGTTGTCCGATCGGCCCGCGCCTATTCCCGGGCGCGGGCCATGTCAACGACATACATACCCCGAAAAATCCTATGAAGGCGGTGAAAGACCGGGCCGTCCCGTTGAACCGGATCCGTGGGCGCCGAGCAAATGCGGTTGCGCGCTGGGAACAAGTGAGAAGCCGCCTCAGTCGCCGACGCGCCAGCGTGCTGTAGCTTCTCGGCGAAGCGTCGCGCGGACGTTGAAGGAAAGAGGCGATCACCTGCACGACGAGCAGCCGACTGCAACCGTGCGCAGCAATCCCTGATCCATTGCGCGCGAGCCGTGAGCACCCCCCCGCGGGTGACAGAGAGACTGGAACAGCACAACGTCCGCCAAACTCGAAGTGGCCACGGGAACGCGCGCCTTGCTGGCGGTTGCCGGATTGCGGAACTGGGCCTGAGCCAGGTCGACGTGGGACCCGAGGCGATTGCGATCGCATTTCGCATAAGGCCTTTGGACTCACAATGGCAGAACGTCGTAAATGGGGCGGGTTCGAACGTCGGGGAGGCCTTTAGTGTAGGCGCGCGTGGCGCGAGGTCGCATCTGACATTAGCGGGTATGATCGAAGTCCACGGCGAGACCACAACTGACCGCATGGCCAGGGACCATGTTTTCGAGCTCGCGGTCTGAAATCGAGGGCGTCGGAACAATTTGCCTCAGCGCTATGAAGGTGAGCTCTGTCGAGGTCAGGCGGTGGCGGCGACTTCGCGTGCCGACATATTTTTCGATAGGATCTTCACGCCGTCGCACCACACACCTCCAATTCAACTTCACCCCACATCAATTGCGGAAGTTTCTCAGATGCGCATTCACATCGGTTAACCGGACCAAAATAGACGCGCCTCCACTCAAGAATGAGCAGTTCGTTCCAGCTTTGGCAGGACAAACGAGTTGTGGGCCATGGTGAAGGAACAACAAGGCACTGGCCTCGTTAGAGCCGTACATCCATCGATAGCTTTCAACAGGAGATGAGAATGGCGACGACGAGAAGATCACAAGGCAGCTCCAAGGGCTTGGAAGACCTTTTCTACGATGGTCTGAAGGACATCTACTACGCCGAACGGAAGATTCTGACCGCCTTAAAGAAAATGGCAAAGGGCGCAGAGTCCGAGGAGCTGAAGGCCGCGTTCGAAAAGCATCGAGACGAGACAGAAGGTCAAATCGATCGCCTGCAGCAGGTTTTCGACACGTTTGGCAAGAGGGCTCAGGGCAAGACCTGCCCAGCGATCGATGGCATGATCGAGGAGGGGCAGGAGCTTTTGGAGGAATTCGGAGACGCTCCAGCATTGGACGCAGGGCTCGTGGCTGCAGCCCAGGCCGTCGAGCATTATGAAATCGCGCGCTACGGCACTCTTGTGACGTGGGCGGGCTTGCTCGGCCTAAGAGACGCAGTCCCACTTCTGGAACAGACTCTGGAAGAAGAAAAAGCCACCGATGAGGCGCTCACCCAACTCGGCGAAACTGGCGTCAACGAACGGGCAATGCAGCAGGCCGCGTGAGGTGGCGTATTGCTGGGGTGGCCAATCCGAAATTTGCATCTTCTTGAGCAGCGCAAGGAGCGAATTCGGATTTGGCCATTTTCCTCTGTCGCTTGCCTGTCGAGCACACGTGTTTTGGCACCAACCGCATTGTACTACTGCGCGCATCCAATGTGGGCGCGCCGGTTACGCTCAGCGAAAACACCAACCCCGCCGCACGCGCCTATATCGACGCGGCAAGAAGACTCGAGGGCGAGGACCTGCCGGTCATTCTGCCTTTCGAGCGGAGGGGCCTCCTCGACCGGCTGTTGGGAAGGAGGGCAGCATGAACCTGCTCGATATCTTCAAGCGCCGCGGCAGCGCGCCGGTGGCGCGCGAACGCTTGCAACTGCTGTTGGCTTACGAGCGTCGAAGCCGCAACCAGCCCGATCTCGTCTCCGTGTTGCGCGAGGAGATCATGGCGGTGATCGCCCGGCAACGCCAACGTGTCGACGTGATGGCAGCCGAATCGAAATCGAAGAGGCGACCGAACCCGGCAAAGGGCGATCGCCGAACGCAAGTGCTTGCGCCATCCCTGGCCGACAGGATGCCGGTATGAACGAGGAACCGGCTCGTCGGCCTGCGGCAGATCCTTCTGGCATCGACAGCTTTTTCATGGCTGGTTTCGAGTGTTCCTCGCATCGTCGTGCCGACGGGGTGCGCCTTGATCTGATCCGGGCGACCTCACATGACACCCATGCATCCGGCGACTATCGCCGCTGTGCCGAGCTTGGGCTTCGCACGATCCGCGACGGCTTGCGCTGGCACTTGATCGAAACAGCGCCGGGAGTCTTTGACTGGTCGAGCTGGATGTCGGTGATCGAAGCAGCCCAAGCGGCCGGGGTGCAGGTTATCTGGGATATCTTCCACTATGGTTCGCCAGACCACGTCGACCAAGGTGGCCTCGGCTTTGTCGAGGCCTATGTCCGTTTCGCCGCGGAAGCTGTTCGGGTTCATCGCTTAGCCACCGGAGTGGCTCCCCTGGTATGTCCGATCAACGAAATTTCGTTCTTTGCGTGGGCGGTGGAGGTCGGCTATTTCCCGCGCGTCGGGCAGAACAAGCGCGGATGGTTCAAACGCCACCTTGTCAGGGCAGCGATCGCCGGGATCAGAGCAATGCGGGAGGCCGAACCCAGTTGCAGGTTCATCTGGGCTGAACCGCTCATCCATATTGCTCCTCGTGACCGCACTCGCGCCGAGCGGCGGCGCGCCGAAAATGCTCGTCAGGGCCAGTTCGAGGCTTACGACATGCTGGTCGGGCGCGCGGAGCCGGAGTTGGGTGGCAGCGAGGACCTTGTCGACGTCATAGGCCTCAACTTCTATCCGCACAACCAATGGTACTTGAATGGGCCAACGATACCGATGGGGCACCACGAATACCGGGCGCTTTCGGAAATGCTGGCCGAGGTCGACGAGCGCTACAAGAAGCCGATGTTTATTGCCGAGACCGGCGCCGAGGGCTCAGGACGGCCGGCTTGGCTCCATTATGTTTGCGACGAAGTGCGCGATGCGATGAGCCTCGGAGCACCTATTCAGGGCATATGCCTGTACCCGGTGACGGCCTACCCCGGTTGGGACAATTCGCGCCACGCCGAAGTAGGCTTGTTCTCCACCATTCATGCGGACGGTTCGCGCACTCTTCACAAGCCGCTTGCCGACGAGTTGGAACGCCAGCGCCGATTGTTCGAGGCCTTCGAAAACGAGCCAGCAGGCGCGGTATAGCCCGCCGATAGTGCGCCGCGCTTTACTGGCATCGGCAACGCGGTAAGCCTAAATCTGTCCGCCGAGATAGATGCCTCCTTCCAGCGATGATCGCCTCGCGTGCGACCCTTGGCGGCTTTTCGCCGCGCAGGACGGCAAGGCACGCCTCGATTGTTGCGAGTCTCGACTTGCAAGCCGGCTCCGGCCAATCCTTCAGCAGAACCTGGGCCGCGTCCGTTACCGACACAACAAAACTGTCGCGATCGATCCGGCTGGGTTGAGCGACTATCGGCTTTGTGAAACGTCTCGTACGCACGACCCCTCCAACGGCATATTAGGTTCGGCTGATCTTTGCGCCATCTCAAATGTTAATGGTCGCCTCGAACGCAGCTTAATCCCGGCGCATCGTTCACTCCGCCGCCTCGCGCTGCGTCGGCATCTGCCCGATGCCGTTTGCCGGCATGCTCTTTTGAATGCGCGCGAACGTCGCCAAAGCCTGCCCGACGACCTGATCCATATTGTAATAGCGATATGTCGCCAGACGTCCGACGAACCAGACCTGTGGGCACGCCGCTGCCAACGCTTCGTAGCTCTTGTACAACGCCTCGTTTTCGGGCCGCGGCACCGGGTAATATGGATCTCCGATGTCCGAGGGGTATTCGTAGGTCAGGCTGGTCTTCGGACTCTTCTGTCCGGTCAGATGCTTGTACTCGGTGATGCGGGTGTAGTTTTCCGTCTGCGGATAGTTGACGACGGCGACCGGCTGAAACTCCTCGCAATCAAGCGTCACGTGCTCAAAGCGCAGCGAGCGGTAAGGCAAGCGACCCAGCTTCCAATCGAAAAATTCGTCGATTGGCCCGGTGTAGATCATCCGCTGGCACGGAATCTTGTCGCGAATCTCACGATAGTCGGTCTGCAGCATGATCTTGATCTTGGGATTATCCAGCATGCGCTGGAACATGCGCGTATACCCGCCTGCCGGAATTTTCTGGAAAGTGTCGCCAAAGTAGCGATCATCCCGATCGGTCCGCGTTGGCACCCGCGCTGTGACTGATTTGCTCAACTGGGAAGGGTCAACACCCCACTGCTTCCTGGTGTAGCCGCGGAAGAATTTCTCGTAGAGCTCCCTGCCCACGGTGCTCACGACGACGTCTTCGGCTGTGCGGATTTCTTCCACCGTCTCTCGCCGGGAAGCGAAGAACTCCTGCAACTGCTCGGATGTCAGCTTAAGGCCGTAAAGGCGGTTTATGGTGTCTAGATTGATCGGTATCGGCAGCAGCTTTCCGTCGACCAGCGACAGCACGCGGTGTTCGTAAGACCGCCATTCGGTGAACTGCGACAGGTAGTCGACGATCGATTGGGCATTGGTGTGGAATATGTGCGGCCCATAGCGGTGGACCAGGATCCCCGCCTCGTCATAACAGTCATACGCATTGCCGCCGACGTGATTTCGTCTGTCAACGATTAACACGCTTTCTTGTCGTTGCGATGCGATGCGTTCCGCCAGCACGCTGCCGGCGAAGCCGGCGCCGACGATCAGCCAGTCGAACATGCTCACGCTCCCCTCAGCAACGGCACGACGCTCTTCATCGCCTGGGCGCGCTGGATGTGGGCCGCCATCGCATTCCAGGTCTTCTCCCAGGACATGTCGGCGAGGTAGGCGTCGGCTTTCTCCACCAGGAAATCGCGGGGACGCGCCAGGATGGATCGAAGCTTGGCTTCGATATCCTCGGCGTCGACAATGTCGACCAGGCCTTCGGCGCCGTAGGTGCGCACGACGTCGACGATCGCTGTGGAAACCACCGGCAGTCCTGCCGCCAGGAATTCAGGAGTCTTTGTCGGACTGATGTAGCGTGTCGCCTCATTGAGCTTGAAAGGCATCCAGCCGGCACTCCAATGCCGGAGGTAGCGTGGCAGGTCGGCATAGGACTTGCCGCCCAGCCAATGCAGGTTGCTTGCCGTGGGCAGCCTCGCCGGATCGATCTTGACCACAGGGCCGAGCATGACGAATTGCACGTCCGGCATTGCTGCAGCCGTCTCCGCTACCAATTCGACGTCGAGCCGCTCGTCAATGACCCCGAAATACCCCACTCTCGGGTGAGGTATGTTGGCCTGGTCGAGTGGGTCCTCACCCGGCTCTCTCGCCTGATGGAAATGTGCAACGTCGATGCTGCTTGGGAAAGGAAAGATCGAACGATGCAGGCTTCGCTTGGCCTCGTAAAGGCTCTGCCCGCCCGTGAAGACGATATCGGCACGTTGGAACAGCGCCTTTTCCAGCTGATTCAACTCTGCGGGTGCGTTCTTGAACGCGGAGAGTTCATCCATGCAGTCGTAGACGCAGACGTCATAGGCGAGATGGTCGCTGAAACGTAGTGCCATGGGCGTGTAATACCACGCGGTTAACCGTTCATGCGGCGTAGAGGCGACGATCTGGTCGACGAATCTGCGCTGGAGCGCATCCGCCTTGGTCGCGCACGTGCCGACTGGAATAACCGGCGTCACAATTTTGATCGTAGGTGAAACATCGTTCACCCGCATCGAAGCGTGGCGCCTTTCGTCGAAAATCGGCTCCTCGAAATAAATTAGCTGCTGCTGTTTTGAGGCGAGCGTCAGGATCTGTTGCGGTCTTTGGAATACAAAATTCCATCGGAGGTGGGAAAAGCAAAGTAAAATTGACGACTGTACGGTGGTATCTGGTTTTAGGGGGGTGCCCACCGCCATTTCCATATAGAAATCCTTCGTTACAATTAGAAATTGCCTCGGATAACATACGTTAATCGAGGCAGCTTCGATGAAATTCGCAGCCATCTCTATAACTTTCATCCCAGTAAGTTGTTCCATAGTTCCAAACTGTCTCGGGCAAGGCCAGCGATCCGCGCCATTCCGGCCATGGCTCAAGAGAGAAGGTCAAGCCGGACGACCCTGCATCCGGCTGACATGATGGCCGCTCCAGAAGCTGAAGCCCCGCGCCGTGCGTGACCTCACCCAAAATGTGGCGCATTGCCACAGAACGGTTGAAATCGTTCAATCGTTCAACAACCGTTCATGGGCGGAGTTATAAATGAGGGCTGCGAATCGATTCGGCTGAGTCACGCAGACGGTCCAAATCAAAGGGGTCCGCGAAACAATCGCGGGAATGCTTGGGAATGAAGATCGACTTTGAAACCAACGTCTTTCCATTGTTTCACCCGCAGGCGGTGGATGATGTGAAGGACCCTTGTCCGGTGTTCGATGGCACGCTCTGGCACGTCTTCGGCTCCAGCGGCACCGTCACAACCGAGAGCTGGAAAATCCTCCACGCCACAGCGCCGGATCTTTATGGACCCTGGATAGAGCACGAGGCGATCGTTTTGCCGGTAACCGGATCGGGCATTGCGGCGCCCGGCGTCATTCATGAGTGCGGCGTCTTCCACATGTTTATCCAGACCGAATTCATGAAGTCCGGCGGACGTTGCGAGCACGCGGTCTCCAATGACGGCTTTCATTGGGTCGTGCTCAATCCGGCGATATTGTCGCTGCCCGACACCGATGAGGACGGCATCTACGATCCCCACCCCGCAATCATCGCCGGCAAGCGCTATATCGTCTATTCAGGCATGCCCAAATTCACCAGGGTGCCTCAGCCTGATGTCTATCTGGCGCGCAGCCAATCCGATTCTTGGTTCGGGCCATGGAAACGTCTCGGCAAGATACTCGATCATCTCGATGTGCCGCATCACAATGCGCGCGAGCACCCCGATTACGAGTGGGGAATAGAAGGGGCGCAACTGGTTGAATTGCCGGATGGCCGCGTGCTTCTCAACGCTACCTGCTTCCTCCCCGACGGCCCCCGTGGAAGCCGTCAACGCGTTTTCTTTGCTATCGCCGATAGGGTAGAGGGTCCTTATGTCTCTGTCGGCCCCGTCCTTGATCCTGGCGAGCCAGGAGAGAATGGCCATTCGACCGTAATGATCGAAGGCCGGCAATTGACTTTGTTCTACCAGAGCAGACGCGAGACGACGAACCACCGCTGGCGATATGGTCTGGCCAAGTGCGACTTGGATCGGCACATACTTTCCAGAGTTGCCTAGAGAACGTGATCCAATCGTAGCCGCTGGGCTACCCACCTCGTCCAGGTCGCATTGCCCGACGGACGCCGACAAAAACCCAAGAAAGGTACAGATTAAGCTCGCTCATCACAATGGTGCTGCCAGTCGCCGTTTCTGATCGATGGTCGTCAAGCGATAACCGATGGGCTAGATGTCCCAGGCTGATGACGTAGGCAGTCGGCGAAGCCTGCGACGAGGCAGGTTGAGAGTAAAAAAGGTAAGTTGGTCGCGTAAGATAATATATTTAGATTCTCTCGTCGAACTCCTCGGTGAGACCAGTCGTGCCAATCGGTTTCTGAGCGTCGGTGACAAGATAGCCGCAAGTCTGACAATTGGATGCCGATTTGGCTAAATGAAAGGAAGCAGCTGAAATTGGGTCACTATTTTTCTAACCGGGGTCGATGATATCAACCCGTTTTGATCCTGAGCAGGATGTCCTGATCGTAATTTCCAAAGCCCTTGCCGAAAATGTTGATCCCGCCGGGGCGCTTGGCGTCGTCCTTGACGCCGATACGGATACGGATTGAATGATGGTTCTTCAGGTCAAGTGCGGCGAGGCCGGTTTCGGAAATCCTGACCCCGTCGATATAGGTGCCTTCATTGACAATTCGCCAGTTCTTGAGCTTGCCGTATTGCGAGCCCTTGAGCTTCCACCATGAGGGCGTAAAGACGCCGCGCTTGTCGCCGAAATCGCCCGGCGACGTCCAGGTGCCGACATCGACGCCATTGATCGTCAGCGTGATGTCAGAGGGCCAATCGGCGCTGGTGCCCGGCACCTCCGAGGACAGCTCAATCGCCACTTCGAGTCCGGTGATCTCGGCATTGGCGAGCTTGGCATTGTTGGGGAACTGGTATTCGACAAAGCCGCGCGTGAACCACAGCAGCCCGGCTTTCATGCGGGCCGGATCAAGGAAAGTGTTTGGCACATCGAGCAGACCGATGATGCCGTCCGGCGAACAAAGGCCGCAGGGCGCGGTAACCTCGAAGCCGGTATAAAGCCCGATCGGCATCGACACTTCCATCGCGTCGTTCTTGACCGCACGATATTCGCCCTTGAACACGACGAGCACTTCTTCGGCCGTCGGATAACAGATTTTCTGATTGCCTTTCTTCGCCTTCCGGTTCTCGGTGCGGATCAGCCCCGCATCCTCCAGCACCTGGATGTTGGTCGAGACGGTCGATTGCGGCAGCGACAGCACGGCGGCGATTTCGTTGACATTCATCGGCCCTTTCTCATGCAGCAGTTTCAGCATCGAGATCCGCGCCGAGGAGGCAAGCCCCTTGAGCACGGCAATGCCTTCCTCAGGTTGGATCACCAGAAAATTGCCACTCATGAATTTGCCAGTCTATGCTCGTGGAAGAAGCTATCGCCTCGCCAATTCGTGTTCGGTAAGCTTGCGTTGGTGGGCGGGACCGTTGCAACGGCGTTGAAGGAAACGCCGAGCCGGCAATTTGGTTACATGCACGCGGCTACACCTTCGGTACGCATTGAAGCCACACCGCAACAAGGATGTTTGGCTACAGGTCTGAAATTGTTCGCCGCGCAATGTTGGCGTCCTTGGCTGCGGTAATGGACGCCTTACGCGCTATTCTTGGTGGCTTTTTGCAGCGCAGGTTGGCAAGGCACGCCTCGATTTGCAGCAAGCCGCGAGTCGCAGCGAGGCTTCGGCCAATTCTTCAGCAAAACTTCGACCGCGTCCGATACCGCGAAAGCGGTCCTTAGAGCTGCGGGCCTGGCGAACTGATCGCATTGCTGTTCCGTCCGTTTCCTTTAGTTCTGGAACACGAAGTCACAATCAAGGTTCGGCGGCCGCAGCAATGTCTCCCTCCCAATGCATGGCTGCAGATCGGTGCGCACCGATCGACCCTCGCCCCCTCCGGGAGGCCGCGGGCGCGGGGACAGCTCTTGTGGCGCAGATCACGACACGCGCGGTGCGCCCCTTTCCACGTAAAACGCAGGTCACGCGGAGACGCGTCGGCCGGCAAGTCGCGCCTGTAGGAGCACAGCCGCCAGCAGAAAAAAACGCGGATGACGCTCTGCCAATAGGCTGAGAGGGAAATCCAGCCCAGGCCGTTCTCGAAGTTCAGAACATTGAACAGGATACCGAGCAGCAGCACCCCGGCTAACGTCGTGATCACCGAGCCGGAGCCGCCGGTCAGCACTGTGGCGCCACAATAACCGCGGCGACGGCAAACAGCTGCCAGCCAACCCCTTATGGGCTGCCCGGCACCAAACTGGGCGGCAAGAATGACGCCGGCCAGCCCCGCGAGGCCGCCACTGGCTAGGTAAACCATGAATTTGGCGCGATCGGCCCGGAGGCCCATCAGCCGCGCGGAATGTCCTGACAAGACGGCAGCGGGCTGGGAGCGGGTGGGCAGACCGGCCGTGAGGACGCCTCACACGCGATGAGCGCCGGACGCGCTAGTCGTTAGCCGGCCTGAATTGGTTTGCCCTTCTTCTTCGGGGGCAGCTTGGTTTCCGCGTCCGCAGCAATCGGCTTCGACGGCGATGTTTCAGCGCTCAGTCGCTGCTCGCGCAATCGCGCAGTTTTCGCCTGGCGTGCAAGACGCTCGGAGTCGGTCAATGTGCGAGCTGCGATTGTGGTGCGCTCATATCTTTCCTTGTCGATCCGTCGGGTGCCCACGCTTTGCCCTGCCGCTTTTGCTTGCCTCGATGGCCCGCGCCTCTCGAAAACGCGGGCCGATCGGGCCCTTCAATCTGCCAGCAGTGAGTGAGGACCGCTGCCGGCACCGAACCACCATTGCGGCATTGTGTTCCTCTGCCTCCAAGAAAAACCAGTATATGCAAAGGCTGAACGTGAGAGGCCGTAGCGGCGTCGAGCGGCGGCCCACGCGGGCCAGTAAGGAGCTATGGACCTGCATATCGCGCCGGCGCCATCGGTTCGGGCCGACCACAATTCGCCTGGCTCATCCACATTCCTTAACGGCGGCCGCAACAATGCGTCCGACTTAAGTTCGGCTGCAGTCACACGCATTAGACCGACAATAAACTGCGTTCCCGGGCAGGGTGGAAACGCCGAGTATAGCCCCATAACATCATCAAGACCCTTCTGAGGCTCTGGCTGTAGCTGAGGCGGTGGGGGTATTCGCGTCCAGGTTCGCTGATGAACTGATAGCTTTCAGAACGCGGCTATCTGCCTAGCTCCGTTCTGCGCACCAGCGCGTCCCGATGACAGCCAGGCGAATGCCGGCCGTGCCGCGGACGCTACCCCTTGACTGCCGAGCCGACGATCGAATCCACGAAGAAGCGCTGCAGGAAGGCGAATAGCACCAATGGCGGCAGCACGGCGAGCGTGGCGCCGGCCATGACCAGTCCTGTATTGAGGGCGCCTCTGTTGTAGCTGAGCAGGCGGCTGAGGCTAATGACGATCGGATAATCCTCTGCATTGCCCTGCAAAACTGTCAGCGGCCACAGATAGCTGTTCCAATGATAGACGAAGGCAAACAGCGCCAGTGCCGCGATCGCGGGCGCCACGCTCGGGGCGACGATCTTGAACAGGATCAGAAGTTCCGACGCCCCATCCATCCGCGCGGCATCGATCAAATCGTCCGGCACGCCGGCGATGAACTGGCGCATCAGAAAAATACCGAACGCATTGGCGAGGTTGGGCACGATGATGCCGGCAAGGCTGGCATTCAGGCCGATCGATCCGACGAGACGATAAAGCGGAATCAGCGTGACGATCGGCGGCAGGAACATGGTGGCGATCAGCACCGAAAACAGCAGCGAGCGGCCGGGAAAGTGGTGCTTGGCGAAGGCATAGCCAGCCATCATGCTGGTCACCAGAATGCCGGCGGTGGTGATGGTGGCGATCACCAGCGAATTCCACATCGAGCGGCCGACATTGATCACGCCGGACACTTTCTCGTAGGCTTCGAGGCTCGGCGTGCGCGGTATCCACACCGGCGGCACCTGCATGGTTTCGGCCGGCGTCTTCAGGCTGGAAAGCATCATCCATAACAGCGGGAAGGCAGAGGCCACGGCAACCAGCAGCATCACCGTCGCGAGCAGCGCCCTGCGGCCCGCCGGGCGTTTGCGCGCCAACCGGCTCGACCATCCCGAGCGGCCAGGCGCGCTCATTCGGCGTCCTTCCGGTCGGCATAGGCGAACAGCGCGCACACGACGACGATCAGCGCCAGCATCAGCATCACTGCCATGGCCGAGCCCAATCCGCCTTGCGCGCGCTCGATGCCGACACGGCGGATATGGTAGGTCAGCACGTTAGTCGAGCCGACCGGGCCGCCTTGGGTGATCAGCGCAACCGGCTCGAATACTTGCACGGCGTTGATGATGGCGATTACGGCGCTGAACAGGAGCGTGCGCCGCAGCAGCGGCAAGGTGATGAAGCGGAACTGTTCGCGCCGGTTGGCGCCGTCCAGCGTCGCCGCCTCGTAAAGGCTGCCCGGGATCTGGGTCAGCCCGGCAACCGCCAGCACCGTAAAATAACCGATCTGCTGCCAGACGTTGAGGACGACGATCGAGATCAGCGCCGAGCTTGGCGAGGATAGCCATGGTTGCGCGCCGATGCCGATCAAACCGAGCATCTGGTTGACCGGCCCTTCGCTCGGCGAATAGAGCTTCGACCAGACCAGCGTCACGGCGATCATTGGCACCATGTAGGTGGAAAACAACACTGTCCTGAGTGCCGTGCCGCCTGCGACATCACGCTGGTAGACCATCAGGCCGAATGCTAGCGAGAGCGGCAGGATGAGGACCACCGACAGCGCCGTGTAGATCGCGGTGTTGAGCAGCGCTCTCTTGAAATCCCGCCCGACCGAGGTCGGGCCGAATATTTCGCGAAAATTGTCGAAGCCGATGAAGCTCGCATTGGAAAAAGGCGTCTGCGTCGACCAGTCCTGGAACGACAGCCAGATGGTGAGCAGCATCGGCAGCAGGATGAACACGCCGATCAATGTCACCGCGGGCGCCAGCATGATGCCCGCCGAGGCACGATAGGTCTTGATCATCGCTCTGCTTCCAAAGCGCCGAGCTCTCGAAACAGCGCCTTCACTATTTGGCGGCACGCTCCAGGATCGAAACGGCATCGGCCTGCGCGTTCGCCTGCGCATCCTTCGCCGAGAGCTGCCCATACTGCAACGCTTCGAGCGTTTGCTGCAACGACTCGCTGAACTCCTGGCCACCCGGCACGACAGGGAAGGGCTTGGCGTCGGCAAGCACGCTGACATAGCCGGACAGGAACTCGGAGCCGAGCTTGTCCTTATGGGCTTCGATATCGGAGGCACGCGACGGCAGGATGCCCATCGACATCAGAATATCCGACATGGCCGAGGCGCCGTTCTTGCCGGACTTTGGATTGTTCAGCCATGCCAGGAAATCCCATGCCGCTTTTTGCTCGGCCTCACCGGCATTGGCGTTGACGACGGTCATCCACGAATAGGAGATCGAATGCGGCTTGTCGCCGCTCGGACCGACCGGGATCGGTGCGGTGGCGATGTTGGAGAACTTGTCGCCCATGCCGGTCTTCAACGCGCTTTCCCACCAGTTGGCCATGATGATCATGCCGGTCTTGCCGGAGACGAAATTGTCAAGGAAGGGACCGGTGGTGTTGGCGTCGGCGGTGGCCATCGCCGGATCGCTGGCGCCGGACTTGATCAGGTCCTCGTAGAGCTGGAAAGTCTCGCCGGCTTGAGCACTGTCGAGCACCGGCTTGCCGTCCTTGACCAAGTCGCCGCCATTGGAGACCAGCAGCGAGGCGAAGGGATGGACGACGCCCGCCGCCCAGGAGTTGATCATGCCGAAACCTTGCTGGCCGGCGTCTTTCCTGGTCAGCTTCTGGGCCGCATCCTTCAATTCGGACCAGGTCTTCGGTGCCGCCGTAATGCCTGCCTGCTTGAACAGCTTCTTATTGTAGTTCAGCGCATAGACGTCGATCTCGTTTGGAATGCCGTAGAGCGTGCCACCAACGGAGGCTGCGCTGACGACACCGGCCGGCCACGCACTTTTGACCTCGCCGGCAACCGTGTCGGGGGCTGGCGCGACCAGCTTGTCTCGCGCCAGTTCGGGCAGCCACAAATCGTAGATGCCGCTGATCGTCGGCCCATCGGAACTGCCGCCTTGGGAACGCAGTGTCGTCAGGAGGTCGCCGAAGGGAACGGCGCGGACGGTGACGGTCACATCCGGATTGGTCTTGACGTAGTCCTTGGCCGCGGCGTCCAGCAACGCCACCGTCTCCGGCGACCAGTGGGTCAGATAGGAGATGTTGACCGACTGAGCCCAGCCGACGGTGGGCGATGTCAACAACCCTGCAGCCAGTGCCAGTTTCGAAATCCAAGCCAAAGACATCCGGATCCTCCGCGTAGCCGCACAGCGATATCAATGACGTTATGACAAGTTGAAGCAATGATGCAAGCGCTATCTTCCTGGAGAGTTCCTGCCGGCGCTGCGGCGATTTCTTACTTCGATCTATAAAGTGAGTGATCGCATTTTGAAAACAAACAATTACCTGAAATAGCTCAAGCTGTTTCTCCCTGCCGGCCAGGCCCAAACATGCCGCGAGGCTCTTGCGATCGAAGTCATGTCGTTATAATGACATTACACAGGGATGCGGATGTCGGTAAGAGCGGGAGACTGAGCATGTTTTCGATTCATCGACACGACGCGCTCAGTCTGCTCGGCGGCTTTGCCGCCGCGTGCACCGGGGTATGTACCGCACTGCCGACCAGAGTCGCCGACACCTTGGGGAGCTGGCGCACCGAGGAGCGGGCGGCCGCCAGTCGGGGCCGCTCTCGATGACACGCGTTCTCGCCATCGATCTCGGCGGCACCAATTTGCGCGCCGCTATCCATACCGGCGATGTTCGTTGGCTGGAGATGCTGGGCCGCGAGCCTGCGCCGGCACGCCTTGATGCCTTCGTCGCCCGCATCGACGTGTTGCGAGCCGAGGCCGGTCCGGTCGACGCCCTCGGGCTTGCGGTGCCCGGACTTGTCGAGGGCTCGGTTTGCCGCTGGATTCCGAACTTGCCCTATCTCGACGGCATCGATGTCGCGGCCTTGTTTCCTCGTCTGCCTGTTGCCATAGGCAATGACGCGCAGATCGCCATGCTGGCCGAGGTGGTCGAAGGTGCTGCAAAGGGCCTCTCCGATGCGATCCTGCTGGCGATCGGCACCGGCATCGGCTCCGCCGTTATGGCCAATGACCGCATCGTCGCCGGCGCACGTGGCGGCGCCTGCTCATTCGGCTGGGCCTGCGCCGACATCGAGGATGAAGGCGAGGACCGCAGCGGCTGGCTGGAGCGCTTCGCTTCGGGGCGGGCGTTCGACGCCGCGGCGCGTCAGATCGGGTTGGCCAATGGCGGCAGGTTGGTCGAGGCCGCCCGGGCTGGCAAGACGGCCGCACTTGACGCGTTGGAGCTGCCGGCGCGCCGGCTGGGCACTGCCCTTGCGGGTGCGGTCGCGCTGCTCGATCCCCAGGCAGTCCTGATTTCCGGCGGCCTTGCCGATGCACTGGACGTGATAGGGCCGCCGCTGCTTGCGGCATTGCGGCGTCAGCTGCCGCCGCATCTGCGGGATGTCGTTCTGCGGTCCGGCGAATTCGGCTCTCGCGCCGGTCTCGTCGGCGCCTCGCTGGCCGGTCTCGCCGGAGCACAGTGGAGGCAGATAAGGTGAGCGAGCCGAGCTTTCAGCAACCGGACCGCAGCAGGCCCGAGCCGCTCTGGTATCAGGTGGAGGAAGCGATCCGCACCATCGTCAAGAGCGGCGAGTGGGCGACCGGTGACCAGATTCCGGCCGAAGACAGATTGTGCGCCTTGTTCAGGGTGAGCCGTATCACGCTGCGCCACGCCTTGCGCAATCTTGAGGAGCACGGGCTGCTCAGGCGCGAACATGGCCGTGGCACCTTCGTGCGCTCCACGACCCTGGTCGCTGGCACCCGCGAACTGACCAGCTTCACCCAGGAAATGGGCAATATGGGCGTGGTCGCCGGCTCGCGCTTGCTCGACTGCAGCCTGACCACCGCCAATGCCGCCGCGGCCGGAGCGCTTGAGATCGAGGAGGGTGATCCGGTGGTGCGCATCCGGCGGCTCAGGCTCGGCAACAACGAGCCGATCGGCATCCAGACGGCACAGCTCTCGTCCGCGCGCGTGCCCGGCTTCCTCGATGCGGGCCTGCTGCAGGGCTCGCTCTACGAAGCGCTGGAACGCCATTACGGCATCGTGCCGGTCGCAGCACGCGAAAACTACCGTGTTGGCGCGGTCGGGGCGGCGGATGCCGAGTTGCTCGATCTGCCCACGGGGAGTCCCGCCTTCGTGGTCGAGCGCATCACCACCGACGAGCGTGGCCCGTTCGAATTCACCGTCTCGATCATGCGTGGCGACCGCTATGAAATCCGCTCGACGCTGCGCGCCGGCCGCGCCGCGCCAAACGCAAGAAGCTGAACCATTGCCGAAGCCGACACATAACAGGAGTACCGACGTGTCCGATCTCTACATACCTCGCCTTGCCGCCCTCATCGAACAGGCGTCGAAAGCCAATGCCGAAGCCTTTGGCGAGGCGGCCAGCCGCTTTGCCGACACGCTCGAGAGCGGTGGGCTGGTTCATCTCTACGGTTCGGGCCATTCGGTGTTGCCGGTCCAGGAAGTGTTTCCGCGCTACGGCAGCTATGTCGGCTTCAATCCGCTGACCGACCCGCGCGTCATGTGGCACAACGTGCTCGGCGCCGGTGGCGTGCGCGAACTTCTGTGGCTGGAACGGACCGAGAAATACGCCGAGAAATTCCTCGACCACCAGCCGCTGAACAAAGGCGATTCGATTATCATCTTCGGCCACAGCGGCCGCAATTCGTCGGGCATCGATACGGCACTCTACGCGAAAAAACGCGGCATCTTCGTCGTTGCGATAACTAGTAAGAACAATCTCGACAAGCCGGCGACGCACTCTTCCGGCAAACGGCTTGCCGATGCCGCCGACCTTGTCATCGACACCTGCTCGCCGATCGAGGACGCCATCGTGCCGGTCGAGGGCTGGAGCCGGCCGGTCTCCGGTTCGTCGACCGTGCTTGCCATGATCCTGGCGCATGAGCTGATCGCCCGCACCGCCGACGCGCTTTCGAAACGCGGTATCGAGCTGCCGGTTTTCGCCTCGCCGACAATTGCCGGCGTCACACTGCACGACACCGACGTCATCTATGGGGTCTATCGCGAGAAAATGCTCGAGGCTCAGAAGAAGCATCTGCCAACCTTCCAGGCGACCATGCGCGGCGAATGACAACCGGGGAGGGCACGCAAACCCCTGGGCCCCCCAAGCGGTCATCAGTTCACAATGCAGGTCGGCACCCCGCGATCCGCTTGATCCGGTCAGCGTGTGCTTCGGGTTCGGGGTGCAACATTAGGGGGAGCCATTTGCACGGACAGCGGCGAACGAACCACCATGGCAGGGGCGCCAGATTGCTCACCACGTTGGCTCCCTGCTTCGCGGCTCATCCGTTGATGAGTGGCTTGCATCTCCGGAACGGTGAAAACCGGCACCTCGCCCTTGAAACCCTGGAGCTCAAAGGCGCCCGCCTGGACGACCGGCATCGATGCTCCTGCCGCAAAGCCGGGACCAAGCACCAGGGGAATACCCAGCTTCTTGGTCGTCGACTCGAGCCGTGCCGTGCGGTTCACCGGCGAGCCGATCGCGGTGTAATCGAAGCGCCGTTCGGAGCCGAAATTGCCTACCGAGCAGATGCCCGTCTCGATGGCGACGCCGATTGCGATGGAGGGGTGGCCGTCCGCGCTGAAGGCGGCGTCTTCACGCTTCACCCGTTCGATCAGGGCAAGCCCCGCGTCGAGCGCGCGCTCGCGATGGTCCGGCTGATCAAGCGGCGCGTTCCAGAAGGCGAGCACCGCATCGCCCATGAACTTGTCGATGGTGCCGTCGCGCTTGAGGATCTCATCGGTCGCAATGCCGAGGAAGTGGTTGACCACCTTGGCGATTTCCTGGGTATCGAGTTGTTCGCTCATCGTCGTGAAGCCGCGTATGTCGCTGAGCAGAATTGTGATCTCGCGCTTCTCGCCGGACAGGATCGCTTCGGTGTCCGAGCTTGCGAGGCGCTGCACCACGGAAGGCGACAGATATTGGGAGAATTGCCGTGCCAGGGTGGACCGGCGCTGCTCGCTGCGCCTGTAGAGGACATAGCCTTCGAAGCCGGCTACCAGGATCGTCGCGAGCGCCGGCTGCAGCGGGTCATAGAGTGCACCCTGCAGGCTGTATTCGAGAGCGCCGAACACGAACGGCGTGACGGCCAGCAGCGCCAGGGCGAGGGCGCCAAGCACGACACGCCCGGCGAGCACTCCGGAAAGCCCGATGAAAACGACGGCACTGAGGAGAAACCAGAGCCGCTCGAGCCTACGCGCGTGCGTTGGCTCTGCCAGGTAGCGCCCGGCAAGCAACTGGGCGATTGCATCGGCGTGGATGTCCGCGCCTGGTCGCGCTGGACGCGTCGGCGTAGGCAGGTACTGCGTCAGTCCCACAGCCGACAGGTCGACAATGGCGATGGCGTCCCGCAGCCGCGGATCGCCATGGCCCGAAAGGATAGTGCTGGCAGACAGGCGGGGCGTATCGGTGTTGGTTTCCCAGAGGCGGATGCTCCCCTCCGGCTCGAGCGGCACGATGGCGCCGGCCATCCTGAGTGCGTCGAACCCGGCGGCATTCATCCGGGCTATGTAACCGTCCTGTCCGGCGTAAAGGCGCAGGAGCTCGAGTGCGAAGGACGGCCACAGCTGCACGCCTTGAGCGGTGTTGCGAAGCCACAGCAGCGGCACATGGCGCAGTACGCCGTCGGGATCGGGCAAGGTGCGAATTACGCCGAGGCCTGCGGCAGCGTTCGAGAATTCCGCAAGTGAGCCGGTCAGGCCGGTGAAGCCGGGAAGTGTGTCGGGTACCTGCCCGACGATCGACCAGCCGGCTTTGGGTTCTGCTTCTGAAACCGTCGCCTCATTGCCCAGGCTGACGGCAAGCGCCGTTCGATTTTTGGCCAGCGCCGCTGCCAGGCGCTTGTCTCCGGCGATGCCCTCAGGCGAGGTGTCGGCCTCGGGGAGTACCAGCGCAAGTCCGACCACCGCCGCGCCGGATTCGGTGATGCGATCGACCAGGTCGGCCAAGAGGCCACGGTTCCAGGGCCATCGCCCATGTACCTTGAGGCTGGCGTCGTCTATCGAGACGATCACGACAGGATTGCTCGTCGCCTGGCGTGGGGCGAGAAACTGGTAGAAGTCGTACGTCCGCTCACGCAGGCGCGACAACGGCCCGTCAAAAGCCAAATGGCAAGCGAGCAGCAGGAGCACGACCGCAAGACCGGATATTTTGCGCCTGCCAGCTTGCCGCCAATCAGCCCAGCGCCAACCGACCAAGAGGCTCATGTCGTGCGGCCAGGCCTAATTGCAGTAGTAGCAGCAACCCTCACCCTCACACTCGCCCTTATCCACGCCCCCGCCCACAGGTGGTGTTAGGCTGTCGGGGAACTCCATGACCACTCCTGGCAATGCGCCGTCCGTGGACTCGCAGACTTTGAGCGAGCCGCCGAGTGCCGACGCACAAATCGCGCTTACGTCCAATCCAGGACCCGGTGCGCCTGGCAGGCCGGTGCCGGCTATCCGGTCGATGCTGTCCAATATCGGGAAGGTGTCGATTCCGCCGTAGCCGGTCAGCAGCTTGCCATCTTCCGATGTGCAGGCGTAGCCCGGGTTTGTGATGACCAGCCGTTTGCCATTGATCGTACAGGTCATGCGGCCGGCGCGCAGTATGCCGACGGTCTGGCCGGCTGCCACCAGCACTTCGATGATGCCGCCTCTCGCCCCGAGCACCATGTGCGGCGTCGCAACCTGCATGACGCCCCCTTTCGAAACCTGGCCGCCATAAAAACGGGCCAGGCCGCTGTTCATCCCGATGTCGATCTTTCCCGATCCGGAGCCCGGATTGTAGACGAATTCATCGATCGTCAGGCTGGTGTTCGGACCAATCTTGGCGCTCGATTCATCCCGGAACACCAGCATTCCAAGACCGGTGGGATTGCTGCGCAGCTGGTCGCCGAGTTCGACGCCGGCACCAACGTTCATTGTCCCGCCGTTGTTGCGGACGATGTTGGTCTGATAGGCCGTCATCGACCCGACCGTCTCAGCGGCGGATGGTGCCGCGAAGGCAAGGCAGGCGATAAAAATGGCGATCTGACGGTACGGGGTCCTCATCGCGGCCTCTTTCAATTGAGCGTCAACGTATAGCTCATGAGCATTTCGAACGATTTTCGGTCGCCGTTGGCGATGTCGAAGTTGGTTTCGCGATAGGCGAGATCGACGCTGATCTTCTGCGCCTCCGTCAGCTGAAAATCGCTTTCGGAGGCAATGCGCCAGAAGTCGCTCTTGATATTTGTGCCGATGCCGACAGACAGATCGGGAGTGTCGCTGTGGCCGGCCGAGAAGGCGATCTGGTGCGACCATGCGAAAAGATCCGGTACGTTCATCAATAGGCCGCCATAGCGGACCTCGCCCGTGTAGCTGCGGCCGATTTCGCCAGATCCGGAAGCGAAGTCATTCGAGCCGACAAAGCGCAGTCCGAGCGCCTGGCCATTGCGGAAGCGGTAGCTGCCGCCTGCCTCATAGAAAACCCTGCTATCGGCGAAAATGCCTTGCGAGGCGCTTAGATCGATGTAGCCGCCACCGGCGAAAAGCGTCGTCTCGACCGTCGGGCGCACGACGAAGCGTCCACTGACGCCGATGCCGGTTTCGTGGATATCGCTGTCGAAACGATCTGTAACGGTAAACGCCGAAAGCAGCAGGCGCAGCGAATCGATCCCACTGTTGGGTAGCCCCTTGTCCCAGGTAATCGCTGCGTTGCCGTGGATAAAAGTCTTCTCGCTGCCCGGAACCGACAGGTCTTCCGTGAAAAAACGCTCTGTCGCGGTCAACGACCCTGAAAGGACGAGAGCGTCGGCACTTGGCGTGCCGAGGTCCCACCGGACAAAGCCTTCCGCCCGCCCATAGGGCGAGACGAAGCTGTCGTCGTCCTGCGCCCCGCCTGGCTCAAAATCGGTGAATGCGCTGAATACGCCGCCGGTCAGGGCGAGTTCCCAGGTGACGCCACGCAACGCGCGCTCGATGCGGGCGAGCAGGCGAACGGCTTCCTGCTGCTCGCTTGCGGTCAGGCCGCCGACTTCGATGCCGTACTGCACCTGCCGCCGGGCCAATTCATAGGAGCCGACATGATAGTACAATCGGCTGGCCGCCAGTCGGGCGCGCGCATCGCGGGGATATTTGATCAGATACTGCTCGATTGAGGAGATCGCCTGATCGTATTGTCCCGCGTTGACGGCAACTGTGACGAACTGGGCGAGCGTTCCGTTGTCGGCCGGACTGGCGATGCGGGCCGAAAACGCATCGTCATATGCCGTAAAAAGACCTTGTGCGCCGGCCGGCAATACGCCGGTACAAAGCAGCGCCGCGGCGCAGCCGAAGATCGTTCGAAACGAAGATTGCATGCCGAGAACCCACCCCAAACCCGACTAGTGCGAAGGACTTAGCACGACCACAAGAAAAAGGCGACTGAACGGTCGCCAGACCATGCGAGTCTCAGCAGCTGTTGCAGCTGCGCAACAAACCATCGGGGTTATTCGTATTTCGGCTGCGCCGGTTGTCAAAACATCTTCTCAGCGTTGCTGTAACAATTGGAGTATTCGGCACCAGCGGCAACTAACTCAATCATCACCGGTCGTGGATCGCACAGCCGACAAGATTAATATTCTCTGCGCGTATCTGGTCACCGCCTGACACATATAGCTCATCCAAAGGTCTTCCGTGGGCGTTACGCAAGCGGTCGGAAAGCTGCAGGGCGATGCTTCTCGCAACGGCCTGCGCGATTGCGGCCTGGCCTTCGCAATTTCGTTGACCGCCGACGAGGTCAGCTTTTAGGAACCCCATCTCCCCAGGGACGCGTCACCGGACGCGCCTTGCTATAGCACGAGCATGGTGGCCAGCCCCAGCATCAGGCCCATGCCTACGATGTCGGTCACGGTGGTGAGGAAGATCGCCGAAGCTACGGCCGGATCGGCGCCGACCCGGCGCAGGCCCAACGGGATCAGCACGCCGGAGATTCCGGACATGAGGCACGATCCGGACATGGCAAGCAGGATCACAAGTGCCAGCATGGGCGCCTGGGCCGCCGACTCCGGTTGCCGCGAGGCGTAGAACCACATCGCCGCAGCCGCCACAAGGCCGACGAGCACGCCGTTGGCGATCCCGAGCGCGCCCTCCCTCATCACCAGGTGCAGCTTCGGTCGTTTGTCCACATCCCCCAGGGCAAGGCCACGCAGCGTCATAGCCAGTGCCTGGCAGCCGGTGTTTCCGCTCTGCCCGGCCAAGACCGGGAGGAACGCCGCCAGGGCGACGATCTTCTCGATCGTGCCTGTGAACGAACTGACCACGAAAGCGGCCATGAAGGCCGTCAGCAGGTTCAGCTGCAGCCACGGATGACGCTTCAAGAAGGCTGAAAACAGCGGCGTAAAAGAACGCTCCTCCTTTTGGACGCCCACCATCTGGCCAGACTGGGCGGAAATCTCAATGATTTGCTGCTCGAACAGCCGCCAGCCGCGGACCTGCCCGAGCAGCCGGTTCTCCGCGTCCACCACGGGATAGACAGGGTAGTGACGGCGTACCGCCGCCTTGCATGCGTCGCTCAAAGAGAGATCGACGTTAACGGCGAACGGCCTGGGCAGCATGATCTGATCGACCATCGCGTCCGGTTCGCTCAGCATCAGATCGCGCAGGACCACCAGGCCAACCAATTTATCGCCCCCCTCCGTGACGTAGAGATAGGTGAGCTCGGTCGGCACCTGGGCGCGTCTGACTGCCTCCACTGCGGCGGCAACCGTCGTCCCGACAGGAACGCTGGCGGGAATCGGGTCCATCAGTTCGACGAGCGAATCGGGGATCACGAAATCCTTGCCATCGGTATCAGACTTGATAGGCCTCATATGCGGTGGCAAATGCTCCGCCACCTTCCGTGCGTGCCCATGCGGCAACAATTTTAGTGTGTCCCGGATGAACTCGGGAGACTCTCGGGCAAGCAATTCAGCCGCGTCATCAGGTGCTCGAGCACGCAATGTGCGCACCAGCTTCTGAATGTCGTTCTCTTCCTTCATCTGCTACCCGCCCCCAATTGAAAGTCACATAATATGTAAACTATCGGATCGCACCAGTGCGGAAATACAACAGCTTCTTCCGGCCCCAGCAGTCCGCCTTATAGTTCTCGAAGTTATTGCGGCCTACTATGAGTTGATGTACGCCGACTGACGCCAGCGGTGACCCCCAGACGCCATCTCACCCTGGGGTGATCCGGACCGGCCCGGAATTCCCGCCTGAACTCTTATGAGCGGTCCTGGGAAATGCGTATGGGCAACATCATTGCAGCCGGCTTCAATTCAATCTCTGCCAATGGCGGATTGGAGAGCCTTGCAGGGACCTTCGCAGCTTTGCCGATATGGGCAACGAAGCCGTCGAACTGGAACTGACGACCCTCGACCTCATAGCGGGTGGCCGTATTATCCCTGAGAGGGGTTGTCGCACTGACCAGCCAATTCGATTTCCGTTATACGGTTCACGGCGTCGTCTCATCGAACCTCATGAACCGGCCGTCTGCCGCTACCAGATTGATATCGCCAAGGCCTTGGTCGAACTCTGCGATCGGATCGATGCGCGCGTCCTTGTCCAGCATAGTGGGCATTTTCGCGCCAACCAGGTTCTCGAACGAGCCGGTGCCGAGCAGCGCGAACGCGAAGCGTTGTTCGAGCTTGCCGAGTTCAGCAAGCGCTATCGTGTGCGCATCGCCTTCGAGAACCTCTTCGCCATGGGAACCGGGTCAGTGCCGGCAGACCCCGGCCGAGGTGGCGCAGACGGTGAGGGCGGTCGGCCATCCCCACCTGATGGCGCTCATCGATTTCAGCCACGCCTATATTGAATCCACCCATCGTGGCTGGACTTCCGCGAGCAACTGCGGGCCATGGCGCCCGTGGCAGGGCACCTGCATGTCCATGATTCCTTCGGGCGCCCGCAGGGCTTCCACAGAACCTACCTCCCGCAGGAGGATGCAGCGCTGGGGATAGGCGACCTGCACATGTCCCTCGGCTGGGGCGATATCGAATGGGATGACATCTTCGGCGAGCTGGTCTTCTTGCCAGGGACCGTCCTCATCATGGAAATCGGACCCCGCTATCGCAACGAGCAGCCCGATTGCCTGGCCCGGGCAAAAAAATCTCATCACCTTGAACGATCGCGCCGAGCGCGGAGCGGCGGAGTAAAGGTCGAGAATCCGCGGCAGTGGCTGTGACGCGACTTGCCCATCCTGTTTTCGATGAGATTGTGACAGGATGCAATCAGGCCTGCCGGTCTGCCATACGCTGACGAGCATGTGGCATGCCGGCCCTTGGTGGTCGAGGGCGGGCAGGGCCGGAAACGTGCCAATCCCTACCCGTTGGCCAGCCGGCCTTTGGGTATTCTGCATGGTGCAGCCGCATGCCTGCCCACGAACCCGGTTTTCAGGTTCGCATGGGATGCGTCCGCGTTTCGGTGGAGCTGACAGTGAGGCATTTCTGTCGCAAAATGTTCGCGAAAAATCGGGTCCTTACGCGGCAGTCGTTCGCGAGAGATTCGCCGCCGTTTGATTGCAATGGGATGTTTGGCCGTAATGGTTCATCTGTTGTTAGGTCGGCGTGCCAGCCTAATGCCAGGACCTCCACCGTTGTCCGGAATAAACTCAATGCCGGCCGATTTGAGCGCGTGACAAATACGATCGACGGTTGCTTGCTTAAGCGCCTCGCCGCGTTCGAAGCGGACTATAGTTTGGGTTGAGACTCCCGCTTCCCGAGCTAGATCCAATACTCCCCAGTCCAGCGCCGCCCGAGCCATTCGACACTGTATCGGCGTCATGCAATCACTATATTATGATGATTTCTGTTGCGCATTTGCTGCTCAAGCGGTACCTTTATCTACATTAAGCGGCTAGGCGCGGTGTTGACGCACCGTGCCCAGCCTGACCACATCCCAAGCTGCTTGGAGCTCGGATCATGGCTGATTCCGACAATACCACGACTTTATCTTTCGTCACCCGCAGGCGAGTGCTTGCGGCTGGGATGATCACGTCCACCGCATTTGTAGTTGAGAAAAATGCGTTTGCCGGAAGTCCAACTGCACCGAGTATGCCTCCAGACCCAGCGCTAGCGCTTCGGCGGGAATGGCAGAAAGCCCACAAGCTGACCAATCGGCTTTGCCGCAGACAGCAGCGCCTGGAGACAAGGCTGGTCGAGAGCATCGGCTTTCCTTGTGTGACCGTCCGCCTGGCCGAGGGTAAGCAGGTGACGGTCCATTCGATCGAGGGGCTCAATGAAGTGCTCGGCAACGGGCCGGATACCGCCGCTCTCCGAGAGAAGGCCGAAACTGAGTTTGCTGCGCATCAGGCACGCTGGGATGCGGCTGCCGAGAAGACCGGTTACATTGCTGCTCTCAGAGCCGAACGCGAGGCTGGCGAGCGGACGACGGATCTTCTGGAAGCTTTCTCAACCACCCCCGCTACGACTCTCGCCGGTGTGGCGGGCAAGCTCGATGCCGTGTTGCGCGAGGGCGAAGCCGGGGAGGAATGCTCCGAGTTTCCTTGGCCGCAAATCCGCTCAGCGCTCAGCGACCTGGTGCGCATCACCGAAGGCTTTGGTGCTGACCGGGTGCGGCGCCGCAGAATCTGTCACGACCAAGCTGAAACTCTCCGCCATTCCCGATGACGGTCCCGTCAAGATCACGGTCGAACTGCCCGGCGCCATTCATCGCGATCTTCTCGCCTATGCTGAATTGCTCGGCCGCGAGACCGGACGGATAGTCGCCGATCCGGCAAAGCTGATATCGCCGATGTTGAGACCCGGTTCATGACAACGGACAGAGCCTTGCCAGAGCCCGACGGACCCTGAAGCGGGATGACTTTTCGGGTCATTGTGGTCGGACGGCAGTCAGTCGGAAATACCTGTCGCGCAGGAATGCGATGAAGACCGTCAGGGCAGGATTGGCATTGTCCGGGCGCCAGCGGGCAAAGCTGGAGATCTGGATCGGCTTGCCTCCGATCCGCAGCTTACGGCAGACGGCGCCATCAGGAACGCTGCCGGCGTCTCCCTCGTGAATCAGAGCGACACCGAGCCCATTTCCGACAAGGCGCAGAAGGATGCCCGCACTGACGTGATGTTCGACTATTGCGGGAAGCTGCACGCCATTTCCAACAGCGTCGGCGAGCAGAAATGCTTCGCCCCTACGGACGAGCAGCGTCTCTTGGCCCAGCTCCGACCACTCGATTACGGGACGGCTTACGAGAGGATGATTCGGAGCGAGAACAACGGCTAGGGTATCCTTCCACAATTTCAATTCGAATGCGCCGCCAGTGCATCGGGAGGAGGAAGTGACGGTAACGTCGACCTCCGCCCCGCCCAACATAGCCCCTGGTTCAGGGTGAGACCCTTCGATCAAGCTGATGGTCACATTTGGATGACATTGCCCGAACTCGATGACCGCATCCAGCGCTCGCCCGGCGAGGATGAGTCCGTTGGAGCCGATGGAAAGCCTTTGTTGTTCATCCTTGATCCCCGTCCTGGCCAGCGTCAGAGTATTGTCCAGTTCGAGCAGCACGGAGCGCAGACGACCCAGGAAACGCTCGCCGGCCGGGGTTGGGCCCACGCCGCGGGCATGGCGATGAAATATCCTCGTTCCCATCGCGTATTCGAGATCGCGTATGCGCCGGCTGAGCGCGGAGTGATCGATACCGGCGCGCCGCGCCGCGCGCAGGAAGCTGCCCTCCTCGGCGACCACAAGCGCATAATTAAGTGTCGAGAGTTGAATGGAGCTCCGCATCTCTGCTCAGGTAAGTAGCGACGTTCGCAAGACGTTTGAGCGTTTTTGACGACTGCGGCTATACCCAAATCTCAGTATTGACACCAGATGAGCTGTCCAACCCTTTCCTTTTGGATCACAGTCACAAACGGCATGTGCTTGATCCGCTTCCACTGCTCCTTGGCCGGGCTTCCTGAGCAGCCATGGCGAAGTGCACTCTCGGTACGCTTCCGCAGGCTCTTAGTCCGGGCAAGGGCGAGTCTGCGGCACCCGTCGGGTTCGCCAGGCGTCTGACATGCCTAGACTCGGCGCGGATCGACTTCTGCTTGGTGAACTGCGCAAAACCAGGATGCGACCTATAATCGCCGGATCACGGCATGAGGGAGGATTCGTGTCAGACGGCAGTCAGCGCGGCCGGCAAGGAATTCATCGGTTGCCGTCCGGCATCCCCCGTAGTCATTGTAATCGTCCAGGATCATGACACCTCCTGGGCTCAACACCTCGAAGGTTCGCTCAAGACAGAACTTGACCGGATCGTGCCAATCGCAATCGACATGCGCCAACGCTATTCTGGTTTTCGGATCAAAATCTACCGTGTCTTCGAACAGGCCCTTGTGAAGGACGATCCTTTCGCCATCGACCGGGACGCCAAAACCCGTGAAGCTGGCACTCACCTTATCGAATAGGTCGCCTTGATACCCGTAATAGGTGTCACCGCCAATGCCAATGGATCGTCCCGACCGGATGGTCTCGTAACGGGCCTTGGATTTTTCGTCGTCCTGTTCGGTCGGGCTCGGGATCATGCCAAACACATCGTAGCCGTGGAAATGACGGTCTCCGTCGAGTTCGGACGCAATGTAGATTGCCGAACCACCGAGTGCGATCCCGTATTCTATGAAATCGCCGGGTACCTTTTCACGCCCCAGCTGCCTGATCGCATCGCGAAGGCTGATAAATTTTGCGTCCGAAAGATACGTCAGCCGCGCGCGTTGCACCGAGCGGGCGACGGCAGGTACTCTAAGCCTGTTTGCATTCTTCAGTACGCGTCGGGTCATTCTCGACAACATCTTATGGTCCCCTCGAAGCATCGCAAACGCCGTGCCGCTCCAAGTTGAGCGCGGCAAACACTTAGCACAACCACCGACTATCTCAACCTGCCCGCGAGGGCGGAAAGGAACTGCCATGGACAGCACGTTCAAGGGCGCTGCGAAGCGCACTAGCGATCTCGACATTCCGCGCATTAGCGCGACGATCGGCGTCGGCGAGGACGAAATTCACGCCTTCATGCATGTCGAGGCGGCAGGGTTCGGTTTTGAGGGCCGGCCGAAGCTGCTGTTCGAGCCGCATGTCTTCCATCGCAACCTGTCCGGCGCCAAGCGTGCCGCCGCGGTGAAGGCCGGGCTCGCCTATGCCAAATGGGGCGCGAAGCCCTGTCCGAAGGACAGCTATCCGCGCCTGGTCGCGGCCATGGCGATCGAGGAGGCGGCGGCGCTCAAGTCGGCATCATGGGGCCTGACGCAGATCTTGGGCGAGAACTTCAAGGCCGCCGGCTTCCCGTCCGTCCAGGCCATGGTGCAGGCGTTCATGGATGACGAGGAGGCGCATCTCGAGGCGACGGTGAAGCTGCTTGTCGCCTGGAACGTGGACGACGATCTGTGCGCGCATCGCTGGCCGGTTGTCGCCGAGACCTGGAACGGCCCCGACTACAAGAAGAACCGCTACGATTCGAAGCTCGCCACGGCCTATGCCAAGTGGCAGAGGCTCAAGGACACGCCCTACGCGCCGGGCAATGCTGTGCCGGAGCCGTTCGCCCCAGCGGTGCCAGCCGTCGGCAAGGACACGATCGCGCGCGTCCAGCAGCAGCTCAAGCATCTCGGCTATACGGAGGTTGGCGGCGTCGACGGCAAGGTCGGCACGATGACGGCGACGGCGGTCCGCGCCTTCCGTGCCGAAAACGGCCGGCCCGAAGGCGACGGCATCGACGACGATCTGCTGCTGGCGCTGCAGAAGGCTAAGCCGCGCGTGCTGGCGCCGGCGCGCAGCGAGGCAGAGCCGCAGGTCGTGCGCGAGAAGGTGCCGGAGGTGCGCATCAACTGGCTGACCAAGATCGTGGCGGCCATAGTCGGCATCCCCGCGACGATTGGCACGTTGTTCGACGGTGTGATCGGCAATCTCGGCCGGCCTCCGGCTACATGCAGCCGGTGAAGGATGCCGCCGGCGACGTGCCCGGCTGGGTGTGGATTCTGGCGATCGCCGCGGTTGCCGGAGGCCTGTTCCTCGTGGCGCGCCATGGCGAGAAGAAAGGCGTCGAGGCGTTCAAGACGGGGCGCGGCGATGAGCGAGTTCAAGACGGCGCCAGTCGAGGCACGCCATATTTTGGATAAGACAGAGTTTCAGGGAGATTTCTGCACCGGTCGCGTGCCCGGCTCGTTTCGCGTCACCGGACCCGATTCCGATGGCGAGCAGACATTCTGGTACGGCTGCCCTTATGGCTGCTACACTTGGCGCGCTGACCGTTGGCAAGGGTTTCAAACTTGCGAGCGTCCCCCTGCAGAGTTCAAGGCGGCAAAGCGGCCGCGCGGGCAGTCTGATCCGCTAGCAGAATTTCGATTGTGCCTGCCGTCGGACCTTGGGAGTTGGGTTGTTTGGCAGCATTCACGCTCAATGTGGCTGTTCTGTTGTGGCTTGCACGCCCGTGACTAGATGCTAGAAAAGTAATTGTGGATGGCAAAGCGGACGTCATTGCGGAACTCGGTCTCGGCCTCCTTGAGCTGTGTGCTAATCGGCGCGATCTCCTGCACTTGTTGAAAAGCATAAAAGCGTCCACCGAAAAGTAGCGCTGCTGCTCCTAGCCCAGTCTGTAACTGAGCAAAGGCGCCCGCGGCAGTTGCCCCACCGCCGGATGTGATAGCTTTCCCAACCTCGCAAACTACATGAAATTCAGTGACTCGCGCTCGTCTTGTCCACATCAGAAATTCAGCCTTTGGTCTCCTGAGCAGGCCGATCCGAGGCTGTTTACGAGGGCGGCAAATTCAGTTTAACAGCGAGATTGGCGGGGGAAATGGCGTTTTCGAAAATGGCGGCGAGAAGATGGCCCCCCGCTTTCGAAAGGTGTGTCTTGTCCTGGTATAAAATCTCGTCGCCCGCTTTCAACCGGCAATCACTTGGCCCGCACAACGCCGGCACGATCGGGATGAATTGAACGGAGCGCGGAAGCAGATCGGACAGGAACTTGTTGTCATTCCAGTGCGGCTCGGCCGGCATGGTCGAACAGGGCGCGTCGGCCGTTCCCATGAAATTGGCGCGGATCAGGCAGACTAGCACATCGGTCGGGGGTTCTGGCGCCGGTCCAACGACAGCCGTCTTGATACCGCGTGCCCCCAGCCTGTCGGCGGTGCTCCGTATAGACGACGAAAAGTTGGCCCTGGAAACCTCCGGCGAAGGCCAGGTGCCATCCCTCGAAAGAAGGCTTCTGTCACTTCTAGAATAGGTGTTCCACCGCGCGGCCAGGATCACGACGGAGACGTTCGGGTCGTCAAGGATTGCCTTTAGCGCGGCCGAGTTGAAGGCCGGACAATCGGCCCGCATTGGGCTTGAAGGGAGCATCTGTAACTCGGGCAACGGTGCGCACCCGGCCTTTGTAATCTGCCTGACGCGCACACCTATCGCTTTGCCAGCCTCATCGAGGGATGACGCCAAATGTGCGGCGTGGGAATCGCCCCATAAAACGATCGTAGGTGACAGCGTGTCTTCGCTGCCGAGTATGCATTTGCTCCCGGCGGGAATAAGGGCACGGCGCATGAGGCACGGCGAAGCCTGAAACGTGGCTCTCTCTGCCATCATAGCCGCAACCGATGGCGCCATGGCTGGCCCTCTGTTTGGGAACCCTTGGCCTTTGATGATGAGTAGGGATAGGCAGCAAGCAATCACCATGGCGCTGGCAGCCGGGACCGCCCAACTCCAAATCGCCGTTTCCTGCTTCTGACGGAATGGGCGCTCCACAAACCGCCAGGAAAGAGTGGAGATGAGCAGTGCTGCCACAACGATGCTCACCCGCTCCGAGACAAACAGGTTCCGGTTTTTGTAGATCCCCAAGAAGACCAGCAGCGGCCAATGCCAGAGGTAAAGGGAGTAGGAAATCAGCCCGACGAAAGCGGCCGGAGAAACGGATAGCGCTCTCGAAACTGCGGTCTGGTGGCGGATGCCGGCGGCGATCAAAAGGGCGGCTCCAATGCAAGGGCCGAGTGCAGAGAGGCCGGGGAACGGCGTATCGCTGTCGATTATGAACAGCGAAGCGACAATGAGCGCAAGACCGGCGAGAGCGGCGATTTCGGCCGGTCTCCGCTCGAGCCGAGCGGCCATCGCTTTAACCGACGGCAGCGCGATGATCCCGCCAAGGAGCAGTTCCCACGCCCGCGTCGGGAGCATGTAGAACACGAAGGGCTGATCGACTGGAAGCCAATACTGGCCGGCGGCAATCGAGGCGACGCCGAGCGCTGAGACGATGATCAAAGCCCACGGCCTCAGCCATGCCATCAGGATCATTAGCGCCAGCGGCCACAGCAGATAGAACTGCTCCTCGACGGCGAGCGACCACGTATGCAGAAGCGGGAGCGATCCGGCGGCTGCGGTGAAATAGTCCGTGTTTCGATAGAAAAAGACGTTCGCGCCGGACAGCGCAGCGGCAATCGCACTCTTGCTGAAGCTAATGAATTCTCCGGGCGGCAGCACAAACCACGCTATCACAAAGCAGGCACCGAGCATCGCGAACAGGGCCGGGAAAATTCGGCGAACGCGGCGATGGTAGAATTCTACCAGCGAAAATGTGTCGTTCTTGATCCGCTCGATGATGTCGGAAGTGATTAGAAACCCGGAGATGACAAAGAAAATATCGACTCCGATAAAGCCGCCGCTGATCGCAGAAAATCCGGCGTGGTAGAGGACAACAGGAACAACGGCCACAGCCCGCAGTCCGCTGATGTCGGGTCTATAATTCATGCTGCGTCCCCCTAGGGTTCGCGGCAATCTAAACGTCTTCCGGGATGTCAAAGTCAACCCACAACTCAGAGGCTACCATGGACCTTTTCTTCAAAGGCGCTGCCAAGCGCCTCGATGATCTCGATTTGCCACCGCTCAGCGCCCGGATCGGCGTCGGCGAGGACGAGATCCAAACGGTTGTCCAGGCAGATTGCCCTTCAGCGGCCGGCTTGAGCGGTATGACTGCGAGTACAAGCGCAACGGTACCGCCACAACCTGTTCGTCTTCCTCGACAGGCACCGCTCCTGGCGCAAAGTCAAGGTCACCGAGCGACGCGCGGTACAAGACTTTGCCTACTGCATGCGCGACCTCCTCGATATCCATTACCCACAGGCCGAACGCGTCAGGGTGGTGCTCGACAATCTGTCAACCCATTCGGCCGCTATGCTCTACCAGGCCAGGCCCGCTTCAGAGCCGCGACGCATCCTTCGACGGCTGGAATTCCACTACACGCCCAAACACGCCAACTGGCTCAACATGGTCGAGATGGAAATCGGCGTTCTGCGCGGCTAGTGCCTCGATCGTCGGATCGACAGTTACGATCGCCACGCCGCAGAGACCGCTGCCTGGGAGCATCTGCGAAACACGAGCCGTGCCTGCACCAACTGGATGTCCTGTACCGAAAACGCACGCCTTAAGATGGCCAAAGCCTATCCCAAGCTGACTTCCAAAGAGTCATAACCTCTGTGCAGAGATACTAGCCTTTTGATGACATTCGCGACCGTGCGCGTGCCGAGCACAGCACGTGACCGATCTGCGTATTGAGCGGATTCATTGGTTCATTCACATTCTTGGTCCCAAGTGCGAGACTTCGACTAGCGCTCGAGGCTCTCGCGGTGATTGTAGGTGCCCCGCTCGACCCAAGGCCGGGCCTCACCGATACAATAGTCAAGGAGATGGTGGGATCCAAGCGACAGTGGCTCAACCATGCCCAAGCCCTCGGCCTCCACAGGCAGAAAGGTGGGGTTACAACAACCCCTATGGCATCCACGAAAAACGGTTAGAGCTCAAACCGTGAATGGCTTGAAGCTGGCCGAACTTCGAAACGCCTGAAGCCGTCCGCGCTCGCTCGACAGCTACCAAGCCACGTATCCGCACGCCGGCCGAAACGCGACAGGTGGCGTAATGGATCCCCAAACATGGTCGGCTGACGAACGTAGCACCTTTTTTTCTTGCCAATATCGAGATGAGATGTGAAAGCGTGGTCGAACACATCGCGCACATTCGGCGAGTTCAAGGACACTGGCGCGCCGCTCGCGCTGTTACCCTATAGTCAATTGCTCGGGGGTGCTGTTCACAGCAAGTAGAGCATCACCCGCCCCCGCGGGGGCACACGCAAAGGGCGCGCGGATGTCTGCGCCAAGCGAGGTTCCTAGAGCAGGCGTGTAGATCGGCTTCGCCTCTTCACCGACACGCCGAATGTACTCCCGGGTAAACGTCAGCCCGAACTGGGCACCCCACGTCCGAACATCAGGTGGTTGAACAAAGATAGAGCGGCGGACGCGACTCGTCGAGTTGCAGGTCCGCCGCTCTGGTGCTTTCAGATCACAAGGAACGAACCTGCCGCAAGCGACAGACCTGGAGAGAGGGTGGCGAACTGTATTTGAGCTGCGCCGCCGATCCCGTCGCTGTCGAAAGAGAGCGCTCCGGTTGAACTGTTGTAGATGATATGGTCGGAGCTGTCATGCGCGGCCGTGCCAGCAAAGAAAGCATCGGATGAAAGGCCACCCAGCTTTAGGCCGGCAAAAACCGCGTCGTCGAGTTGGATCTTGTCCTGGAGCTTGTTGAAGTCGGTGATCCTGTCGATATTGCCGGCTCCAAGAGCGCTGTTGAACACGAAGACATCGTTGCCTCCGTTACCGGTCAAGATGTCGGCACCGCCGCCACCGTTGATGATGTTCGCGCCGGCATTGCCTTGGATGGTCTGAGCGAACCCGTTACCGGTGAGATTGATTGCCGTCGTACCGGATGGGCTGGCGGTGGCGAGGAGCTCGATCTGCGAGCCGGCCAAAAGGGCGTGACTCACCGAGGCGAGCACTTTGTCGGTGCCGCCGCCCAGTGCCTCAACCACCTTGTCAGCGGCATTGTCGACATAGTACGTGTCGTTGCCGCCACGGCCGGCCATCGTATCGGCGCCGCCGCCACCGTTGATGACATTGGCGCCGGCATTGCCCTGGATGGTCTGGGCGAACTCGTTACCGGTGAGGTTGATCGCCGTGCTGACGGAGGGGCTGGTGGTGGCGAGAAGCTCGATCTGCGAGCCCGCCGAAAGGGCATAGCTCGCCGAGGCGAGTATTTTGTCAGTGCCGCCTCCCACTGCCTCGTTCACCCTGTCGCCGGCATTGTCGATATAGTAGGTGTCGTTGCCGCCGTAGCCGGTCATCGTGTCAGCGCCACCGCGACCATTGATGACATTGGCACCGGCATTGCCCTGGATGGTTTGGCCAGACCCATTGCCGGTCAGGTTGATCGCCGTCGTGCCGGACGGGCTGTTGGTGGCGAGGAGCTCAATATACGAGCCGGCCGACAGGACGTGACTCACCGAGGCGAGCACTTTGTCGTTGCCGCCGCCCACCGCCTCAATCGCCCTGTCACCGGCATTGTCGACATAATAAGTGTCGTTGCCGCCATAGCCGGCCATAGTGTCGGCGCCGGCGCCGCCGTTAATGATGTTGGCGCCAGCATTGCCCAGGATGGTCTGGGCGAACTCGTTGCCTGTAAGGTTGATTGCGGTCGTGCCGGACGGATTGCTGGTGGCGAGAAGCTCGATTTCGGATCCGGCCGCAAGCGCATGACTTACGGAGGCAAGGGCTTTGTCGGTACCGCCGCCCGCAGCCTCGATCTCCTTGTCGCGGATGTCATCGACATAGTAGGTGTCATTGCCGCCATAGCCGATCATTGTGTGGCCGCCGGCCCCGTGAAACACATCGTCGCCGCTGGTGCCATACAAGGTGTCGCTTGTGTCGACGGGAGGCGGAGTGGTCCCCGTCGTTGCAAGGTTGTGTTCCCGGAAAACGGCCTGCAGTTCCGAAGAGCTCTCCAACGCTGTGTCGCCTCGCTGCGAACCCCAGGCGTATGCGTAGTCGAAGGCGGGTGACGGAACCAGCTTGGCCCAGTGCTCCATCATGATTTCCATCTGGGCGGCGGTGGGCACCACATATTTGCCACCCATATCGGTGTTATACTCGCCGCCTCCAAACGCCTGGTAGCCCGGAACGATCTGGCTCGTCGGGATGCCCGATGCCTGAGCGGCGGCAACGAATTTATCGATCATGTTGTAGTCGACCGGGCCATCCGTGCGGACCGGATAGACATCTATGCCGTAGTAATCGATACCCGTATTGGCGGGATTGTACGTGCCCCTGAAATCCGGATTCGCCGACGTCCCCAAGCTCATCATTGTGATGTAGGTCTTGGCGCCTGGAAAATGCTCATGGATCCAGTCGGATTCTGCCTTCAGATTTGCGGCAGAGGCGTAGGTACCCCATTGGCCGGTGGGATCCGGCTCGTCAACCAGGAAGAACCCAAATACGTTCGGATTGCCGAGGAACGGAGTAACCTTGTCGATAAAGGATTGGGTAACTCCGTTGGCCTCGTCGAGGTAGACCAAGCCTTTCATGCCCTCTGGCAACTCGTTGACCTGGTCAACATATTGCACGCTAGCCAGATTGAATCCGGCTTTTGCAATGTCCGTGCCGGATCCGCCCGACGTGTAATGGAGAGTCGCCATCCATAATCCCTCATTTTGATTCGATAGCGCCCCGCGGATGCCTGCCTACTAGAAGGTGTATATTAGCGCCAAATCACATACCTGCACGCCCTGATAGAATGGTTGATCGGCGGCAGGATTCTCACGTTGCGGCGAAAAATATACTTACGGATAGTCGACATTGTGCGATAAAAGCAAATTTAATTTCAGAGATGCCCACGTTGTTTTCCGAGGATGCTTATTGATATTTCTACTACATTTTACTTGTTGCTGACAGCACAAGATAACATAATCGCCGTTGTTTAACAGGAAATTGAATTCTATTAAAAAATTAGTTTGATGATTGCGCCCGGTTGCTAGTAGAGAGGCGTTGGGGGCGCTGACTTATCTGAAGAAAGCGACAAAATCCCGATGTTTTGGATTATAAAAGTCTCAAACTATAAGATCGAACGCCAAGCCGTGGCAGAAAAACTGCTCTTCTCCACAAGATGCATTTGACTGCCGGCCAATTGAGCCGACATTAAACTAAGATGCCAGCCGCATCGCGCTCTCTGCCGGAGACACCAATTTGTTGTGGACAGATACCGCAGATACCAGTCCGCGACCAAGGTGTCTGCAACTGAGATTACGACTCGGGAGATCGTCAGAATTGGAGAACTGGCTGGGGCGCCAGGATTCGAACCTGGGAATGTCGGTACCAAAAACCGATGCCTTACCACTTGGCGACGCCCCAACAGCCGGAGCCTGCCCGCTGTGCGCGCGGCCTTATAGGACGAGCCGGGAGAAAGCTCAATGCCGACTATGCGCGAACGATCCACCAGTTTTGCAATCGTCACTTTGAACGGATCTATTCACCCCATACCGCCATTTCATTGCCGGCCGGATCGACGAAATGGAACCGCCTGCCGCCGGGGAATGAAAAGATCGGCCTGACGATGGTGCCGCCGGCATTCTCGACGGCGCTCAATTCGCCGGCTTTTCCAAACAAGCGAGCTTTCCGGTCATTCTCATCGTTCCCTTTTGTTCATGTTATGTTCTCTAAACAAAGCTTTCCAGAAAGCAAGTCTTTTCGGCGCCGCTTTTCATTAATCGATTGTAGAGGCCGGCCGGCTCGGTCGATGCCTTGCCTTTCGCACTGCAGCATCATATCGCTCGATTTGTCAGTATTTCCAATCTCCTGCAACCGGGGAGCAAGCATGACCAAATGGGTCTACACCTTTGGCGATGGAGCGGCGGAAGGCCGTGCCGGCGACCGCAATCTGCTCGGCGGCAAGGGCGCCAACCTTGCCGAAATGTGCAGCCTGGGCCTGCCGGTGCCGCCAGGCTTCACCATCACCACCGAGGTCTGCAACGCTTATTACGCCAACGGCCACGCCTATCCGGCCTCGCTGGAAGCGGATGTTGCGGTCGCCCTCGACCATATCGGCCGGCTGACCGGGCGCCGTTTCGGGGATCCGTCGAAACTGCTTTTGGTGTCGGTGCGCTCCGGTGCCCGCGCTTCCATGCCCGGCATGATGGACACCGTGCTCAATCTCGGCCTCAACGACGAGACGGTCGAAGCCCTGGCCGCCGATTCAGGCGACGCGCGTTTTGCCTATGACAGCTATCGCCGTTTCATCCAGATGTATTCCGATGTCGTCATGGGCCTCGACCATGAGGTGTTCGAGGAAATTCTCGAAGACCAGAAGGGCGGCCTCGGCCATGAGCTCGACACCGAACTGACGGCCATCGAATGGCAAGGCGTGATCGCGCTCTACAAGGCCAAGGTCGAGGAGGAGCTCGGCAAACCGTTTCCGCAGGATCCGAACGAGCAGCTGTGGGGCGCCATCGGTGCGGTGTTTTCCAGCTGGATGAACAACCGCGCGATCACCTATCGGCGCCTGCACGACATTCCCGAAAGCTGGGGCACGGCGGTCAACGTCCAGGCCATGGTCTTCGGCAATATGGGCGACACCTCGGCCACCGGCGTCGCCTTCACCCGCAATCCGTCGACCGGCGAAAAGCAGCTTTATGGCGAGTTCCTGGTCAACGCCCAGGGCGAGGATGTCGTTGCCGGCATCCGGACGCCGCAGAACATCACGGAGGCGGCGCGCATTGCCGCCGGGTCCGACAAGCCGTCGCTGCAGAAGCTGATGCCGGACGCCTTCCAGGCTTTCGTCAGCATCTCAGACCGCCTGGAAAAGCATTACCGCGACATGCAGGATCTCGAATTCACCATCGAGCGCGGCAAGTTGTGGATGCTGCAGACCAGGTCAGGCAAACGCACCGCCAAGGCGGCACTGAAGATTGCCGTCGACATGGCCAGGGACGGGCTGATTTCGAAGGAGGAGGCCGTCGCGCGCATCGATCCGGCCTCGCTCGACCAGTTGCTGCATCCGACGATCGATCCAAAAGCAGCGCGCGATATCATCGGCGTCGGCCTGCCGGCATCGCCAGGTGCTGCCACCGGCGAGATCGTGTTTTCCTCGAACGACGCCGAGGAGGCCAAGACACAGGGCCGCAAGGCGATCCTGGTGCGCATCGAGACCAGCCCCGAAGACATCCATGGCATGCATGCGGCCGAAGGCATCCTGACGACGCGCGGCGGCATGACCAGCCACGCCGCTGTTGTGGCGCGCGGCATGGGTAAGCCTTGCGTTTCGGGCGCAGGCTCGCTGCGCGTCGACTACAAGGCCGGCACGCTGATGGCGATGGGATCGACGTTCCGGAAGGGCGATATCATCACCATCGACGGCGGCAACGGCCAGGTGCTGAAAGGCGCGGTACCGATGCTGCAGCCGGAACTCTCGGGCGATTTCGCCGCCATCATGGAGTGGGCCGACGGCGCGCGCCGCATGAAGGTGCGCACCAATGCCGAGACGCCGCTGGATGCGCGCATGGCGCGGTCCTTCGGCGCCGAAGGTATCGGCCTTTGCCGCACCGAGCACATGTTCTTCGACGGCGACCGCATCATTGCCATGCGCGAGATGATCCTGGCCGATACGGAAAAGGATCGGCGAACGGCGCTGGCCAAGCTGTTGCCGATGCAGCGCTCGGATTTCCTCGAACTGTTCCAGATCATGGCCGGCCTGCCGGTGACGATCCGGCTGCTCGATCCACCGCTGCACGAATTCCTGCCCAAGACCGAGGAGGAGGTGGCCGAGGTCGCCGCCGCCATGAATGTGTCGCCGGACAAGCTCCGGCGGCGCACCGAAGCGTTGCACGAGTTTAATCCGATGCTCGGCCATCGCGGCTGCCGGCTTGCTGTCTCATATCCCGAAATCGCCGAGATGCAGGCACGAGCCATTTTCGAGGCGGCCGTGGAGGCCGGCAGGAAGGCCGGCGCGCTGGTGGTCCCCGAAATCATGGTGCCGCTGGTCGGGCTGGTGAAGGAGCTCGAATTCGTCAAGGCGCGCATCGACGCTGTGGCCAAAAGCGTGATGGAGGAGACCGGCGTCAGGATCGACTATCTGACCGGCACGATGATCGAACTGCCGCGCGCCGCGATCCGCGCTCATGTCATTGCCGAGGCGGCCGAATTCTTCTCTTTCGGCACCAACGATCTGACCCAGACCACCTTCGGCATCTCGCGCGACGATGCGGCCTCGTTCCTCGAGACCTACCGGAAAAAAGGCATCATCGAGCAGGATCCCTTCGTGTCGCTCGACATAGAGGGTGTCGGCGAGCTGGTGCGGATGGCGGCCGAAAAGGGCAGGGCGACGCGGCCCGACATCAAGCTCGGCATTTGCGGCGAGCATGGCGGCGACCCGGCCTCGATCCATTTTTGCGAGAAGGTCGGCCTCGACTATGTCTCGTGCTCGCCATACCGGGTGCCGATCGCCAGGCTGGCCGCCGCGCAAGCGGCGGTGCAGGCTGCAAAGAACGGCCGCGGATAGGAGTTGGAGTCCACCGGCATCTGACCTTACCGATTTGTAACCGAATTCACGCGAACGTGCGTCTGTCGGCTCCAAATCCCGACATCGTTTCTGCTCAGTTTCCGGCCCCCGAACCCGCCCCGGTGCCAGAAACAGATGTTGCAGAACCCGCCCACGCACGTCCGCTCGATTCTCATCCTCCAGACCAAATTCATCGGCGATCTTGTCCTCGCTTCCGCGCTCGCCAGAAACCTGCGCCTCCAATATCCAAAGGCCAGGATAGTGTTCCTTTGCGAGGCGAACTTTGCCAGTTTCCTGTTGGCTCATGGCATCGCCTCGGACGTGGTGGCGTTCCGACGCGTACGGATGCGTGGCACCCCTGTGCAGCGTGGTCGCGAGCTCTACGCGATGGTGCGCGCTCTGCGCCGGTTCCGGTTTGACCTGACCATCGACCTGGCCGATTCCAAAACCTCACGCATCATCGTCAGGCTCGTCAACGCCAAGACCCGCGTCGGATATGATCCTCCCGAAAAACCGTTGCGCTGGCTGGAACGCCAGCCCGCCAACGTCCTAGCCAAGCCGTTTGGCTTTGGTGGCCAGCATTATCTCTGCCGCTATCTTTCGCCGCTTGAGGCGCTTGGCGTGGAGTTGCGTGCGCCGGTCCCAACGATTGAGCCGCTGCCGCTGGAGACCGCCAGGGCATTGGCGCTTCTCGACCGGCATCATCTCCGGCGTAACGCCTTCATAGCCGTTCATGCAGGAGCGAGCTTCCGGGGGCGGCAATGGCAGCCGGAACGTTTTGCGCTGGCGATCGACGAGATCTCGCGGCAGACCGGGTTGGACTTCCTGCTTGTCGGCGGCCCCGATGAACGAGCATCTGCCGAGCGCATCGTCGCCAAGGCCGCTTCGCCGGTCGTCAACGTGGTCGGGGCGCTGTCGCTGGCAACGCTGCTGGCGGTCCTCGGCCAGGCACGCCTGTTTCTGGGAAACGAGAGTGGCCCGATGCACATGGCGGCCGCCGCCGGAACGCCGGTTGTCGGCCTGTTCGGCCTGACCGACCCGGCCGTCTGGGGGCCTGTCGGCGTGGCCAGTGTTACGCCGCGGCCCTCCATGCCTTGCGAGTGCATAGCCAGGGACCTGTGCCGCCGACCCGATCCGAGCAAGGCTTGCTGCGTTTGGCGACTTGAGGTCAAAGCGGTGGTCGACGCGGTGCTCGCGATCCTTTCACGTAAGGTTAAGGACGTGGAGCACGCGTTGTGACCTCGCGCTTGCCAAAGGTCAGGCCGGCGGTCAAATTGCCGCTGCCGACGCTTTTGCAGGGGCATCGTCCCGATTTCCGCCTTGATGCCGGTCTTGGGGTCGCCGCTTCAACTTTGATCCGGCCGACCTGGAAATAATCGGATGCGCCCGTTCCAAAAGTATTTTTGCGCCATTGCGATATCGCTGTGGGCTGTTTCTCCTGGCAACGCCCAGTTGCTCGTCGCACCGACGCTGCACATCAAGGCCGAGGCGGGCGGCGGCCGCGTCGCGCTGACGCTCGATGCGTGTGGCGGAAGGACCGACACACGGATTCTCTCGGCGCTGGTGGAAAACAAGATTCCTGCCACCATTTTCGTCACCGGCATCTGGCTGAAGCACAACGCCGCCGCCGTCGAGATCATGCGGGCGCATCCCGAACTGTTTGAATTGGAAAACCATGGCGGCCGCCATGTCCCGGCTGTCGACACGCCGCAAAAGATCTACGGCATTCGCAGTGCCGGCAGCCCGGAGGCCGTGCTGGCCGAGGTCGAATCGGGTGCTGCCGCTCTTGCCGTGACAGGCGAACCTGCGCCGAAATGGTTTCGCGGCGCAACCGCCGAATACAGCCCGTCAGCAATCGCGATGATACGCAAGCTTGGCTTCAAGATCGCCGGATTCACTGTCAACGGCGACGGCGGGTCATTGCTCGGCGCAAAAGAGACCGCCCGGCGCATTGCGGCAGCAAAAGACGGCGACGTCATCATTGCTCACATCAACCAGCCGACCCATGCCGCTGGCGAAGGCGTGGTGCAGGGACTTCTGGCGCTGAAGGCCAAGGGCCTCACCTTCGTGCGGCTCGACGATGCTGACTGCGTCGGCAATCAAGGCACCACCGACTGATCAGTCGGGCGTGGCCTCTATGGTCACCTTGTTCGGATAGAACGCGCCGTGGTCGCGGATATCGGCCATCTCGTCGAACGGCCTCTCATAGGCCCACATCGCATCCTTGCCTGCATCGCCGGCGGGCAGCACGCTCCAATAGCTGGCATCGCCCTTATAGGGGCAATGAGTCGAGTGTTCCGTCTTGCCAAGCTGCTTGAAGTCGATGTCGCCGAACGGAATGTAGAAAACGGGGGGATAGGGCGATTCGGTCAGCACCTTGACCTTGCTGGACGAGGCAATGACGACATCGCCGGCGCGCACCGTCACGGTACCCTTGTAAGGTTCGACAGTGATCGTCTTGCCGGGATTGCGCTGAAAGCCGGGTGCCGGGTTTGCGATCTGGTCCATGTCGGGTCTCCTTGCCTCAATCCCAAGATGTGTCTGGCAACAGCCTTGCGCAAGAGCTGCCACCAGGCGGGCGTCGCCCGGGCGCTTTCTTCCGATACCTCGCCTGGAATTAGGCGGCGGCCTGGAATGCGTCCATCAGCCCGGCGTAGGCGGCGGCAATGCCGGCCACCGGATTGGTGCTTTTCGCGGTGGTCTCGACCTTCAGTGCGCCACCGCTGGTCGGCAAGGTGAGCAGCAGGAACTGGCGATTGCCGCCCTCGCCGACGCAGGCGGCGGCGACGTGCTGGGCTTCGCCCTCGTTCTCGACGCACATCTTGAACAAGAGCGTGCCGCCGACCGCCTCGAGGGCGCCACCGACGACCTCGACGAATTCATCTTCGGAAACGGCTTTGGCGTCAGGCACCAGATCGGCCTGCGCGACGTCGGCCGCCACCAGATCGGCCAGACTTTCGGCAAGCGTATTTTCGAGGGCTTTGTCGTCGAGCTGCGCGTCCATGCGAACCTCTTTCATTCGCCAATCGCGCCCCGCCGTTAATCAACGTTAACGCCGAGCATGGCCGGATTGTGGCGAATTCGGCCTCAATTGGCTCCATGCCACGCTCCAGCCCGATCCTGGCTGGACAATCCGCCGGTTCGTCCCACAATGGCGAAAAAATAACGGGAGGAACAAGATGCTCGGGCTGATGCAGGAATGGCCGCTGCTTTGTCATAAGCTGATCGACAATGCCGAGAGGCAGCACGGCAGCCGCGAAATCGTGTCGCGTTCGATCGAGGGGCCGATCGTGCGCAGCACATATGCCGAAATCCATGATCGTGCCCTGAAGGTCGCCGAGCGGCTCGAGCGTGACGGTTTCGGGCTTGGCGACCGCATCGCGACCCTGGCCTGGAACACTGCGCGCCACATCGAGGCCTGGTACGGCATCATGGGTGTCGGCGCCGTCTATCACACGCTCAACCCGCGCCTCTTTCCCGAGCAGATCACCTGGATCATGAACAATGCCGGGGACAAGGCGATCTTCGTCGACCTGACCTTCCTGCCGCTGCTCGAAAAGATCGCCGGCGCGGTCAAGTCGCTGAAGCAGGTTATCGTGCTGACCGACAACGCGCATATGCCGGAGACTGCGCTGCCCAATGTGGTTGCGTACGAAGAATGGCTTGCTGAAGCCGACGGCAACTTCGCCTGGAAGACATACGACGAAAACACCGCCGCCGGTATGTGCTACACCTCGGGCACCACGGGCGACCCGAAAGGCGTCCTCTACAGCCATCGTTCGAACGTGCTGCACGCAATGATCGCCGCCATGCCCGACGCCATGGGCCTGTCGTCGCGCGATACCATATTGCCGGTCGTGCCGATGTTCCACGCCAATGCCTGGGGCCTTGCCCAGAGCGCGCCGATGGTCGGCGCCAAGCTGGTCATGCCCGGTTGCAAGATGGATGGCGCTTCGCTCTACGAGCTGCTCGACACCGAGCAGGTGACCTTCAGCGCCGCCGTGCCGACGGTGTGGATGATGCTCCTCCAGTATCTGGAAGAGGCCGGCAAGAAACTGCCCTATCTGCAGAAAGTCGTCATCGGCGGCTCGTCCTGTCCACGCGCGCTCACGACGAAGTTCCAGGACAGTTACGATGTCCAAGTCGTCCACGCCTGGGGCATGACCGAGATGTCGCCGCTCGGCACGCTGTGCACCCTGAAGCCGGATTACGCCGGGCTGAAGGGCGAGGCCCGCCTCGGCGTCCAGCAGAAACAAGGCTTTACACCGTTCGGCATCGAAATGAAGGTGACGGACGACGCCGGCAACGAACTGCCATGGGACGGCAAGACCTTCGGCCGGCTCAAGGTCCGCGGGCCGGCCGTCGCGCGCGCCTATTATGGCGGCATCGGATCCGAACAGTTCGATCAAGACGGCTGGTTCGATACCGGTGACGTCGCGCATATCGACCCCGGAGGCTATATGCAGATCACCGACCGCGCCAAGGACGTGATCAAGTCGGGCGGCGAATGGATCTCGACCATCGAGCTCGAGAACCTCGCGGTCGGCCATCCCGATGTGGCGGAGGCCGCCGCCATCGGCATTCCGCATTCGAAATGGGGCGAGCGGCCTTTGCTCGTGGTCGTGCGCAAGCCGGGCAGGGAGCCGACCAAGACGGATATTCTCGCTTTCATGGACGGCAAGGTGGCCAACTGGTGGATGCCGGACGACGTCGCTTTTGTCGGCGAAATCCCACACACCGCTGCCGGCAAGATCCAGAAGATTACCTTGCGCCAGCAGTTCCGGGATTATCACCTGCCGACGGATTGACCGGAGATGCGGCGTCTTTGCGTCTTCAAGCCGCCGCTGAAAGGCACTATGCCTGTGTTCGGGTTGGGGCAGCGCGGAAACCAATGACGGGAATTCCCGAGCGACAAACGTCGAGGGCTGCCGGTTGGTCGCGGCGCGCCGGCGCGTTTTCGGCGATCCTGCTGCTGACCGCTCTCATCGGCCATCGCTATGACCTCGTCGAGACGCCCGCATTCCTGTGGGTGCTTTGCATTGTCGCCCTGCTGGCCGCATTTGCGCTTTTGTTCGCCGGGTTTGCCTTTGCGCGACTGTGGAATTTCGGCGATCGCGGCGGCCACGACCTGACCGTCGGCGCCTTGCTGGCGGTTCTGGTGCTCATCCCTTACGGCGTCGCGGCCTACTGGGCGGCGAGCTATCCGCCGCTACGCGACATCTCGACGGATCTGGACGACCCACCGGTGCTCGATATTTCTACCCGGACAAAGGACATGAACGAGCTTTTGCCGCCGACGCCCGGCGAGCAGCGCCTGCAAACCGAAGCTTATCCGCTCGTTACCGGACGCAGCTACACCTTGCCGTTCGATCGCGTTCTGGAGGCGGTCAAAACCGTGCTCGATCGGCGCGGCTGGCAGCTCACGGCGCCGTTTCCCGACGCAGCAGGGCAAAGCGACGTGACGGTCGATGCGCTGGCCAAGAGCTTGCTGCTTGGCCTTCCCGCCGATGTTGCCATCCGCGTGACCGACGATGGTGATGTGGTCATCGTCGATATGCGCTCGGCCTCGCGTTACGGCCGCCATGACCTTGGCGACAATGCAGCGCGCATCACCGACTTGCTTGCCGAACTCGACCAGGAAGTCGCCGGCCAGGTGGGCGTGGCGCCGGCGGAATGATATCGGGAGGGTACTACTTTGCCGGCGAATAGATGCCGTCGATAGCCGGCGCGCCATCGGTGTGGACCAGGCCGCGCGCCACCAGGTCTTCCAGATGGGCAAGCACCGACAGGCCGGCCGCGCCATGCAGGCGCGGGTCGGTGTCTCGATAGATCACCTCCACCATGTCCTTGATTGTGCGGTCGCCGCTGTTGATCCGCTCCAGAATTGCCCGTTCGCGCATTTTGCGATGCGTTTTCAATCCGCGCGTGAAGTTGCGCGGTTCGGTCACCGGCCCGCCATGGCCGGGCAGCAGCAGCCGGTCGTCACGTTCGATCAGCCGATCGAGCGATGTCATGTAGTCGGCCATCGCGCCGTCCGGCGGCGCGACGATCGTGGTTGCCCACGCCATGACGTGGTCGGCCGAGAAAAGGATGCCGGTTCCCTCCAGCGCGAAGGCTGCGTGGTTGGCGGTATGGCCGGGCGTCAGCACCGTCCGGATCGCCCAGCCGTCGCCGTCGATTTCCATATCGTCCGGCAGCGCGATATCAGGAACAAAGTCGGTGTCGGCGCTGGCATCGAGTGGATTGACCTCGCCGGTGCGCAACGGCCGCGCCGGGCGATGCCGGCCCTCCGCCAGAACCACCGCACCCGTATGCTGCTTTAACCGAGCCGCCAGCGGCGAATGGTCGCGATGCGTGTGGCTGATGAAGATATGGCTGACCGGCCTGGTCCCGATCGCCTCGAGCAGTGTTCGAAGATGTGTCTCGTCATCCGGTCCGGGATCTATCACCGCCAGCGTCTCGCGCCCGACGATGTAGCTGTTGGTTCCGTGAAAGGTGAACGGGCTTGGGTTCTTGGCGGTGATCCGAAGTACGTCGGGCGCAATGGTCACACCCCTGCCGTAGGCAGGGTCGAAGCGTGTGTCGAATTTCAGCGCCATGCGAACGTCGCGACCTTTTTTGGGGCGAGGGCAAAACCGATTGCCGCATAGCACGGAAGCCAATATAGGAAAACGCAAGGCCGCGTTCGGCGGCAATCCGGAACGGGGAAGACCATGGCAATTGCAACGACGATGCGTCCGCTCATTTCTCTCGCTTTGCCCGAAAAAGGCACGGCCCGGCTGGCGGGACAGCTTTTGCTGGCGATCGCCGGAACGCTGCTGCTGATCTTGTCTGCCAAGACCAAGGTCATGCTCGGACCGGTCGACATCTCAATGCAGACGCTCGCCGTCTTGCTGATCGCTGCCGCCTTCGGCATGCGCCTCGGCGTCGCAACGCTGCTTCTCTACATGGCTGAGGGCGCGCTGGGCCTTCCCGTCTACCAGAGCACGCCCGAAAAGGGCATCGGTATCGCTTACATGCTCGGTTCGACCGGCGGTTATCTAGCCGGCTTCGTCGTCATGGCGGCGATCGTCGGCTGGGCTGCCGACCGTGGCTGGGATCGCCATCCTATCAAGCTCTTCAATGCCATGCTGGTGGCCGAGATCCTCATGATGGCAATGGGCTTTGCCTGGCTGGCGCTGTTGATCGGCCCGGAAAAATCCTGGCAGTTCGGGGTGTTGCCCTTTATCGTCGGTGATCTGATCAAGGTTGCGCTGGCCGCGAGCTTGGTGCCGGCTGTCTGGTCGCTGTTGAAGCGTTCGTGAAGCCGGTCGAGCGGTGATAACCTGTTCTGCGCGACAGTGATTTTTCGCCGTAGTTGGTGTGGCCGTGCAGGATCTTTGTCGCTGGCGGCAGGCTTGTGCGCGACGCCATCCGTCACATTAGCTTCAAGTCGACGGACTAAGTACCAGAACCAACGGGCGATTCGTCACGACCAGCGTAACCAAGCACCTACGTATGGAAATAAATTGCTCGACATAGCATCTCAGCCAGCTGAAAAAGAAAGCGGCTCGATGATAATTTAGGCACAGCTAAATTTCTGGACAATGTGTAGGAAATTCTTAACCCAATCGCCTTGACTCTAGTGGCTTGGTTGCTTGCTGGTATCCACACACTGTCGTAACCGGTGACCTGAGATCATGCCGCCGACCGCCGAAGGAAGACACGTGAGTAGCGCGGAAAAAACGACGAACAAGGCGGACATCCTGTCGCCAGACCCAGCCGCCAGGCAGGCAACCCGCTGGTATGCAGCCAGCGTCTTTCCCGGAAAGGAGCATGTCGCCGAACGGCACCTCCGGATCCAGGGATTCGAGCCCTTTGTGCCTCGCTGCGAGAAAACTGTGCGTCATGCCCGGCGTCTCGAAACCCGGTCGGCGGCCTATTTCCCGGGTTACATGTTCATCGCCCTTGACCTCGGACTGCAACGGTGGCGCTCGGTCAATGGAACATTCGGTGTGCGCTCCCTCGTCATGCAAGGCGACCGGCCGTTGCCGGTCCCCTCGGGTCTGGTAGAGCGTTTCATTGCATTGACCGGTAAGGACGGACTGCTTGATTTCAGTGGAGGCCTCGCAGCGGGTGCCTCGGTCCGAATCCTTTCGGGCCCTCTCGCGGAAACGATTGGTCGCCTTGACCGGCTCGATCCAGCCGGAAGAGCCCGGGTTTTGGTGGCCATCATGAATGGCGAAATCCCTGTCGACTTGGATGCCAGGGATCTCGTAGCAATCGCGTAGCCGCAAACATCACGGCCGCGTCGTGATGTAAATTGTTATAGGATGCGCTCTCGGGTTTTCACCCGGGAGTGCGGTAGCCGTGGTTCGGTGGGAAATGGGTGCTGTCTGGCGAGATCGTCTCATCGGCGCTGATTGGGATTGAGGGTACGCGGTATGCGAATAACAATGATTGGTGCCGGCTATGTTGGGCTCGTCTCGGGCGCCTGTTTCGCCGACTTTGGCCATCAGGTCTGCTGCGTCGATCATGATGCGGAAAAGCTTGCCATGCTCAAACTCGGCAAGATACCGATCTATGAGCCGGGGCTCGACGACCTCGTCACCACCAACACCGCGCAAGGCCGCTTGCGTTTCGAGGACAATCTGGCGGATGCGGTTTCTCAATCGGATGTCGTCTTCATTGCCGTGGGCACGCCGTCACGGCGTGGCGATGGCCATGCCGACCTGTCCTTCGTCTATGACGCGGCCGCCGAAGTTGGTCGCGCACTCAAGGGGTTTACGGTCGTGGTGACGAAATCGACCGTCCCCGTCGGTACCGGCGATGAGGTGGAACGGATCATCCGCGAGCAAAATCCCACTGCTGATTTTGCGGTGGTCTCCAATCCGGAATTTCTTCGCGAAGGGTCGGCGATCGAGGACTTCAAGCGGCCCGACCGTATCATTGTCGGGACCGATGCCGACAGAGCCAAAGCGGTCATGACCGAGATTTACCGCCCGCTCTCGCTGAACGCCGCTCCGATCTTCTATACGAACCGGCGTACGGCGGAGCTTACCAAATATGCCGGCAACGCGTTTCTGGCCATGAAGATCACCTTCATCAACGAAATTGCCGATCTCTGCGAGCGGTTGGGTGCCGATGTGCAGGACGTCGCGCGCGGCATCGGCATGGACAATCGCATCGGCGCAAAGTTTCTTCATGCCGGGCCGGGCTACGGCGGTTCCTGTTTCCCGAAAGATACGCTGGCACTGGTCAAGACCGCGCAGGACGCGGCAAGCCCCGTGCGGCTTATTGAAACGACGGTCTCGATAAATGACCAGCGCAAACGGGCGATGGCGCGCAAGGTGGTGGAAGCCTGCGGCGGCTCGGTTCGCGGCAAGACCATCGGTATCCTTGGCCTTACGTTCAAGCCGAACACCGACGATATGCGCGATGCCCCCTCATTGGCCATCATTCAGGCCCTCAAGGACGCGGGCGCTTCGATCAAGGCCTATGATCCGGTCGGCATGGAGCAGGCGCGCAAGACGATCGAGGGCATTGGATTCGCGGATAGCGCCTACGCGGTGGCCGACGGCGCGCACGCGATCGTCATCGTCACCGAGTGGAATGCTTTTCGGTCATTGGATCTGAAGCGGCTCCGCGTACTCATGGCAACGCCGGTGATGGTTGACCTGCGAAACGTCTACCGCCGCGAGGACGTCGTGAAGGAAGGTATAGCCTATTCGAGCGTTGGCCGAGAGCGGCATCCTGTCTAGTGAACATTCAGGTTTTCATGGGGCCCGATTCGCGGGATTCAAATTGATCGCCACGACCATCCATTTACCCAACAAACGGCATCTCCTGCTCCGGATGCGCTTTCAGCTGCTTGGCGGATTGACATTCGCCATCCTGCTGCCGGCGTTGTTACGCCTGTCGGTTGATCAACAAGTGATCTGGCAATCGAACATGCAGGTTACGATCTTCGCGGCATTCATCGCCCACACGACAGGCTATCTGTTTTATAAGCGCATCGGCAATTTCCCGGGCGTTGCAGCGGCTGGCTACATCCTGCCAACCTTCGCCCTGACCTACGGCCTCGTGTTCGCGACGATCTTCTTTTTCAGATTCGACTACAGCCGGTTCCAGGCGGCAGCGAGCTTTATTCAGTCGACATTGTGGTATTTTGGCTTGAGCCTGGCGACGCGTAGGCTGGATGTATACCGGCTGGCGATAATTCCCGGCGGAGACGTCAACAGGCTTGAGCACATACCGGGTGTCAATTGGCACAGGATCCATTCGCCAAGCACGGTTGTCGAGCACGCGAGCGGCGTGGTGGCCGATCTTCGAGCCGACCTTTCCGATGAGTGGGAGCGGTATATCGCCGATCGCGCGCTCTCGGGAACACCGGTCTACCACGTCAAGCAAATTAGCGAGTCGCTCACCGGTAGGGTGGAGATCGAGCATCTTTCTGAAAATACACTGGGTTCCCTGAACCCAAACCAGGCCTATCTGAAAATAAAGCAGGCAATAGATTGGGCTTCCGCGTTATTTGTGCTTGTTGTTTTCTCGCCATTGCTGTTGTTCGTGGCAATTGCTGTAAAGATCGATTCGCCTGGACCTGCGCTGTTTAGACAGAAGCGAATGGGCTACCGAGGGCATCCCTACGAGGTCTACAAGTTTCGAACGATGAAGCTCAGCGACACGGCTGTCGACGAGAAGGAAGCGGCCATGACGAAGCCCGGCGATACACGCATCACCCGTTTGGGGCAGTTCTTGAGAAAGTCCAGGATCGACGAGTTGCCGCAGGCCTTCAACATCCTGCGCGGCGAGATGAGTTGGATCGGACCGCGGCCGGAAGCACTTGTACTGTCGAAATGGTACGAGGCGGAGCTGCCATTCTATCGCTACCGTCACATCGTTCGGCCCGGCATTACCGGATGGGCGCAAGTCAACCAGGGCCATGTTGCAGCCGTGGACGACGTCCTGGAAAAGCTTCACTACGACTTCTACTACATCAAGAATTTCTCCCCTTGGCTCGACGTGCTGATCGTGTTTCGTACCATCCGAACCATGCTGACGGGATTTGGCGCGCGTTGACAAGGCGGGAAAGATCGCTACTCGACGTAGCCAAGCCGCCGCTCACGAGCTTCGCAGGGTGGGGATAACCCCAGCTTTCTTAAAATGGGTATTTTGGAATGTCTAAAGTTACGCTGATCAGCGTTGAAAATACCGTCGTATCGACCTCGGAGAAAGCACAATGACTAGGAAGACCGCGCTCATTACCGGCATCACCGGCCAGGACGGCGCCTATCTGGCGGAACTTCTCTTGGCAAAGGGCTATGATGTCCACGGCATCAAGCGGCGGTCGTCGTCGTTCAATACGGGTCGCATCAATAATCTCTATCAGGATCCGCATGAAAAGAACGTAAGACTGTCGCTGCACTATGGCGACATGACCGATGCCACCAACATCATCCGCATCGTCCAGGAAGTGCAGCCAGACGAGATTTATAATCTCGCCGCACAATCGCATGTCCAGGTGAGCTTCGAGACCGCGGAATATACGGCGAACGCGGACGCGATCGGCACATTGCGCCTGCTCGAAGCCATTCGGCTGCTTGGCCTGACAAAAAAGACGCGTTTCTATCAGGCATCGACGTCCGAACTCTACGGCAAGGTGCAGGAGATACCGCAACGGGAGACGACGCCCTTTTATCCCCGGTCACCTTATGCGGCGGCAAAGATCTATGCCTATTGGATCACCGTGAATTACCGCGAAGCCTACGACATCCATGCCTCCAACGGCATCCTTTTCAACCACGAGAGCCCGATGCGCGGCGAGACCTTCGTCACCCGCAAGATCACGCGCGCGGCTGCCGCAATTAGCCTCGGCCTTCAGGACAAGCTCTATCTCGGCAATTTGTCGGCTGAACGGGATTGGGGACATGCCCGCGACTATGTCGAAGGCATGTGGAGAATTCTTCAGCATGAGGTGCCCGACGATTATGTCCTTGCAACTGGGGTCAAGAACTCGGTCCGCCGCTTTGTGGAGCTTGCGTTCAACGAAGTCGGGACCGAAATCCAGTGGGTTGGTTCCGGAATCGAAGAAAAAGGCATCGACGCGAAATCCGGTGCGGTTCTGGTCGAAGTGGATCCGCGCTATTTCAGACCGACCGAAGTTGAGCTTCTGATCGGCGATGCCTCGAAAGCGGAGCGCGTTCTCGGGTGGAAGGCAACAACGTCGCTGGCGACAATGGTCCAGGAAATGGTCCAGTCCGACCTTGAGACGGTAAAGCGGGAATCGGAACACCGGCGCCTTGACGAGGATAGCGTTCGCGTTGCGGCCCAGTAAGCAGCGTCGGACCGGATTGACATGAAGGTCTCGGTTCTGACGGTCTGCCGGAACTCGGCCGCGACCATCAAGCATACAATCGACAGCTTCTTTGCCCAGAACCATGCGGAAAAGGAACTGGTGGTGGTCGATGGCGGATCGTCAGACGAGACGCTGGCAATAGTCAGGTCCTACCCACAGGACGAGATCCGGCTGATCAGCGAACCCGACAGCGGAATGTATGATGCGCTCAACAAGGGGCTGCGCCTCTATACCGGTGACGCGGTGGGCGTGCTGAATTCAGACGATTGCTTTCACGATCGTGCGGCGCTGGAGCGGATCTCGGTAGGGCTCGAACAGGCCGACATCGTGCATGGCGACCTGGATTTTGTCGAAGACCATCTGAGCAAGCGCGTCGTACGCCGTTGGCGTGCCGCACCCCGGCCCGCCAAAGGTTTTCGCACCGGTTGGATGCCGGCCCATCCGACGTTCTACGTCAGGCGGAAAGTGGCGGAAGCGGTCGGCACGTTCGACCTCAGCCTCAAGGTGGCATCGGATTACGATTGGATGCTGAGAGCGGTCGAGCTCCATGGATTCGAATCCGTTACCACCAACCACGTCTTGGTGGACATGATGGTCGGTGGGGCCAGCACGCGGGGCCTTGGCTCCTATATCGGGCACAACTTTGAGGCGTTGCGTTCGCGACGCAAATGGCTGCGCTCCGGTCCAATCGACTATGCGCTTGTTGCCAAGCCGGTGCGAAAGCTGGGGCAGTTCTTGTCCAAAGCGCAGCACAACAACGGTTCCTTTGTGTGAAGGCAAACCTTGGTTGAAGGTCCGTTCCTTGATGGTCAAGTGCTTGACTGGAATCGGGCGCGACGCCTAGCGGACAATCGCGGAGACGTATATGGATCGAGTCCCCGCGATGTATTGAAGATCATGTATCAACAACATTCCCAAGTGGCAGAAGCCTGACGATGAATGACCCGAAGAGCATTTTGGAGCCGATCGGAGGCTATGCCCTCGATCTCATTGCGAAACTGCGCAACCGACCGTTTGTCCCGCATTCGCTGACGAAGTTGCACAATATGAAAACCTGCAGAGACATGACGGGCGCCCTGACTGCGGTGGAGATTGGTTCCTATAAAGGTGTTACGACAAAACGAATGTCTCTCCTGTTTAGGAACGTGATCTCAGTCGAAATTGACGAAGCACTGTACCTTCAAGCCAGCAAGCGCTGTGCAGGACGGAAAAATGTGGAATTGCTACTCGGTGACGGCGCCAAGCTGCTGCCTGAAATAGCCGCGCGGGTGAACAAGGCGCTTATCTTTCTGGATGGACACTTCAGCGGTGGCGAAACGGGACACGGCGACGAGCCGGAGCCGGTGCTGAAGGAGCTCGATCTCATCGTCCCCTTCATTTCAAATTTTGTGGCGGTTGTGGTCGATGATTTCCGACTCTTCGGCGTCGAGCCGGGATGGCCAATGAAGTCGGAAGTGATCCAAAAGCTGGAAATCCTGTTGCCGGAAACACAATGGAGACTTTCCGTCCTTAATGATCAGTTTTTGGCCGTCCGAAAGCTTGGCTAGATTGGCGTCTAACGACGAACTGACCAGAGGAGGCCTGTGGCATCTGCCGGTTCTTAGCCGTTGGGATGTGGGGGTCGCCCGCTCACCCGGGCCGGGGCTCGGCAATCTTCTCTTTCCGATCGCGCGCGCGTTGATCGGGCAGAAGATTCACGGCGGTGTCTTCGTTCATCCGACTCTGAGACAGCTCAAGCTAGGAACGTTCCTCCGCCGCGAGCGGGACACGCGAACTTACGGCAGCGTGATACGCGGCCGCACGGGTTCTGAGTGGCGCGATTGGGCGCAAGCTCAGTGGTATCCGAAGGTCGACGAAGATGCCTATCGCGGCGAGATCGCTGTTGCTGTGCGCTATTCCGGCCTAAAGCGCTATTTCCACGATCTCACCGGCCATAGCGAACTCGTGTCGGCTTGGCTCGAGGATACGGTCCGCAGCGTCGGAGTCATTAACGACGCCTATGACATCGGGCTCCACATCCGACTCGGTGATTTCGCGCAGTCTGATAGCGCTCACGGGGGCAATAACGTCCGGTTGCCCTTGGATTGGTACCGCGCCGCACTCGCAGAAGCACGGCGGCTCCTTGGCACTGCGACGCCGCGAATTGCGCTTTTCACGGATGGCAACGTGGACTTCGTCAATCGCGAATTGGGTATACAGGATCTTATGATTGATCCGAGCGGCAATGCGCTCACCGCGATGCATAACCTGTCACGGGCACGCGTGGTGATCGCTTCCCGCTCGACGTTTTCGATGTGGGCAGTCTATCTCGGTGGCATGCCGGCGATCTGGGACGGGAAATTTGACCTTCAGCGCAGCTTCCCGGAACGGTCTGGTCTCGACCATCGACTTTAAGGCGGTCGGTTAGGGAATATCCGCTGGCTTGTTTCGATAGGACAGTGAACTGGGCTAAAAATTTGTGTCTGATGATGAACCGAGGGCCATCTAAAGCCCCTATGGACCTCGGCGGATCCAGTGGAAGCCGCCACCGGGTTCGTGGGCGCCATCTTCCTGTTCGGGCACTTGACTCTGGCAATTTTCTCGGCCTCTTCGATGCCGTCGGGACGGCCGCACTTCGATTATCGCCGTTGGGGCCATAACTTTCTTCAAGGAACTCGGACAAGCCATGTTCTCCGGTGCCATTTTGGGCCACTCCGGCCTTTGGATGACGTTCTGCACGATCATAGGACTTTATGCCGCGGAGCAGAGCGAGTTCGGCAGATTGCGACAGATGACATATGGCTGGATGCTGGACCCCGGTACAGTTCCACCGATCCGGGCTGGCAGCAGATATTCAAGACCAAAGTGAGATCAAGTCTTCCAATCTCCGCGGACGAAATCGTTGCGCGTGGCTTCGTAACCGTGGGCTCGCCCGGTGGGCACCGCGAATCCTATGTTGAGACATTATCTGGTATAACAGGACTTACGCGGCTGATCGAACCCCGCGGCATTTCGACATTGAGGACGCTTCTGGCCGCAGACGCAGTGCTGTTTGCCACTCTTGAGGACGACATTGCGTTCTTTTTTGCCGTAACCATTTTGCGCGCCGTCCTCGGTCGCCACACGGTCGCGATCTTCATGAGCCCGCGACGCTGCTTCACCACGGGTTTTAATTCCGTGGTGCGGCGCCTCGCCTTTCGCTTCCTCAAGCGGCTTCGCAGTGTGACCTTGCTCTCGATACTGCCCTTCTATCTCGATCGACGGTTCGCGAGCGTGGCGGACGACTGGATTTACGATCCGCAGTTTTGGGATTTGGACAGCAGGATCGAGAACGCCGATTGGCCTGACAGCGCACTTGCGCAGGACGTGAAACGGAACGCTCAAGGTCGCCCCATCCTCTTGTTTCTTGGCGGACCGTCCGTCATGAAAGGGTTTCCGTTCTTGGCCAAAATCTTGCAAGCTAAGCCAGCCATCACCGACCGGCTGATGATTGTCGTCGCCGGCAAAGTCCCGGAAGATCAGAAGCGGTTCGCAGGGCTGGTGAGCGAGGCTGGCGGCCTGGTGATCGACCGCTATCTGACTGATGACGAGGTTTTGTCTGCAAAGCTGTGCGCAACGTGTCTATGGGCCTGCTACGACCCGTCCTATGATTCTTCTTCCGGGCTGTTCGGCCGCGCCATGCAGCTTGGCAAACAAGCCATTGTCCGGCGAGGATCGTACATTGACAGCATTGCATCGCACCTCAACTATCCGGCTCATCGTTGCGCATTCGGTGATATTGATGAGGGCGTGGCGGTTCTCATGGAAATCGGCGAAGCGGATGCGCCGCCGCAGCCCGACTGTATGGCAATGACATGCCGGGACCAATCGGTGGCACGTTTGCGTGCCGCACTTGCAAATCAATGACTTTGCCGAAGCAACTGGCGGGAATGCCGAACCGCGCCGGTAATGGCCGAAACAAGAAATCCCAAGCTTAAAGATGGAATATCATGGGTCCGCAGACTAAACAGGCTTTACGCGACATCGGCCGACGGTTTGGCCTGGACATCCGGCTGAACGGGCTGAATTCGCGCGACGACCTTCGTTTCATTCATTTCCTGCGCATGCACAGCATCGATACGGTTCTCGATGTGGGCGCCAATCGGGGGCAATTCGCCCAGCAGCTTTTCAAGAACGGGTTTGAGGGGCGTATCATCTCGTTCGAGCCGTTGCCCGACGAGCACGCACTCTTGCTCGAAGCGGCTGCGGCGTTCGGGGACCGATGGTCCGTCGCACCGCGTTTAGCAGTAGGCGACAAAGCGGGCAGGGCGAGCTTTTATGTTACGCAGGGCTCTGCCAGCAGCTCGCTGCTCGAGCCGCTCGGAGGCTTTGTTGAATCGGCCCCGCAGGTCAAGGTGGACAGGCAGATCGAGGTCGAAACCCAGAGGCTCGACGCACTTTGGCCCAATCTTGGTCTGACCGATCGCAAGATCTTCTTGAAGATCGACGTGCAGGGCAGCGAGGCCCTGGTTCTTGAGGGCGCGCGCGCCGTCCTGCCGCACGTCGAGGGCATTCTCGTCGAGCTTTCGCTGGTCGATCTTTATGCCGGGCAATCTTCGGGGATTGTGGTACAGAAGCAGATGGCCGAGCAGGGTTTCGGCCTATGGGACATCTGGATCGGATTCCGCAATCCGCAAACCTGTCGGCTCAACCAAATCGATGCGCTTTTCTTCCGCGACGCCGCTAGAGGTGAGGCTGCTCAGTGAAGATCGTTCAAATCGTCGGTTGCCCTCTTCATTCGGGAGCCGGCAGGGGTATACACGCCTTACAGGAAGCCCTTCTCGGGCGCGGGATCGACACGCGCATCGTTGGTCGTGTCGAATCCGACCTGCCATCAGATATCAAAGCTGAAGCCGCCTCGCTTTTCGCGCGGCTTCCCGTCAGCCTGCGAAATCGCTTTAAGCGATGGCAGGTCAAACGCCGGTTCGGACCTCTGCCGATAAACTTTCAACCCATCGCTCACGGCCTCAGCCTCCACAAATGGCCCACCTACCGGGAGGCAGACCTGATACACATCCAGTTCGCCGGAGCAACGACCCTCGGGTCGCCGCTGTGGCGTGCGCTCCGGGCAGAGACGCGCCCTGTCGTGTGGACGCTACGCGACATGTGGCCGTTCACCGGTGGCTGCCACTTCTCGGGCCAGTGCGAGCGGTTTACAGCAGGCTGCGGCTGTTGTCCCGAATTCGGCGGCGGCGCACTAGACGAAGATATCACAGCCCACGACCTAGCATTCAAGGCGGCACATATCGGCAAGAACATTACTTTCGTTGCTATCAGCGACAGCATCGCCGAGAGGGCGCGGTCCAGCACCGTCCTGAAAGATCGCCATATCCGTGTCATTCCGAACTCTGTGATGCTGGATCGCTTCCTGCCAATTGCCAAGGCAGAGGCTCGGGCAGCACTGGGGCTTCCGAACGACAGAATTATTCTGGCCGCTGGAGCGCTCAATCTGGCGAATCCGCGCAAGGGCAGCGCAACGCTTGCTGCTTTGTTCGCGGCCTATCGCGGAGATCCGCGCCTGCATTTTGCAATCTTCGGACAAAACCTTGAGCAGCTTGTATCCCCGGCGCCGGAGAACTTCACGCAGTTCGGGCTCTTGCACGACGATGTTAAACTTAACAGGATATATGCGGCAGCTGACATCTATCTTATGCCCTCCCTGCAAGAGTCCTTCGGCAAAGTGACAGTTGAGGCGATGGCGTCGGGCACGCCGGTGATCGCCTACGATGGCACGCCGGCGGTGGACATGGTCCGAAACGGCGAAACCGGGTGGCTGGTAGCAAATGGGGACCATGCCAAGTTCCTGGACACCGTAAGACAGGCTTGCGCGCTTCCGAAAGGCGCCCTTGCCGAAATGGGGGAGCGCGCGCGCGCCGACGTTGTCGAGAACTTTTCGCTCGCTAGTGTCGCGGAACGACACATTGAACTTTATCGGGAACGTTTGGGGCAGCAAATCAACGCAACGGCAAGCCGGGGAAGTCCGGTAAACTGATGGCATTGTCAAAAGACTCCGTGCTGTCCAGTGAGCACCTGACGCGCAATCTCGGGAGACGCACGGCATCTGGAGGGATCATAGCCCTCTGCGCTCAAGCTTTGATTCTTCTCACACAATTCGGCTACATGGCGCTGATGGCGCGTTTGCTCCAACCCGATGACTTCGGTCTGGTGGCCATGGCCGCGTCCGCTACTGCGTTTGTTGGAGTCTTCGCCGACTTGGGTCTGTCCATGGTGACCATCCAGCGCAAGGAGGTTGATCATGACACCGTCAGCGCGTTATTCTTCGTCAACCTTGGCGTCGGTTTCGCTCTCATGCCGCTGACGTGGCTCACAGCGCCGGTCGCAACCTGGCTTTTTAATGATCCTCGCGTTTTTCACCTTGTCCTGGTTCTGGCGATCTCCATTCCGATCACTGCGGCCGGTGCGCAGCACAAGGCGCTGTTGATTCGCAACATGCATTGGATGGCACTGCAAGGCGTGAATCTTGGCAGTCTCTTGTGTGGATTTGCTGTCGGTATTGCAATGGCATGGGGCTGGGACTTCAAATACTGGTCGCTCGCTGCGGCGACGCTTACCACGGCCTTTGTTGGCACGGTTGGCCTGTGGACGCTGTCACCCTGGCGTCCGACCAAGGTCGCGAATTGGAAGAATGCACGATCGGCCATTCGTTTTGGGGTCCATTACAGTGGGTCTCAATTCACAAACTACATCAATCGCCAGTCCGACAACGTGCTTGTCGGTTGGAAATCCGGTCCCGGCGAACTCGGATTCTACACCCGCGCCTACTCACTGTTTATGTTGCCAATCACGCTCGTCAGTGGACCAATTGGCTCAGTTATCATTCCAATGCTGAGCCGACTGCAAACCCAACCCGACAAGTGGGCAAGGACCTATCTTAGCGCTATGCGGCTTACACTTATGATTAATGCAATATTGTGTATCCTCATCACAATCAATGCACAAGAAATTGTAGCGCTCGTTTATGGAGAAAACTGGTCAAAGTCAGGTACTATTTTGATGGTACTTTCACTGTCTCTCATTACGAGTATTTCTGGTCAGTTTGGTGGCTGGGCGCTGATCTCTCTGGGCCGAGCCCGCGAGCTATTTGTATTTTCTATCTTCTCGTCGGCTATTCGCTTTGTGGCTTTCTTCTTTGCTGTTCAATGGGGTGCCTCTGGAGTTGCTATCGCGTGGTCGATCACGTCTTGGGTGTTCACCCCAGTGCTTTGGCTTTATGCAACAAGAGATACAGAGCTGAGATTTGCGGACCTTGTGAAGGCGGCAGCGCCCTTCTTCTTTGCTTATATTGTGCTCGTCGCCCTGTTTCGCTTTCTTGGGAGCTCGATCGGCGTGTCATCTGACGTCTTGTCTCTGCTGGCCGGAGGCAACGTTGTATTAAACTCGGCTATAACGATTGTAATCTATGGAATTTTTGTTGTTGCTCCGTATCGTTTCGCCGGTCCAATGTTAGCGGACATGAGGCTCTTCCTGGAAAAAGACGTACACTCAGAGGGCTAGATCATTGAAAATAATTGTTGAAACCACGGTTTTTTTGAACGGCGGAGACGCCGCGATCCAAGTCGCGACAAAACGCATTCTTAAGACCGCGTTCGGAGACGATACAGAGATCGTTTTCGCGGATATGGACGCGCAAGTCGCCGAACGGTATTATCCGGGCAATGACTTTATTGTTTTTCCTTCTATGCGGATTCGGAAGAATATATTTGTTCGATTAATAAATAAATTGACTAAGGGCTGGTTGCAGGTCAATTTTGTTTATTCGATCTTGATTGCCATGATATTTTTGGAACGGCATTTGACATGGTTGAAGTACCCAGGGCATCGAGGCGCGGTTGCCCACGCCCTAAGGGAATACATCGCAGCAGATCTTATTATTTCGACAGGCGGCACGTACCTTTCAAAAAAACATCCGGGGTCCATTGCCCGTCGTCTGCCGGAATATGAGAGAGACATTTATCTTGGAAAGCCGCCCATTTTTTTCACGCAATCGATGGGTCCATTCGGCGATGGCGGCATCTTTCGCCGACTGGCGAGCGTTCTGAGAAAGAGCCCTCTCATACTCGTCAGAGATCGAAAATCCATGGCTTTTGCGAAAGAGCTTATCGGAGATACGGGTAACATTGAGGCAGTGGCAGACAGCGTTTTCGTTCTGACGGATCAAGATAAAATCGAGAAACGGCGCGCGGCATCGCGGGTTGCGACGCCGGGACGGCGGCCGAGGATCGCCGTTTCCGTGCGACGGTGGACGGATTTCGGGGAACGAGACTCGGAGGTTGGCCGAGCGAAATACCACCAATCGGTAGCACGAGCCGTAGTATGGCTCGTGGAGGAGGTTGGGGCCGAAGTGACATTTGTTTCGACCTGCCAGGGGATTCCAGAGTATCCTTTTAACGACTCGGACACCGCACGAGATGTCTGGATATATCTACCAGACCACGTTCGAAGCAGCGTAGTCATCGATTCGCAGTTCAGGGACACTGAAACATTACTTCGCAAGATTGATGAATTCGATGGTGCTATTTGCACACGTATGCACATGTGTATTCTGTGCTTATGTCAAGGCGTCCCAGTCTTACCGATTTGTTACGAGAGGAAGACAGAAGATCTTTTTCGGTCGCTCGGTTTGGAGGAGTACGTTACGCTCATTGATAAGATTGATCCGAATTATTTTCGCAATCTCGTTGAGCGCTGGTGGAAAAATCAGGACTTGATAGCAGAAAGATCCTGGCGGGGGACGATTGCGTTGCGTGACAGTGCTTTGTCCACCGTCGATATTCTCAAAAGCAGAGTTGCACTGGTGGAGTCGCAGCCGGAGGCGGTGCCCTCATGATTGCGGTCATTTCGCAATTCTTCAACACGCCTTCTGAGACATTTATCCGAGATCATGTTCGCCACCTTGCGCCCGGCATGACCGTGCTCATCTGCCAGAATCCTGATGGCGCCGATCAGTTCGGTTATCCGGTTCTTTCCGGGATTCCGCGGCCGTCACGGCTTAGCCGGTTGCCTAGCCGCATTGCCATCCCGGCGCGCCAATGCTGGCGTGCCTATGTCCGTGAGGGACTCTGCAGGAGCGACGAGGACAGAGTTGTCCAATTTCTCAAGGCCCACAATGCCGAGGCCGTTCTTGTTGAGTATCTTACGATAGGTGCATTGTTTGCTTCCGCTTGCCGCCGCGCCGGCGTGCGATTGTATGCCCATGCCCATGGGGCGGATTCGACCGTGATGCCTAGGAAGTACTTGTGGCGACGTCGCTACCGCCGTCTCTTCGACAGTGCGGACGGCATCATCACGCCATCTCGTTTCATCGCCGACCGCCTGAGTCAAATCGGCTGTCCGAATGAGAAACTCCACGTCAGTCCATGCGGAGTTTTGCCCGAGCGCTTCACACTATCGAAGCGCCAAAGCGGTCGGCTGCTCTTCGTTGGCCGGTTTGTTGAAAAGAAATCACCGCACCTCGCGATCGAAGCGTTCGCCCGGATCGCTCCAAGGTTTCCCGAGGCGCGACTTGACTTCGTTGGGGATGGGCCTCTCATGGCGCGATGTAAGGCATTGGTGAGGCAGGAAAACCTGTCGGACCGTGTCGTCTTTCATGGTTATCGAAGCACAGAGTTTGTTCAGGGGATGATGCAGAACGCTGCAATCTTCGTGCAACATTCGGTGACGGCCCGCAATGGAGATATGGAAGGCCTGCCCGTATCGATCCTGGAGGCCATGGCAAGCGCACTTCCCGTTGTAGCGACACGTCACAGCGGCATTCCAGAAGCCGTTGTCGATGGTGAGACCGGCATACTTGTAGACGAGCACGATATTGAAAGCATGGCAAAGGCGTTGGCTAGTCTCTTGGCGGAACCTCACCGTGCTGCCGAGATGGGGGATGCCGGGCGGCAGCGTGTACTGAATCATTTCACGCAACGGCATACGCGCGATCGGCTTCGACATGCCATGATGCTGCCGGCCATGACGGAACCTTTCGACTTCGCTGAGGGCCAGGTTCAATGAAGAATGCCGACCAGTGGAAGCCCACTAAGTTCGAACGGACCGATAAGGGTGTTTGGCGCTCGAATCGGAAGGAAGTACCAGCGCGGTCGCGCTTGATCGCCGACCGATTGGCGTCCGTCTATGCCGCTGCGATCGCTACTCATGCCAACGGCCGTCTCGCCGATCTGGGCTGTGGGGCCGTCCCGCTTTACGGGATCTACCGCGACTATGTCAGTGATGTGTTCTGCGTCGATTGGCCGGGCAGCACGCATGGCGCCGCCTACGTCGACCTATTCGCGGATCTCAACGAGCACTTGGTCCTGGAGCAAGGGAGTTTTGACACGATCATCGCCAGCGATGTTATCGAACATCTGCATACGCCGCAGGCCTTGTTCGACAGTGCAGCCCGGGCCTTGAGGCCTGGCGGTAAGCTGATACTCGGCGCGCCGTTTCTTTACTGGCTGCATGAGGTCCCCCACGATTATCATCGCTACACCCGCTTTGCATTGGAGCGGATGGCGGCGAAGGCTGGCTTAAGCACAATCGAGTTGTCATCCTACGGCGGCGTCACAGATGTTCTTTCCGATCTTGCCACGAAGGCGGTGTCAACTCGGCCCTGGATTGCCGATTCGGTCTATCGGCTCACCGCGCTGATGCGTGCATTGCCTCCTGTCAGGAAATTGGGGCTCGCGACTCGCGAGAGCATGCCGATGGGTTATCTTCTGGTAGCGGGAAAAGTGTCTGCTGCATCGCCTTCGGGGGAAGTCTAAATGCAGCGCGGCCACGACATGGCGGCACCGGACGGTGGCAATATGCGCTGTTTCAAGGCATGGGAGCCGGGCCCTGCTAGTCTCCGACTCCGGCATCTACCCCGCGGCTATGCGCGACGGTGAAACCATTTCAGCGGTTTTCTCGAACTGGCATAGCGACCATTTAGGCCGTTTTGCACCGTGACTTTGGGCGACGTGCGTTGGCTGCCGGGCGCCGGCCCATTGTCTCGACTGGAAGAGACATGGTATCGATGTTGCTATCACAGAAGGTGCCGCCGTCGTTATGCTTGTCAGCAAACCCATTCCGATCCACAAGGATTTGTGGGCCTGGAGCTTTGCCCTGGCGATTGCCGGCTATCCGTTAGTCGCAATCCTTTCATCTTTGACCGGAAGCGATGATGGAGTCCTTTCGATCGTCTTTCGCATTTTGGTAGTTGGTCTCTGTGGGCTGTCGTTTTTGTTTTCGGATCGGCAAAAAGCATGGCGCTTCGGAAATATATGGTTGTTTTATTTTCTCGGACTTTACATGTTGAAGCTTGGCCTTGATGCCAACTCCGAGATCGGTAAGGCGTCGCTAGGTTTTGTATTTGCCCTGACCGCTTCGATCGTGCCTTGTGCTTTTCTGGCCCTGTCAACGAACAGATGGTCGGAGATCAACGTGGCATGGGCCGTTTTTGCTATTGGAGCATTGACGGTGGCTGGTATCGTTGGGCTCCAGTATAGCGGATCCATTGCCGTGATGACTGACAACTCGGATCGGCTTTATCTCGAACGTTTGAATCCTATTTCCATAGGCCACGCCGGTCTGACCACACTTATCGCCTCATACACTCTGATAAGAATCCCACAAAGAAAGGTTCTTAAATTTGCGATTTTTTCTGGAGCCGTGGCCGCGGCATTCACCATGTATCTGGCTGCCGCTCGCGGGCCGATTGTCGCCCTAGCATGTTGTATTATCTTGTTTCCGATGCTCCGTCCCAGATTCATGACCATGATCATGGGTTGGTTGTTTATCGCCGGCGTGGTATTGGTATTTGCGACCGCGGATATGACGCCGTTGCTCGACAAGTTCCATTTGTCAGCGACTGGAACTGCAGCAAACAATTCAACGACGGCACGCTTGGAAGCAATTACATTGTCGTGGGAACTGTTTCAGCAAAACCCGTTGCTGGGCTACGGGACGCAACTGCCTCTCTTCTCATATCCCCACAATATGTTCGTGGAGATCCTTCAAGACATGGGGCTTGTCGGCATGGCGATATTCGTCCCGGTTTTGGTGAAGATAGCAACGGGGATAAAGTTCTTGGCCGGCAGGCGCTTGGTGCTGCTGCCGCTTTTGACTACGCAAGCCTTCGTCGGAGCGCAATTTTCAGGGGCGCTCTGGGGCTCGGCGTTCCTTTGGATTATCGTTACTATCTTGATCTACCGAGTCAATGCCATGAGGTCATTTGACTTGCGGGCACATCGACGCGTGATGGAGCGCTCATATCCGCAGTTCGTCGCTCTCAGAGGCGCTAGATAAACTGGACATACTCCGCCGCAAGGCAAATGCGCCGGACATGCAACGACCGCTGTTGGGCCGCAGCTAAGGAGTTCGGTCAAGCTCGCTCAGGAATCTCAAGGTGGCTTGCCACCAGTCCGCCTTCTCATCCCATTTGGCTGGCCAATATGGCGAATTTCGGCCGATGGTGCCCCAGATCACGATCCCGTCAGCCAGCCTCCTGCAGGTGTCAAGTTCGGCATACCAGTAGTCGCCGGGCAGAAAAGCCAGGCTCTTATGAAACTGAGGCCACAGAAAGCAGTAGACCGGTTTTCCTTGCGAGATTCTTCGTGCTTCCTCGATGTTGGCTTGCGCATAGATTACCCAGGCGTCCTTGTCGCCATAGAATGTATAAAGAGAGGGGTAGAGCGCATCGACATAAGGGATTAGGGAGGACGCGATAGTGGTGTTTTGCTGCTTCCATTCGTCCCGTGCAGCAGCACCCTGATGGCCGATTGCTCTCCAATAGTCCCTGTATGGCAACATACTATAGAGGCCGATCTTGACGCTTGGGTCTGCCTTTCTGAAGGCGCCAAGCGTCTTCTGGTATTTCGCAATAGACGATGCTTGATCCGGGCCTATCAAGCGCCAGGTTTCGATGTCGATGGCGAGAAATTCGTTGCTCCTTGGCAATGCCAACGCTCTCTGCACTTGGCCGGCGTCGGGAACATCTGGTCCTAGAACGTGAGGGGACGCGATCGTAAGATGCTCGAAACCGAACGAGTGGAAGTCGGGGGGGCCTTCAACGAACGTCAGAGCCTCGAAAAGCTTGAATGGTGCGCGCGTCTGCGCCATCGCCGGCAATATGCCGACCAGAAGGCACATCAAACAGAATACTGTCTTGAAAAACATGATGCCGAGTGTCCGGTATTGCCTGCTGTCGAATTTTTGCGCGGCCGAGATTCGCATGGTTAGGTTCCATATAAGCAGCTGAGCTTGACGAGTCAGGAAACCGTAGCGTAGCTGAACACTCAGAACAATGTCCTGACGGAAGCGTGATCGACGCGCTGCCGCAAGGGGCGAGAGCAGTGCTTGTCAACGAGGCCTGAAATTATTTGGCTGGAATGGTGGACGGGCCGACCACGCGAGTCTGACGACGCCCAAGGCCCTGTCGCGCGGAGCCTTGTAAAAGACTTTTGGCGGCTTGGTGATGTTACATTCGGGACGATCGACATGAAACGGCACATCACCATCGTCCAGCCTGCTATACCGAATTACCGGCGCGCTCTATTCGAGCGTATGGCGAACAAACTGGGATCAGCCTTCGTTGTTTATGCATCGAATCAGCAGGAGCTAGGCGTTCTATCTGACGTTCTAGCTGAAGAAGATAGGCCGAGTTGGCAGCGCGACTTGGGTCGCATGCGGCCGCTCCTGCTTGGGCTGGATTGGCAAGAAGGCGCAAGCTCGGTAGCGGTCAGGCGTGGCGATGTCCTGGTTATATGCGGTGCGCCTCGCAACCTCTCGACCCTTGTCCTGCTCCTCAAGGGGCTGTTGTTGGGCGCGCATACAATCTGGTGGGGGCACTATTGGAGTGCCACAAGCCGGTCGTGGGGCGCCGCAATCCGTTACGCCTTGATGCGTGTGCCAGATGCCATTCTGTTCTATACAGAACAAGAAGTTGATGAATATTATGCTGGCGGTGGCAATCGGAGGAAAAAGCCAGCATTCGGACTCAACAACGGTATTGAAACTGAGGAAATTGTCCGCCTTCGAACAGTCTATTCGATGGCGCGCCGCCCGCGTGACCTTTTATTCATTGGTCGAATCACGCCGAAGGCGGAGCTCGACATTCTACTCGATGCGCTCTCCTTCCCCAGTTGTCAGGGTGTCACGTTGGATGTGATTGGAGGCGGAGATGACGAGGCGCGCCTGCGCAAGCGATGTGCTGATATCGGTATAACCGATCGTGTCGCATGGCACGGTGGTACTGTGGATGAGAAGCAAATCGCAACTGTTGCCAATCAGTGCAAGGCATTCGTCTATCCAGGCAGCGTGGGACTTAGCTTGATACACGGCCTGAGTTATGGTCTACCGGCTATTGTGCATGACAATCGCTGGGCGCATATGCCCGAAATTGCGGCATTAAAACCTGGCAGCAACGGTGTGACGTTCCAGCGAGGCGAGGCTGGCAGTCTAGCAGTCACCATTGCGGCCCTATTAGCTAATCAAACTAGACTGACTGAAATGTCGCGTTCAGCGACCGACACTACGGCCGTGACATTCAATGCGACCGACATGGCGGAGCGCTTCTGCTCAGCAATTGACCAGGTTGTTGCTGGAAGTTAGACGAGGGTCGGAAGACACAAGCGTTAGAGATCTCGTGCTCGACACAGTTTAGGCTGAGAGAAGTCATGCAAAGCGCAACGATCGCTAGCGGTGTCGGCCCACACACAAAGAGTTTCCGGGGCCAAAATTTTCATGGTTAGCGTCACATGGTTAGCATCACTTGAAACGTGTACCTGATGACTCACGGTGGAGTAGCTTGGCTGAACACCTACAACTGCGCTTTGACCAAAGCGCGATCAGCGGTGGTACGTTGAGGGCAGCGAGGTCAAAGTGCGTCATACGCTTAGGGGTATGCGCAATTGCCGTGTTTGAGGTAGCCACTTTCGCTGGGGTGCCTGGCAGCATCGGCCGTGAGTGGCCGTTGTGAGAGTGGCGTTTGCAACAAGTTGGCTGTCGAAAGCCGGCGGTGGTGTTTCTGTTGTGGTGGAGGCGTTGTCGCGCAACCTGGCCGATGCTGGACTCGAGGTGTCGGTATTTGGGCTTGAAGATCGACTTTGGCTTGATGGTGACCGCGAAGCCTGGTCAGGCGCCCCAGCCCGCGCACTCCCGGTACTCGGACCCGCCGCCCTCGGTTATGCACCGGAGATGGCTCGCCGCATTATCGAGTGGGCACCCGACGTCGTCCACGTCCACGGATTATGGATGCACCCATCGCGCTCTGTCCTGCAGTGGTCCCGCTCAACGGGGCGTCCTTACATGATCTCGCCGCATGGAATGCTAGGAGCTGCGGCACTGCGCTATTCGCGCTCGAAAAAGCGGCTCACAAGCGCACTTTACCAAAATGCAGTTTTTGCTTCTGCCAGGTCCATCCATGTTACGAGCGAACAGGAACACGCGGAAGTTCGAGACTATGGGCTCACTCATCCAGTTGCAATTATTCCGAACGGGATCGTGCTGCCAAGCGTGGCAACGCCTGCATCCAGGAATGAAGCCGTGTACCCCTATGTTCTTTCGCTGGGCCGCGTCCATCCCAAGAAGGGGCTCGACCGCCTCATGATCGCCTGGAAGGATATCGAACCCAGCTTTCCCAATTGGCATCTAAGAATTGTTGGGCCCGACGAGGTCGGGCACATGAAAGCACTGCGGGAGCTGGCCGACAATGCCGGCCTAAAGAATGTCCATTTTGAGGCGCCCGTTTATGGTGATGCGAAGTACGCGCTGATGCGAGATGCCGAAGTTTTCGTGTTGCCGACACTCAATGACAATTTTGCGCTGACAGTTGCCGAGAGCCTGGCTTGCGGTACTCCTGTTATCTCGACGAAGGGAGCACCCTGGCATGGGCTGGAAGATAACCGCTGCGGTTGGTGGATCGACCACGGCGTTGAGCCGCTATCTGCAACACTGCGCCAAGCTATGTCACTGACCTCGGAGCAACGGCACACCATGGGTGCGCGTGGGGCGGAATGGGTTGCCCGAGACTTTTGCTGGCCGGCAATTGCTCAGTCCTTAGTGGGCGTGTACCGCTGGCTAAACGATCGCACGGCCGAGCCGCCTTGCGTTTGCATCGATTGATCACGTGGCTGACAGCACGTCGCGCATTCGTAAGGATAGAGTTTTTCATGATCAGCAGGATTGTCACGAAGTTGCGACAAGAGGGTGTTGGCTCGGTGGCGAATGCCGCGCGCAGAAAGCTTCAGATTTGGTGGTATTCGCCAAAAATTGAAATTAGTCCGACAAGACTAACCCTGAAGCGGTTCGGTACTCGTTACGGAGGCTGGACGGTTTTCGAAACCTCTTCATTGCGGGGCAGCAAAATCGTCAGCTGCGGGGCTGGTGAGGATATTTCCTTTGACATCAGCATGGCCAGCGAACTTGGTTGTTCGGTTGTAGTCGTCGATCCAACGCCGCGCGCTGTCAAACACGTTACATCGGTGATACAGCGTGTTAGCCAAGGTCGGCCGGGCGACGAAGATTGCGGGTACCGCGGGAGCCGATCGGTCGGAAACTACGATCTAAGCAACATCTTTCCTGGCCAAATCGTGTTCGTCGACAGGGCGATTTGGAGCAAACGCGAGGTGGTTAGATTCTTTGCGCCCCAAGACTCTCGCCATGTTTCGCACTCCATAGTCAATATACAACATGGCCAGCGATTAGATCAGCCGGACGGCTATATTGATGTCCCTGCTGTCACCCTCCAAGATATACTTGAAGAGAACGATATTGAGCAACTCGAAATGCTGAAACTTGACATCGAAGGAGCGGAAATTTCCGTGCTTCGGGACGTCATCGAAAAGGGGATTCGCCCGAAGCAGTTGCTGGTTGAGTTCGACGGGCTGCTTTTTCCCTCTACAAAAACACGGTCTGATATCAAGTTCACTGACCGCATTCTGCGGGAAGCGGGCTATAATTGCTACCACCGGGATGGACAAGCTAACTTTCTGTACGCCCTTCGTGCGGAGATCGCCAAATGGGAACGTGCAGTCGAGGAGTCATTCTGACTTTGATTGCGAGAACGACGGTGCGAATTGTCGCATCTTATAGATGAATGATCTAGGAAACATCGAGTGAAAAAGGGCATGGCTTCTTCCGTCGGCAATGAGGCTCGAACGTCACAGCCGGCTCAGCCCGTGGCCATCCGCCTGCGGGATTTTCGTAATGCAGAATTCGCGCGTGGACGTAACCTACCGATCGAAGCGCTATGGACGCTTCTGTCTGCCCTGTTCGTGAGTTCTTGGCTGCCGGGGAGCGCACACCGGCGGTTTCTCTTGCGGCTATTCGGTGCAAATATCGGGGATGGTGTTGTTATTAAACCGGGTGTGCGGGTGAAATTTCCTTGGCGACTCACAATCGGTGCCGATACCTGGATTGGTGAGGAGGTTTGGATCGACAATCTGGCTACAGTCTTCATAGGCGATAACTGTTGCCTGTCACAGGGCGCCTATCTGTGTACAGGGAGCCACGATTGGAATTCTCCGACGTTCGATCTGAGGACGCGCAAAATACAAATCGACACCGGTGCTTGGATAGCGGCGAAAGCTGTCGTGGGGCCGGGGGTGACAGTCGGCGAGGGTGCGGTTCTGACAGTTTGTAGTGTTGCGACTAGCAATTTAGCGGCTTGGACGGTTTATAGGGGAAACCCTGCAGTGTTCGCCGCCAGCCGGGAGCTTCGATAACTTGATCGTGTCATCTCCTCGGGTCGCGATGTCACGGTGATCAATGCTTTCCCGTGCGTGATAGGTCGAAGTAACATACACGGACGCCATCCAACATTACGAGTCACTACGGCGTCACTTCACGTTGCGAAGTCGCGGCTGAACCCACGGCTGAGCCCCTTCCCACATCGAGGAGTGGTCGACCACGGTTGAAGAGGCGAAATCGCTGGGCGCGCCTTGTTGCTGTCCGACATCCGGCCATCGCGAGCAGGCTCCGGACGCGCTGCATCCTGTGCGGACATCCTGCGCAAGCGGGCTCGACCTACAAGCCTTGCGCGCCAGGCTCTTAGTGCCTGCATCGAAAGCAAAGAGGCTGGATGGGCGATATTAGGACATTTGTCGGCTGTCAGGTTTTATGCGTCGGACGACTGTAGCCTCAGCGGCCACAAGGAATGGCAGATCGGCCCGCCGGTAGCCCTGTTATTGGGGCCGGCTGTAAAGATGATACATTACGATATTCTAACAGTGTGTTCTGTCAACCACACCGAAACCAAAAATTATCTCGCACTTGCGATATGGGTTGGAATTGCCGCAAAAAGCTGTTACGCGCTTTTGAGTACCTTAGCGGTTGGGTGGGCCTCAGGTAACGTGGGACAGAAGGATTGATGCGGATGAACCTAGTTTTGAAAAGTGCGTTGGCCGGAGTTGTTGTGTTGGCCGGCTTCGCCCCGGTGTCGTCTTTCGCGCAGGACGGGTCGTGCACCTGTGCAACCGCCTATAACGGCGTAAATCCGATTGGATCGCTCGGCCGCGTCAATGGCGACGTAATGGTCTCGCAGGTGGCTGGCTACGGCCCGGCGCAAGCGGGCGGCGCGCTGGATTTCGGCAGTCGTGTCGTGGTTGGCGCCAAGGGCTCGGCTTCGGTTCAGGTCGGTGGCTGCAATCTGAGCGTTCCGGCGAATTCGACGCTTGATATCTCGCGGGTCGAGAATAAGATTTGCCTTAATGTCCTGGGTTCTGAGAAGACCGCCCAGACAGGCAATCCTAACACAAACAACAACACGCCGCTCTTCATTTTTGGCGGCATGGCTCTTGGGGCCGGTGTTCTGGCTGCAACGGCTGACAAGGATCACGGCGTCAGCGACTAAGTTGGTCGTAAACAAGGCTCGGCAGCAGAGGCACGTGGCGCTTCTGCTGCGTACTTTGTTGCTGGTAACAGAATTTTCTGGAACGCATACTGGCGCATTGGTCAGATCGCTCGAGCCAAGGCGACGTGTGGATATCTGAGGCTGGCGGTATTTCGGGTGGAGGCTGGAGCGCTGGTCCATCCCGGTGCTTGCATCATGACCGATCGCAATCGTCCGCTTCGATGCGTGCCGTTGCCAATTGCAACTTCAAGATCCCGCAAATGCGGCGATCAAAGTCGCTCCTGTGGAAGGCGGCATGTGTATAGCCCTGGATACATCGGGCGCGGCTGTTGCCATTGGCAGGGTGGGGCTAAGCCTTGCACCATTTCTGCTGGGCGGCGCTGTAATTGGGGGTGCGGCCCTGATCATCGGCCTGCATTATGACGACTTTGTCCGCCAGTAGCTGGGACCCGGCATTCGTCGCATTCCATGAACTTGACAAATGCGTCGTGTGCTTTCCTACGGGTGGCGCATCTATGCCTTTTTGCGATGACGTCGCTACATTGCTTTGTTGCAGCCACAAGCGCCCATGATCGACCTGCATTCCCATATCTTGCCCGGCCTCGACGACGGCTCGCCCAGTCTTGCCGAATCGCTGGAAATGGCTCGGCTGGCAGTCGCAGACGGAACGACCCACATAGCGTGCACGCCGCACGTGACGCCCGGCGTATACGAAAACGGAACGTCGAACATCGTTCGAGCAGTTCAAGAGTTGCACCAGGCGCTGCGCCGCGCCGCCATACCACTTGCTCTTTACGTCGGTGCCGATGTTCACATAGCGCCGGATCTTCCGGATCGATTGGCCGCCGGCAGTGTGCCAACTTTAAACAGGTCCCGCTATTTTCTGTTCGAACCGCCGCATCATGTTCTACCTCCACGAATGGAGGATCTTGTTCTGCGCCTCATAAACGCCGGTTTCATCCCGATTCTTACTCACCCCGAGCGTTTGACCTGGATCAAAACGAATTACGACGTTATCGAGAGGTTGAACGCAGTGGGCTGCCTTATCCAGCTTACCGCAGACTCGATTATTGGTGCTTTTGGACGCACGGCGCTTTATTATTCGGAAAAGCTGATTGACGAGGGCAGGGTGGATATCATCGCATCGGACACTCATAGCGCCACGCGCCGTCGGCCTGGGCTTTCGCAGGCGGTTGCTGCTGCTGCCAAACGATGCGGGGAAGAGGAGGCCCGCAATATGGTGCTGAAACGTCCCGGCGAAATCCTGGCGAACCGGCGCGTCGAGCCGGTCGGAAAAGCACGTCCGAAGAACGCTGGCAACGCCAGCCGGTTTGGGGGATTTGCCCGTTTGTTCAAGGGCGGGACAGCGTGATGGGGATTTTCCGTTTCGCAAGCCATATGGGTACGGCTTTGCTCCTTCTCGCTTCACTCGCGATGTCGGCATGCACGAGCACTTCGTTGACGACACCATCTTCGTCCGTTGATGCGCTGCAATTGACATCATCGTCCACGCCACTTTCAGGTGGCGGCGCTCTGCGGGTGGTGAAGGATCTGCCTGCGCCGCAAAATACACAGAACGGCAGCGAGCAGCCTCTATCTCCGAACGATGTGCTCGAGGTGAACGTGTTTCAGGTCGACAACTTGAATAGAACGGTTCAAGTGGACTCTGCTGGCCAGATTTCGCTTCCGCTTATTGGCACCATTACCGCGGCAGGGAAAACCGTCCGTCAGTTGGAGCAGGAGATCGAGACCACTTACGGCGCCAAATACCTGCAGTCGCCTGACGTCACGATTTTCGTCAAGGAATCGATCGGACAGCGCATAACCGTCGATGGGGAAGTCAACAGGGCCGGTATTTATCCGGTGTCGAGCAATTCTTCTCTCATCGATGCGATCGCCCTTGCTGGAGGGTTCAACACCGTTGGGGATGCAAAAAAGGTCTTTGTGTATCGCAATATCGGGCCAAACACATTGGTTGCTAATTACAACGTCGAGGAGATTCGTGGTGGCAAGACCCGCAATCCACGCATCTATGGTGGCGACAAGATTGTCGTTTTCGCCTCGAAGTCGAAAATTGCGATGAACAATCTCAAGGACGCCCTCGGTGTCGCCTCAAGTGCAGCCCGACTTGCAGTGATCCCAGGACTATAAATCGCGATTGGATTTTTCGGAATTCAGACAAACCTAGGATTACCTCGCACCATGCTCGATCGCAACAGACAGCATCAAATTGCAGGCCCAGGACATAGCCAGGCGTTGTCCGCGGACGTCTATTACGACGGTGCGCAAAACTATAGCCCCTATGGTCGTGACCACTCGGAGCAGGATGAGGGCTTCAGCCCGATAAAGCTGCTCTTTTACGTTGTCCAGTACCGCTGGCTGATCGTCATGATGGCGGCAGCTGGGCTTGTCGCTGGCGTCATCATTACCATGATGCAGACGCCAAAATATCAGGCAACCACGCAATTGGAGGTGCTGGTTCCTTCGGCCAAGGTCTTCCAGGACATCGAAGTGGTTTCTGAAAACGCGGACGTCCGGGCCTTCCTGACGGCTCGTGAAAAGCTCAAAAGCCGTGCATTGGCCCAGCGGGTTGCCTTCCAGCTAGGGCTTAGCGAAAAGCCCGACTTCCTGTTTCCCACCGCGGACTTTTCCCTCGGAAACATCTTCTATCGCGCGTTTGGAATTTCCAAATCGCCCACCGTTCAGGAGAAAACTCCGGAGCAACGCGAAGCCATTGCGATCGGACGCATTCTAAGAGATCTCACCGTCAACGTCGTTCCGAACACGAGTCTGCTATCGATCACGTTTGTCGATCAGAAACCGAAATATGCAAGCGACGTAGCCAACCAGGTTGCGCAAAGCTTTATTGATCAACGCCTCGATCAAACCAGTGAGACTTCGGACCTGGCACGGCAATTCATTCAGGAACAGGTTTTGCAAGTAAAACAAAAGCTCCAGAAATCCGAAGAGGAGTTGGTCGCTTATGCAAAGGATGCGGGCATAACGATAACTGGCGACGATAAATCGCTGATAGGATCGAACATTGAGGCGCTGAACACTGCTCTGGCGACCGCGATCCAGGACCGCCTCGATGCCGGGCGGGTCGTGGACCAGATTGATAAAGGCCGCGGGTCGAGCCTCGCTCCCGTGCTGGAAAGCGAAGGACTGCAGAAGCTGAGCGATAAGCTCGCGGACTTGACGAGCCAGTATCAGCAGAAGTTGGGCATTCTCAAGCCCGGCTTTCCGGAAATGCAGCAGCTCCAGTCGCAGATTAAGGAGTTGCAGCGGCTCTATACCAATGGCGTCTTGGCCATTACGGATTCTTTACGGTTGAAGTACCAGGAGGCACAGAACAAGGAAGCCGATCTTAAGAGCAAACTTGCCGAAATGGAAAAGCAGCAGGTTGTCTTCAACGATAAGAATATCAAGTACACCATCCTTAAGCGCGAACTAGATTCAAACCGGTCGCAATACGACAGCCTCATCGCCAAGCTGAACGAGGTTGGTGTCAGCTCCGAACTCAAGACGCAAAGCGCCGCAATCGTGGACTTTGCCACCCAGCCGAATAGCCCATATTCGCCGCGCCTGAGCATCAACGTCGCGATCGCGCTGGCTCTTTTCCTGGCTATGAGCGCATCCGTCATCTATGTCATCGAGCTGTTGAACAACACCTTTACCAATCCCGAGCAGGTTGAAAAAGAGCTTGGATTGGCAATGCTCGGCATCTTGCCGCTCGTCGATGACCGGGAACTCGTAAGCGCTATCGCCGATCAGAAGTCCGGCTTGTCCGAGGCCTACCGCTCGCTTCGGACATCGCTGCAATTTTCCGGGGCGGAAGGCGCGCCACGATCGCTGGTCGTCACGAGTTCGGAGCCTTCGGAAGGCAAATCGACCACGTCGTTCAAACTCGGCCAGGATTTTGCAGCACTTGGCGCAAGAGTACTCATTGTCGACGGCGATCTCCGGAAGCCGAACCTTCATCGCCTATTTGGTCTGGACAACACGATCGGGCTCAGCAATCTGCTGACAAACACCGTTCGCAAGGAGGATCTCGCTAGCATTTTCAGGGCGACCAAATATCCCAACGTGACCGTTTTGACTTCTGGAACGATTCCGCCGAACCCCGCGGATCTGCTTTCTTCCCCGAAGATGGCCCTGATCATAACCAATCTTGGCAAGCGCTTCGATGTCGTCATCATCGACGCTCCACCGATCGTTGGTCTTTCGGATGCTCCCATTCTCAGCCGGCTCGCTGAGGGCACACTGATGGTCATCTCTACAAATCAGGTGACGCGTAAGTCGGCCAAGACCGCGCTGAAGCGCCTGCGAGCCGCCGGCGCGAACCTGGTCGGAGCCGCTATGTCAAAGTTTGCGGTGAACAAATTCGATTACAATTACGCCTACAAGTACATGAACTACCAATATTACAACTACGGCGCGGATACAGCAAAGATTGAGGGCAAAGTGGATCATGGAGCAGACCAGCCCGCTTATGCAAAATCTCCGGCGTTCAAGCGTTTGGTTCGTCGCATCCGTTCTAGTATTGGCGGCTTCGTCGATCGGGCTAAGTCGGTTACTTGAGACGGAAACGCCAGCCGTTTCTTTTGCGCTGGATCCGCTGAACGTCGATGCGCTGATAAGCGAGATCACCAGCGATCTGAACGACACAAATAACGCTCCGGACCTTGAGGCCTTGCTTGCCAGGGCCAAGGATGCGCTTCGTTTCAATCTGGCCGACGCACGTCTCTACAGCCTGATCGGTGAGATCAAATATCGGCAAGGCGACAAAGACGAAGCCTATAAGCTTTTCGATCAGGCCCTAGGATTGTCCAAGACGGAAATCCATGCGCTCCAGAGGTCTATCGGCCACTCGACCGAGACAGGTGATCTGTCAAGGGCTGTCGGCGAGATCGACACATTGCTGCGGCGATGGCCAGACCAATTTCCGACGATCTCCGATGGCCTACCGAAAATCCTCTCAGATCCCGATGGATACCAAGCCGTGCTGACGGCCATCAAGGCGGAGGCGCCCTGGAGGGTCAGTCTGATCTACGCCCTTAGCAAAACCTCCGAGGGGCTCGATTTCGCAAATCGGCTGCTGCTCGACTTGACCGGATCAAACGCGCCACCAAATTCGGGCGAACTCAGTGCCGTCATCAACGGCTATTTTCGCCAGAGGGAATATGGACCGGCATATCGGCTATTTCTTTTCAGCCTGTCCGATCAAGAGCGGAAGCTGGTTGGATATATTTTCAACGGCACGTTTGAGCCGGTCGCCGGCGGCAAACCGTTCGATTGGCAGACTCGCGATCAATCGGGCCTGGAAATTACATTTGCGAAATCCAAGGATGCGGTGGAAGGCGAGAGTGGTGCGACGGTCCGGTTTTTGAACACACCGGTCAAGAACACAGCCCTTCAGCAGTACGTCGCGCTGCCCCCAGGCTCCTATAGGATTTCGCTGTTCGCCTCTGCACGCAACCTGAAGCTTCCAAAGGAGTTGTTCTGGTCGATCAGATGTCTGGGGCCGGCCGGTGAGATCGCACGGTTCAACATTCCGGAGGGCACATACAACCGTCAAAGGCTGAGTCTGGATTTTTCGGTTGGGCCGACTGACTGCCCTATGCAAGCATTGACGCTGCGGACTGCCGCCATTGCCGAGAGCTGGCGATTTCGATATGTCGGAACGCTAGTAATGCACAAATTGAGCATCGAGAGAAATCCGTCTTGAACCATCGGCCGTCGGAATGGGACAAATATCTCCTCGGCTCGGTCTTGTTTGTATCGCTGCTGATCGGCGGTGGTACGGCCAGCGGCCTTTACACGGACACTCTGATTGAGGTCGCGGCAATTGTCTCGGCGGCCGCCATATTCTCGCGAACCTCTGGCCAACGAAGCCCCCGTTCTGTCTTGTGGCTGCTGATCTTCGCCGTGGCGTTGGCGGTTCTCCAAATCCTCCCGCTGCCGGCGGGCACCTTCAACGGGTTTCGGCCGGAGCTGCTGTTTGGTGATCCCTGGGTTGGAGACACCCGGTTTCGTTTCATCAGCGTCGGCGTCGGCCGCACGATCGAAAGTCTGCTTTACCTTTTGGCCGCGGCGGCATTTTTTTTGGCCGTATTGCGTTTGCGTGCCGAGCAGGTCAGCGCACTTCTTCCGTTTTTCCTCATGGGTGTTATCTGCAACGGTTTGGCGGGAGCGATTCAATATTCACTCTCTGACGATATCGCGATTGTCGGACTGTTGCCGTTTACGATCAATGCCGGGCTTTTTGCCAACCGGAACCATTTCGCGGCTTTGCTTTTTGTGTCGATCCCCTTCGTCGTTTACCATGCTCTCTTCCGTGGGCGCCTTTTGTCGGGGTTCCTGGGATTGGTCACACTTTTGCTGCTGCTTTTGGCAGCCGGTTCGCGTGCCGGTGTTCTGATTGGGTTGGCGATCACCGTATTGTCCGTGATATTTCTCTCAGCCCGTTCGAGGGCGAGCGGGTTTAGCGTTCTCCTGATTTTTGTCGGGCTTTCGATATACACGATTGGCGCCTGGACCAAGATCGACCTGGAGGCAATCGACCCGGCTTTCGGGCGAGGGGAATTTGCCCGAACCACGCTCGAGGGCATCAAGGACAATTGGGCGATAGGTGTCGGATTTGGGAATTTTCAAAACGCCTATCAAATTTATGAAAGGGAGGGCATGATTTTTAGGCAATACGTCAATCATGCCCATAATGAATATCTTGAAATAGCCTTCGAGGGCGGAGTTCCCGCCATCCTGCTGATGGCGAGTTATTTCGTATTGCTTTTCGCGGCATTGGTTAGAATTCGCCGAGACCCGCTCCAGAAAGCAGCGTTCCTCTCGGTTTCTTTTCTTCTTATTCATTCGCTGGTCGACTATCCGCTGCGAACCGCGGCACTGGCGATAACGTTTGCCTATATGAACGCGATCATCTTCCACAAAGGATTTGCGGAACGCTCGAGCCGCAAGAGTGAGATGATCGAGATCGATCACAACGGTGACAAGCTGCTTGTCCCCATCGGCACTTCATCTTAACGACATCGTTGCCACGGCTGCTCGTCGGCTGAATGAGGCGGACGACTGTCGGGCAAGCGCCCTGACCGCGGGGTCCTGGCTTTCAGCTCCCCGAGCCCAGGCAATATTTTCCTGCCGCTCCCAAGCGGATTTGGTCGCTGAGCAGGAATTTCCCAATTTTCCCGGCTGTATGGAAAATTCATTCCCGAACCATTCGGCCGCAAGCCTGTCTTGCATTGTTCTGGACCGGAACGATCTGCTAGAACGCCCGCACGAGAATAGATTGTCCGGAAGTGCAGTTTGAATCGGGCGACTGAAGGTCGCCTCCGATGCAGGCCCTTCCGTGGATCGGTACGAAAGAACGCTCGCAGTCCATGAACATCGCACTTACGCACCTTCAGCGGCTTGAGGCTGAATCCATCCATATTTTTCGCGAGGTGGCCGCGGCCTTTGCCAAGCCGGTCATGCTCTATTCGGTCGGCAAGGATTCGTCCGTGCTGATGCACTTGGCGATGAAGGCGTTCTATCCGGCCAAGCCGCCATTTCCCTTTCTCCATGTCGACACGACCTGGAAATTTCGCGAAATGATAGCCTTTCGCGACCAGATGCAGCAAAAGCTCGGTTTCGACCTCCTGGTCCATGTCAACGAAGACGGCGTGCGCGACAACATCAATCCCTTCGACCATGGCTCCAACACCCATACGCATGTGATGAAGACGGTTGCCCTGCGGCAGGCACTCGACAAATACGGGTTTGACGCTGCCTTCGGCGGCGCCCGTCGCGACGAGGAGAAGTCGCGCGCCAAGGAGCGGATCTTCTCGTTTCGCAACGCCCAGCATGTCTGGGATCCGAAGAACCAGCGGCCGGAGATGTGGAAGATTTTCAACACCCGCGTCGCTGCCGGTGAATCGATCAGGGTGTTCCCGTTGTCGAACTGGACCGAGCTCGACATCTGGCAGTACATTCTTCAGGAAGACATCCCGATCGTGCCCCTGTATCTGGCCAAGGAGCGGCCGGTCGTCGAGCGCGATGGCATGCTTATCCTGAGGGATGATGAGCGCATGCGACTGCGGCCCGGCGAAACAGTGGAGAACCGGATGGTGCGGTTCCGCACGCTCGGCTGCTATCCGCTGACCGGCGCGATCGACTCGGAAGCCGACACTCTGGAGGCGATAGTCGGCGAAATGCTCACGGCGCGCACTTCCGAGCGGCAAGGTCGCCTGATCGACCGCGACGAAGCCGGCTCGATGGAAAAGAAGAAGCGCGAGGGGTATTTCTGAGTATGCGCCACATCATGGCCAAGAGCCTCGCCCCGACCGACGGCGTCCGCGACTATCTGGCGGCGCAGGAACGAAAGTCGCTGCTGCGCTTCCTGACCTGCGGTTCGGTCGACGACGGCAAGTCGACGCTGATCGGGCGCCTGCTTTCGGATACCAAGCAGATTTTCGAGGACCAGCTGGCCACGCTCGAGCGCGATTCGCGCAAGCACGGCACCACCGGCGATGACGTCGACTTCGCGCTGCTGGTCGACGGCCTCGAGGCCGAGCGCGAGCAAGGCATTACCATCGACGTCGCCTATCGCTTCTTCGCCACGCCAAAGCGCAAGTTCATCGTCGCCGACACGCCCGGCCACGAACAATACACGCGTAACATGGCGACGGGTGCATCGACCGCCGATCTCGCCATCGTACTGATCGATGCCCGCCAGGGCGTATTGCGTCAGACCAGGCGGCATTCGATCATTGCCTCGCTGCTTGGCATCCGCCACATTGTGCTCGCCGTTAACAAGATCGATCTTGTCGGCTTCGACGAGGCGGTTTTTGAACGGATCGTCGCGGATTACGCACAGTTCTCACGTGAGCTCGGCTTCCAGACGATCGTGCCCATCCCTATGTCGGCCCGCTATGGCGACAACGTTACCGGCCGTTCCGACAGGACGGACTGGTATTCCGGCCCGACGCTGATTGAACATCTCGAAACCGTGTCGGTCGACGGGGCCGCGGTCGAATTGCCGTTCCGGTTTCCGGTCCAATATGTGAACCGTCCCAACCTCGATTTTCGCGGCTTCGCCGGCACCATCGCCTCCGGCTCGGTTGCGCCAGGCGACGAGGTGGTTGTCGCCAAATCCGGCAAATCCTCGCACGTCAGGCGCATCGTTTCGCATGGCGGCGATCTTCAGCAGGCTATTGCCGGCCAGGCCGTCACCCTTGTCCTCGACGACGAGGTGGAAGTCTCGCGCGGCAATATGCTGGTATCGCCGGCGGCGCGGCCGCAGGTCGCCGACCAGTTCGCCGCCAACATCGTGTGGTTCGACGAACATGCGCTGCTGCCCGGCCGCTCCTACATCCTGCGCACCGAGACCGACCAGACTAGCGCCACCGTCACCGACCTGAAATACCGCGTCAACGTCAACGACTTTGCCCATGAGGCGGCCAAGTCGCTTGAAATGAACGAAGTCGGCATCTGCAATATCTCGACGCGGTCGCCGATCGCCTTCGATCCGTTTGCCGAAAACCGCACCACCGGTGCCTTCATCCTGATCGACCGCATTACCAATGCCACGGTCGGCGCCGGCATGATCCTGCATTCGCTGCGCCGCGCCGAAAACATCCACTGGCAGTCGCTCGATGTCGGCAAGCGCGCCCGCGCCGATATGAAGAACCAGCGGCCGGCGGTGTTCTGGTTCACCGGGCTTTCGGGCTCAGGCAAGTCGACCATCGCCAATCTGTTCGAAAAGAAGCTGTTCGCTACCGGGCGCCATACCTACATTCTGGATGGCGACAACGTCCGTCACGGCCTCAACCGCGATCTCGGCTTCACCGACGCCGATCGTGTCGAAAACATTCGCCGCGTCGCCGAAGTGGCGCGCCTGATGGCGGACGCCGGGCTGATCGTCATCGTGTCGTTCATCTCGCCGTTCAGCGCCGAGCGGCGCATGGCACGCGAATTGATGGCCGACGGCGAATTCGTCGAGGTGTTTGTCGACACACCCTTCGAGGAATGCGCCAGGCGCGATCCGAAGGGCCTCTATGCGCGGGCGTTGAATGGCGAGATCAAGAATTTCACCGGCGTCGATTCACCGTATGAGGTGCCGGAAAAGCCCGAAATCCATCTCAAGACCCTCGGCAGATCAGCCGAGGAGATGGTGGACGCCCTGGAACACTGGCTGATCGAGCGCGACATTGCCGAAGACCAATATGACAGCGGCGGCGGTATCTGACGACGAAGCGATGCTCGCCGTCTTCGAGCACCTTGCCTTGGCGGCAGGGCGCGAGGTGATGCGCGTCTTTCGTGCCGGCTGTGCGGTCGACAGCAAGTCGGACAATTCGCCAGTGACGGAGGCGGATCGCGAGAGCGAAAAGATCATCCTTGCCGGGCTGCGTGCCGCATTTCCAGAGATTCCATGCGTGGCAGAGGAGGAAGCCTCTGCCGGCATCATGGCACCGGATCTCGGCGACGCCTTCTTCCTGATCGATCCTCTCGACGGCACCAAGGAGTTCGTCAACCGCAGGACCGATTTCACTGTCAACATCGCGCTGGTTCGCCATGGCGTGCCTGAGATCGGCGTCGTCTTCGCGCCTTGCACCGGCCGCTTCTTTTCCGGCCGGCCGGGCAAAGCGGAAACGATCGAGATCAATGACGACTACGAGATCGTCGATCGCCAGTCGATTTCGGCAAGGGCCGGTATGGTGCCGCTGACCGTCGTTGCCAGCCGCTCCCACAACACGCCGGAAACCGACGCCTATATCCGCGCGCTTGGCGCCGCCGAGATCGTCTCGGTCGGCTCATCGCTGAAATTCTGTCTTGTCGCCGGCGCCGAGGCGGACGTCTATCCGCGCTTCGGCCGCACCATGGAGTGGGATACGGCCGCGGGTGACGCGGTGCTACGCGCCGCCGGCGGCATGACGCGCACGCTGGATGGTGAGCCGCTCGCCTACGGCAAGCGCAACCAGAGTGACGACGAGGATTTCGCCAACCCGCATTTTATCGCAAGCGGCAAGGCTGCTGGATTTGGCTAGACGGTGATTGCGCAGTTCCAGACCCGTACGAAAGTGCGGGTGTTGCAAGTGACTTGTGCAAGCGACCTCAGATACTGCTCGAGATCTGTAAACACAGCGGTACGATCCCCATCCAGCCGACAGTTGGGTCGGCGTGGCCGATTCGCGTGGTGTCCGGTCGATGCTGCGGGGCCTTCACACGGTGTATCCAAATTGCTGTATACCGATACACTTGAACGGCTATACGAGCGAGTGATGGCGTTCCACATCAAAAATCCCGAGACCGACGGTAAGCGCCAAGCTGACCCCATCTGGCGCGGCTTGAGGTGATGAGCGAGACATACTGACACTGAAGCAAGGAGCCGAGGAGCTTGCAGTGTCAATTTCTATGT
>NZ_JAMYQL010000025.1:0-95312 GCF_040320865.1 Mesorhizobium sp. M0598 | reverse complement strand
AATACGGATAAGGTGTTCCACGGACGGCTCCCTTGTTTGAGATCTCAACGAACTCATTCTGGCACATCCGATGCCGTCGGGCGCCGTCCACCCCATCATGCCGCGACATAAGCCGAGGAACGCAGCGGTTCAGAATGGCGCTCATATCCACCACGAAGAAGCACTCGGTTCTGGTCGGCCGAGCACTGCCGCCGGGTAACGGCATGGATCCTGGGGTCTGCGCCGCGTCGCTTCGCTCCTTGCTTCGCCCCAGGATGACGAAGGGGGAGATGTTTCGGCCAATCTCCAATTTAGGGCTTCCAAGATCGCGTCGAGGAACCAGCCGCGATCGCCAGCAGCGCCTCGCCGGATAGCCTGAGAAAGACCTTCTGCTCGTGACGCTCGGCACCAAATTGGGCATAGAAGCGCAGCGCGCCTTCGTTGCAGTCCTCCGTGGTCAGATCGATACGGCCGATGCCTTCGCGCATGCAATTGCCAGCGAGGAATGCCATCAGCGCTCGACCGACACCGCCATCGCGGGCGGTATCGCGCACGAACAGGTCCTTGAGGAACAGCAGCCGCTCGAGATCGATGCCGGGATGCGCGATCGCAACCGAGGCCAGCCCGCAAACTCCACCATCGACGAAGGCGAGCGCAAAATGCGGATAGGCCGGACTTTCGTCGCCAAGCCATTTCTGTGCCGCCGACAAAGCTTGGCTGGCGTCGAGTGGCGGCTGCCGGTAATGCACCGCCATTTCGCAAGCATGGCGGCGAGTGCCGCCGCATCCCCGGTCGTCGCCCAGCGGACGTCGACCGACACGGGATCAGCCCAGGAACTTGGCGATGATCGCATCGCCCATCTCAGCGGTGCCGACCTCGGTCATCCCCGGCGAATGAATATCCCTGGTACGCAAGCCCTGATCGAGCACGGCGGCGATCGCGCCTTCCAGCCTGTCGGCCTCATCAACCATGCCGAAGGAATAGCGCATGCACATGGCGAAGGAGGCGATCATGGCGATCGGATTGGCGATACCCTTGCCGGCGATGTCGGGCGCCGAGCCGTGCACCGGCTCGTAGAGCGCCTTGCGCTTCTTGGTCTTGACATCAGGTGCGCCTAGCGAGGCCGACGGCAGCATGCCGATCGAGCCGGTCAGCATGGCGGCGATGTCGGACAGCATGTCGCCGAACAGATTGTCGGTGACGATGACGTCGAACTGCTTCGGCCAGCGCACCAGCTGCATGCCCCCGGCATCGGCCAACATGTGATCGAGCTTGACGTCGGCATAGCGCGCCTTGTGCGTCTGGGTGACGACCTCGTTCCACAGCACGCCTGATTTCATCACATTGCGCTTTTCCATCGAGGTGACGTGGTTTTTGCGCGTGCGTGCCAACTCGAAGGCAACGCCCGAAATGCGCTCGATCTCGAACGTGTCGTAAACCTGGGTGTCGATGCCGCGCTTCTGGCCGTTGCCGAGATCGATGATCTGCTTCGGCTCGCCGAAATAGACGCCGCCGGTGAGCTCGCGCACGATGAGGATATCGAGACCCTCGACCACCTCCTGCTTGAGCGAGGAGGACGCCGCCAGCGCCGGATAGCAGATTGCCGGCCTGAGATTGGCGAACAGCTCCATGTCCTTGCGCAGGCGCAAGAGACCGGCCTCGGGCCGCACCTCATAGGGCACCGCATCCCATTTCGGCCCGCCGACGGCACCGAACAGCACCGCGTCCGCCGCCATCGCCTTGGCCATGTCGGCATCGGAAATCGCCGCGCCATGCTCATCATAGGCGCAACCGCCGACCAGGCCCTCATCGGTGGCGAAATCGCTGTCGAGGCTGTCGTTCATGGCGGCGATCAATTTCTTCACCTCGGCCATCGCCTCGGGGCCGATACCGTCGCCGGCAAGCAGGAGAAGATTTTTCGAAGCCATGAGAACCGTCCCAATCGTTTAGCGCATGAACGCGGCCTTGCTAAAGGCCAAGCGGGTTCTGCGCAAGCCCGCGCTTTGCCGCCCGGTGTCGCTACCGGTGCGAAAGGATATTGACCAGCCTGCCGAACGGGTCGCGTACGAAGAAGCGCCGCACGCCCCAGGGTTCGTCCGCCGGACCGTATTCGATGGCAAAGCCGGCCTTTCTCATGCTTTCAAGCGCGTCATCGATGTCGTCGACTTCGATAGAGATGTCCGGCACCGGCGTTCCTGATCCCCCTTCGGCCATGAAACTGACCTGCACGGACATCGTCTCTTGCGAGCCGTAGGTAGCGATCCAGCCCATATCCATCTTGAGATCGAGGCCGAGCACATCCTGATAGAAAGGTTTTGCCGCCGCGATATCCTGCGTGTCTATGTTTGCAACGATGCGCCTGACCTTCACCATGGGCCGATCCTCGTGCTGACCGTGTCGTTGTCGCAACCGTGACAGGCATCAGGCTGTGCGCCGCAGCGCCGTCACCTCGATCTCGATCTTCATCTCCGGCTTGTTGAGCTGACACACGATCATCGTTGCCGCCGGCCTGATCTCGCCAAAGGCCTCGCCGAGGATCGGGAACACCACATCCACGAAAGCCGCATCGGTGATATAGTAATGTGCCCGCACCACATCGGCCATCTCGAAGCCGCCGTCCCCGAGCGCCTTGGCGATCGTCGCCAGGCAATTGCGCGTTTGTGCCTCTACGGTCTCCGGCATCGACATGGTCGCATAATCGTAGCCGGTCGTTCCGGACACGAAACACCAGTCGCCCTGCACCACGGCGCGCGAATAGCCGGCGGTGTTCTCGAAGGGCGAACCGGTGGAGATCAGTTTTCGCATAGGTCCTCCTTTTTTGCAGCGTAGGCGGTTTGGCGAAAGCGGCGGTGACGGCCGATCTCCCCCCAAGTGGGGAGATGTCCGGGGCGCGCGAAGGATCGCGGCAGAACGATCTAATTCGCCGACCCCAGCGCCTTGTCCAGCGCTTCCTTGACGTCGGCCGGCCATGTACTCACCGCTGGCCACGCGTCCGGCTCGGGCTTGTCGCTGCGGCGGGCGAAATAGAGCTTCTGGTTGACCGGGTCAACGGCCATGAAGCCGTCATTGCCGCCGCAATCATGCGGCACGCAGCCGCTGGCAAAAAAGGCGCCCGAAGCGGTCTCCTCAGTACCGCCGCCGACCAGCAGGCTGGTCGCGATGTCGGGCATGTCCTTGCCGAGCAGCGTCTCGGCTAGCCTGTAGACGGCCTCGTTGTGGAAGGCATCAATGATGTTGTCGTATTTCGACGGATCGATGTCTTTCCAGTCGGTGCCCGGCTCCGGCATGTAGGTCAGATTACCGGACGTCGTCAGTCCGTCCGTCGGCGACCATTGCAGCGCCGGCTTGGAATCACCCGGCAGCAGATAGGGCACGAAATAGATGGCGCTGTCGGAGATCGCGGCCGGCGGCGCGCCGCATTCATCCTGCTCGACCGTGGTCGTCTGGATCGTGCCGCCTTCCGGCTTCCACACGATCACCTTGGCCGGGCCGCATTGATTGCCGCCGTCGCCGACATCGACCAGCGCCACCTTGACGCCGCCGACCTCGACGATCTTGTCGAAGAAGACGTCGTAATTGCGCGCCAGTTCCTTGCCGTCGAAGGCGAGCACCCGTTCCCCGTACTCTTCCTCCTGGGTGATAGTCAGTTGGCCGCCCTCGAACGGCATCGGCGCCTGTTTGTCATTGTCGGCTAGGGCCGCATTGCTCAACGCGCCCTGGTCGGCGGCCCCGCCGGACGCATCGTCAGCCGGCACGAGCACCACGTCGGTCTGTGCATGCGCGCCTGCCACCGGCATCAGAATCCACGCCAGCGCGCAGGCCCCGGCAAGAAGCGAACGTGTCATGACTGTTCCCTCCGTTCAGCCGCCACGAACCCGGCCTGTCGCGGCCAGGTCATCGTACCGCTCAGGCCCAGGGGCGCTCAGCAGCGTTCTTCTTCTCGAACGAAGCGATGGCGCCGGCCTTCTCCATGGTCAGACCGATATCGTCGAGCCCGTTGAGCAGGCAGTGGCGCTTGAATTCGTCGAGGTCGAACTTGACCACGCCCCCGTCCGGCCCGCGAATTTCCTTGGCTTCGAGATCGACCGACAGCGTCGCGTTGGAACCGCGCGAGGCATCGTCCATCAGCTTCTCCAGGTCTTCCGCGCTGACGGTGATCGGCAAGATGCCGTTCTTGAAGCAGTTGTTGTAGAAAATGTCGGCGAACGAGGTCGAGATGACGCAGCGGATGCCGAAATCGAGCAGCGCCCACGGCGCATGTTCCCGGCTCGAACCGCAGCCGAAATTGTCGCCGGCGACCAGGATCTGCGCCTTGCGGTAGGCCGGCTTGTTGAGCACGAAGTCCGGGTTTTCCGAGCCGTCGTCCTTGTAACGCATTTCGGCGAACAGGCCGGTGCCGAGCCCGGTGCGCTTGATCGTCTTGAGATAATCCTTGGGGATGATCATGTCAGTGTCGACATTGACGATCGGCATCGGCGCGGCGACACCGGTGAGCTTGGTGAATTTTTCCATGGTTCTTGCCCGTCTTCTTCTCGTTGCGGGGAATTGCTGGCGCCCGGTTTACACAATGCCGCGGGCAAATAAAAGACGGCTGTTTTTGGACTTCCGTCGTCGATCGAAACACAAAATCGGTACAAAACAGCTTCAAAACCACCTGCCCATGGTGCACTTTTGTCGACATGACAACGCGATCCACGATCCTTTACGCCAGCGAACCGGGCCTCGGCATCGCCGAGTTCCGCCGCGTTCTGGTGGAATCCGGCCTCGGCGAGACACGGCCCGTCGATGATCATGCCCGTTTGAAGGCGATGCTCACGAGTGCCGACCTGGTGCTCACCGCGCGCATCGATGCACCGGGCAAGCCGCTGGTTGGTGTCGCTCGCGGCATCACCGACTTTTCCTGGGTCTGCTATATCTCCGAGCTCGCTGTTTCTGCATCGGCGCAAGGGCTGGGTATCGGCAAGGGCCTGATGGATGAGGCACGCCGGCAACTCGGACCTTCCGTTGCCATCAGCCTGATCTCCATACCCGACGCCGTCGGCTTCTATGAGCGTATCGGCATGGAGCGCATGCCCAACGCATTCTGGTTCGGCCGCAAGCGCTGAAATCCACTCCCAGCGACCTCAACCCGCGCATTCTGCCTCTTGACATGCAACCAAATGGTTGCATATTAGAGTCATGAGCATGGATGCTGTCTTTCGCGCCTTGGCCGACCCGACACGCCGGCGATTGCTGGACAGCCTTCATGCCAGGAACGGGCAGACGCTGAACGCGCTGTGCGGTGAGATGGACATGACGCGCCAGGCGGTGACCAAGCATCTGGCGATCCTGGAAGAAGCAAACCTCGTCGCCACCATCCGCAAGGGACGCGAGAAGCAACATTATCTGAATCCCGTTCCCATCAACGAGATCGCCGAACGCTGGATCGGCAAATTCGAGCGGGGGCGACTGGGCGCCCTCGGCGATTTGAAGAAACGTCTCGAAAGGGAAGACTGATGAGCAACATTTTCGTTTATGTCACCTACATCCGCACTTCGCCCGAAAAACTCTGGCAAGCACTGACCGCGCCGGAGTTCCAGCGGCAATATTTCCTCGGCGCTCAGATGCTAAGCGACTGGAAACAAGGTTCGGCGTGGAAGATGGTTTACACCGACGGCCGGGTCACCGACAGCGGCGAGGTCCTCGAGATCGATCCACCCAAGCGCATCGTGCTCAAATGGCGCAACGAGTTCATGCCCGAGGTCAAGGCGGACGGCTACACACGCTGCACCTTCGCCCTCGAGCAGGAGGGCGAGATGATGAAGCTCGCCATCACACACGAAGCCGATGGACCGCACAAGCTGCTTGGCCATGTGGCGAACGGCTGGCCGCTCATCCTGTCCAGCCTGAAGAGCCTGCTCGAAACCGGCAAAGGCCTGTCGCGCCCGGCGTCGAAGGCTTGAGGTTGTTTCGATAGCGAAACGTTTCTGGAGGACAGGTGATGCACGGTTCCGCGGTGCACAGCATGACCAATGGCGAGACCGTCATGGCGAGCGCCGATGTTCGCGCGCCGCCCGAGCGGATATTTGACGCGCTCGTTACACGCGAGGTCGAGCGCTGGTGGGGGTCCGCCAGGACCTACCGGATGACCGGATGGGCGGCCGACCTCCGCGTCGGCGGCCGCTGGAGCGTCACCGTCGAGACGGCGGCCGGCAGACACCTGCCCGCCAGCGGCGAATTCCTGGAGATCGAAGAGCCGCGCCGGATCGTGCAGACGCGGAGATACGACTGGGACCATCCGACGCTTGGCCGCCGCGAAACCAAAGTCGCCTGGCTGCTGGAGCCGATCGCCGGCGGCACACGCGTCACGATCTGCCATGGCGGCTTCGCCGGCCTCGCTGCTGCCGCAACGAAGCATGCCGAAGGCTGGGCCCGGGTGCTGGGCTGGCTTCAGGCGTATCTTGGTACGGGCGGCTTGGTGGCGGCTCAATCCACCAAGCAACGGTAGCATCCCTTCGCGCCAGCGTTAAATTACATTCAATTCCCGAAACGGCCGCCCGTCGGCGATCCGGCTGTACCCGAACGCCGAGCAATCCACCGTGCGATAGCCGCCATGCACGATCAGTTCGGCCAGCGCCTTGCCGACCGCCGGAGCCTGCTGCAAGCCGTGGCCGGAAAAACCGTTGGCGAAGAGGAAATTGCCGACCTCCGGGTGCGGGCCGATCACCGCGTTCTGGTCGAGCGTATTGTAGTCGTAATGGCCGACCCAGGCGCGCGTCGGCTTGATCGCCTCGAAGGCCGGAATGCGGGTCGCCAGCACCGGCCAGATCACCTCTTCGAACAGCGGCCAGTCGGGGTCGAAGTCGGCGGGGTCGGCCGGTCCTTCGCCCTCTTCCGGCTCGGCGCCGCCGGTGATGTAGACCGAGCCCTCCGGCCGGACATAGATGCCGCTCGGGTCGACCAGCAGCGGCATGTCGTCATATTTTTCGCGCGCCTCGAAGACGAAGACATTGCGCTTGCGCGGCTCCACCGGCAGCGCCAGCCCGGCCATTGCTGCCACCTTGCCGGCATTCGGCCCGGCGGCGTTAACGACGGTGCCGGCCTCGAGCCGCTCGCCATTGTCGAGGGTCACACCGGCGACGCGCTTCCCCTGCCGCTCGATACCGGTCACCGACGCTGTGATGAAATCGATGTTCTTGCTTCGCAGTGCCTTGCGGAACAGCATCAGCATCGCATGCGCGTCGAACCAGCCTTCGCCGCTGCGGCCATAGGCGCCGGCGGAAATGCCCTCGACCGACAGCCACGGAAAGCGGCGGACGAGCGCCTCGGCATCCTCGAGCACGATGTCGGCGCCCTCGGCCATCTGCGCCTCGTGGTTGGCCCGCAGGATCGGCAGCCCGTTCTCGCCGGCAAGGATGAGGTAGCCGCCTTCGCGAAAGCCGATATCGGCGTCCGCGCCAAACTCTTCCCTGAGCCGCCGGAACAGTTTCAGCGTGAATTGCGACAGCCGGATGTTTTCCGGGATCGAGAACTGCTGGCGGATGGAGGCGCAGGACAGCGTGGTCGCGGCGCGGGAAAATTGCGGGTCGCGCTCGACAAGCGCGATCGAGCCCGAAAACCCTTCCTCGCGCAGATAATAGGCGACCGAGGAGCCGACGATGGCTCCGCCGATGATGACGATGTCGTAATGCACCTTTTGGCCCTTCCGATCTGAACCGCCGAGTCACGCCGCCGGCAGGATGATCTCGAAGCGCGTGCCGCTCGCCGAGTCAACCAGCCGGATCGTGCCATCATGCGCTTTCAGGAGGGCCAGCACGATGCCGAGGCCCATGCCGGTGCCGCCGGAATCGCGGCGCGTGGTGAAGAACGGCTCGAAGATGCGGCCTCGGTTGCTGGGCGAGATGCCGGCGCCGTCGTCAGCGACCACGATGGTGGCCTTGCCGTCTGCTTTTGCGGCTGTGACCGATACCAGCGTCGTGCCGTGCCGCGCCGAATTGTCGATGAGATTGGCCAGCACGATCGCCGCGTTTTCGGCCGATATGCGCAGCCCGATCTCGGTGCCCGCCTCGACGCGCACCGCCAGCCTGTCGTCGGCCGGCAGCAGCGCCAGCGCAGCAGTGAGCGACGTGCTTTCGCCGCTGGGCTCGAGATTTTCGGCGCGCGCCAGGTCGAGCAGGCGGCGCACCAGAAGGTTGAGCCGGCCGGCATCGGTGACGATATTGTCCGAAAACCGCCGCCGCTCGGCCTCGTCCATCGCGCTGCCCGAATCGCGCAGCAGTTCGGCAGCCCCCTGGATCGCCGTCAGCGGCGATTTGAGCTCGTGCGAGACGTGGGTGGCAAAGGTCTGGATGCCGTCGGAGCGTGCGTGCAGCTTTTCGGCCATGTCGAGGAAAGCAGCAGAGAGTTCACCCATTTCGCGCGTGCCGTGGTGATCGAGCGGCCTGATCGCCGCGCGGTCGCCGGCGGCGATGCGTTTCGTGCGTTCCATCAGCGCATAGATCGGACGGCTGACGGCGCGCAGGAAGACCAGCCCGATCAGCAGCGCGCCGCCGAGGATGGTGATTGCCGCCAGCGCCACCTTGCCGCGCTCGCCATAGAGATGCTTGACGATGTTGTTCGGCGTCCGCGACAGATAGACGACGCCGGCGACCTTGCCGGAGACCGCAACCGGCATGGCCACGAAGACGCGAACCTTGGTGCCGCGGCTGACCGAATAGAGCGGCGGCGACGGCTGGTCGGGAACCCGCAGCCTGAGCGCGCTGGCGTAGCGGCCGGCAAGCGCTGCGCGAACCTCTTCGACAGCGGCGAGCGACAGGCCGGCCTCCTCACGGCCGGCGATGACCACGCCTCTGGGATCGAGCAGCCGGAAGCCGGCGAGCGTGGTCTTCTGCGTCTCGGCAAGAATGCCCGACAGGCGTGCGCCGATTGCCGCGAAGGCGGGATCGGCGCTGGCCGCGGTGGCCGCGGGCCGGGTCGGCAGGATCCCGTCGGACGCAAGATCGAGGCCCGGTTCGATCGCCTGGTAGGGAGAAGCCCGATCGCTGGTGTTGGGTGAAGGCACGGGTGCGCCTAGCTTTTCCGGGGCAAGGCCGGCCTCACGGACCTCTTGCGCATAGATCGCGCCAAGGGCGGCGCCTTGGGCGATCAGCTCGGCCTCGGTCTGCCTGATCAGCTGGTTCTCGTAGAGCCGGAAGAAAAACAGGCCGGCCAGCGGCAGCGCCATCACCATGATCAGGATGGCGATGACGACCGTGGCGAGGCGAGGCCGCCATTTGCTGCCAATCAGTTCTTGGGCGCTCACGCGCCGCATCCGCCCAGCCGAAAACCGACGCCGTGCACGGTCTCGATCGCATCGACGCAGCCGACGGCCGCCAGCTTGGCGCGGATATTGCGGATATGGCTGTCGACGGTGCGGTCTGCGACATGGATATTGGCCGCATAGGCGTTGGCCATCACCATGTCGCGGCCAAGCACATGCGCCGGCCGCGCCAAAAAGCCTTTCAGGATCGCGAATTCGATCGACGTCAGCGCCAGCGGCTTGCCGTCGAAGCTGGCTGTATGGCTTGCCGGAACCAGCAACAGTCTGCCATGCGAGAATTGCCGGTCGTCGGCTGGTTCCGGCGTGGGCCGGGCGCGGCGCAGAATGACGTTGACGCGGGCGACCAGCTCGCGCGGGCTGAACGGCTTGGTGACATAATCATCGCCGCCCATCTCCAGCCCGAGGACGCGGTCGATCTCTTCATCGCGCGCGGACAGGAACAGCACCGGCAGGTCGGATGTGTGGCGCAGCCGCCGGCACACTTCCAGCCCGTCCATTTCCGGCATGCCGATGTCGAGCACGACGAGATCGGGCGCATGGCGCTCTATCGCCTGCAAGGCAGCCGCGCCGTCCGGCACCGCCAGCGTTTTCATGCCGGCCTTTTCCAGCGCGAAGCAGATGATTTCGCGAATGTGCGGGTCGTCGTCGGCGACCAGTATGTGGTGCGGCATCAAATCAGCGGCCCGGCATGAAGGGTTCGGACATCGGAGGAACCACGAACGGGCCACGCCTGTCGAGGGCGCGGTTGAGCCGCCAGTCACGAAAGCTCCAGCCCCGCCAGCTTTCCTGGCCGGCGCGGAAGCGTGCTTCGTCCTGTGCATACCAGCCGGCGAGTTCGCGGATGGAGGCATCCTCCGCGGAAACCGTCCTGCTCTGGTGCTGGACGAAGCGATCGAGCGCCGGCAAGGCGCCGGGCCCGAGCGAGCGCAGGTACCAGACGTCGAGCTGGGTGCCTTGGCCGGTCATTTCGAAGCAATGGTCGACATTGTAGTTGGCAATCAGCGCGGCAAAGTTGATGAACGAGCAGGCATAGAGCGTCGCCGATAGCGTCAGAAGATTGGCGGCAAGCAGCCATTCGTTGGACTTTTCGCGCGCGATGCGGGCTATGATCAGGACAAGGCCCGCCGCCACCAGCCCCATCCAGACGAACGCAGCGACACGCCAATAGGTCAGCGCATAGATACCGATATAGAGATCGAGCCGCAGGATCGACGAGATCACCAGGAGGATGTTCTGCGCCACCCAGGCATAAACCAGCCGGCGGATGAGCGGATCGCCGGAGGTCGCACTTCCCGGCCGCAGCGCCGCCAGCACGAAGCCGGCGGCCAGCAGCGCCGTGACGATCAGCGGATAGGCGCCGCGATGCGCGTAGGCGGCATAGGTCAGCCCGTCGGGAAGCGCGATGCCGCCCCACAGATAGGTGGCGTCGAGTGCGCTCTGCACCGCGAACAGGATGTTGAAGACGACGAGCGCGCGGAGGATAGCGGCCTTGCCGAAGACGATGTCCTCGATGGTGGTCCTGGTGGCCGGCGTCGCCGGTGCGCTGGCTGGCGACACCCTGCGGCGGCGGAGAAAGCGCGGCAGCCGCGGCCGCAGAAAGGCCCAGACGCAGGCAAGCACGAACAGCCAGAAGCCGAGACGTGGCAGCTGGACGACGTCGAGCAGTGCCATCAGGTCGATCAGCGAGAACCAATATTCGATGACCGGATTGGCGGCGCCGAACAGCGCGAGGAACACTGCGCCGAGGCCCAGCGGCATGACCCAGACGGCGATCGCCGCAAGGCGCACGCGCCGCCGGCCAAGCCGCCGCGCCGCCGTGCGCCAGCGGAAGAAATCAAGGACGAGCCGAAATGGCGTTGCAAGCAGGAACAGCGAGAGTTGGCCGGCAATACGGGCAAGGCCGCGCCGCAACCGTCCGGCCAGTGAAAGCGCGAGGATGGCCGTCGCCGCCAGCGCGATCGAGACGGACAGTGCGCTGACATTTTCCACAAGCGGCAGCAGCGCCATAAACAGCGCAACCGGCTTGAACCAGAACCTGCCATCGTTGAAGACGTCGAGAGGATGGAGAGCCATGCTCGCCGCTGCAATCGCAACGCCGAACAGGAAAAGCGTGATGCCCGCCGGTTGGCCATAGAAGAAGAAATCGGCCAACGCGACGAGCAGGACGGCAACGCCGAAGCGGCTGCAATAGCTCGGCGCCGCCGAGAGGAATACTGTCATGATCGGGCTTTCTCGGCGGCTTTGATGCGGCTGGTGGGCAGGGATTTCCGGACGAAAGGGAGGAGGGTTGCCAAAATCTGGGGCGGATCGACGAGCCACCAGCTTTCGCGGCGAAGCCGGTACGGCAGGGACCAACGGGAGTTCTTTTGCTCTTGCATGCCGCCCTTGTCGCATCCGGTCGGGTGGCAAGCGGGGCGGAGACGAGGAGATTTTCCGAAATTGCGTGCAGTTTTTATGCACGGCTTGCCTCGGCTAGCTGCAGGCGGCATAGATCGAAGATGACCACCGAAAGCTACCGCCCGCGCCGCTCGGTGCTTTACGTCCCGGCTTCGAACGACAAGGCGCTGGCCAAGATCCAATCGCTGGCCTGCGATACCGTCGTCATCGATCTCGAGGACGCCGTCGCCCCGGCCGATAAACTTTCCGCGCGCGAAAAACTGGCGGCGATTTTCGCCGGCCATTCCAACCGGCGCTGCGAGATGGTCGTGCGCATCAACGCGCTGTCGAGCGAGTGGGGCGGCGCCGACCTGCTGGCCGCGGCAAAATGCTCGCCCGACGCCATCCTGCTGCCCAAGGTCGACACGCCGCGCGACATTCTCGAGGCCGGCGACGTGCTCGACGACAATTTTATCGCCGACGAAGTCAAGCTATGGGCGATGATCGAGACGCCCAAGGCGCTGCTCAACATTGGGCCGATTGCCGAGCTCGGCCGCGATCCGGCCTCTCGACTGGTGTGTTTCGCTGCCGGAACGAATGACCTGGTCAAGGACACCGGAATTCTCGCCATGCCCGACCGGCGCTATCTCGTTCCATGGCTGATGCAAATGGTGCTCGCGGCGCGTGCCGGCGGCCTCGACCTGCTCGATGGCGTCTTCAATGATTTTCGCGATATGGACGGGTTTGCGCGCGAGTGCACGGAAGCGGCCGCCATGGGTTTTGACGGCAAGTCGCTGATCCATCCGGCTCAGATCGAAGCCGCGAACCGCGCCTTTGCACCGTCGCCCGAAGCAATAGCCGAGGCGCGCGCGGTCAAGGATGCCTTCGCGCTCGCCGAAAATACCGGTAGGGCGGTAGTTGCGCTGAACGGCAAGATGGTCGAGCGGCTGCATCTGGCGCAGGCCGAAAAACTGCTGGCGAAGGCCACCGCTGTTCGCGCATGACTAACGTAACTGACGACAGGATTGAAGAATGAAACTCTACCGCTTTCTGTCCGGCCCGGACGATGCCAGCTTCTGCCACAAGGTGACGGCGGCGTTGAACAAGGGCTGGCACCTGTTCGGCTCGCCGACCTATGCCTATGACCAGGAAGCCAAGACCATGCGCTGCGGCCAGGCCGTGGTGAAGGACATCGAGGGCCAGGAATACGGGCCCGACACCAAGCTCAGCGACTGGTAGGCTTTGCAAAAGCGCCGAGGGTGTGTTGAGATTCAGGTCAGGCCGCGCCGGAGTCGAAAACGGGCGCGAAGCGACCAGACTGGGTGGTTTCCGAGAACCGGAGCGGAGCGTACTTTTGGGGACGTGAGCACCGGAAGCGCGGGAAGCCGCCGTTCGCAGGCCGGCATCACCTGAATATCAGCACATCCTACTCCGCTGCCTCTTCGATCTTCTCCATATCGTCGTCCGACAGGCCGAAATGGTGGCCGATCTCGTGGATCAGCACATGGGTGACGATGTCGCCCAGCGTTTCCTCGTTCTCGGCCCAGTAGTCGAGGATGGCGCGACGATAGAGCGTGATGCGGTTCGGCCCCTCGCCGGTCTGCGGATTCCAGCGCTCGGCGATGCCGCGCCCCTCGAACAGCCCCAATAGGTCGAAGGGCGTTTCCAGCGAAAGGTCGTCCATGATCTCGTCGGTCGGGAATTCGGCGATCTGAATGACGATCTCGCCGGTCAACTTGCGAAAGTCCTCCGGCAGATGGGCATAGGCCTCCAGCGCCAGGAGCTCGATTTCCTCCATCGTTGGCGAAAGCTGGTCGTGCCAGATGCGTGTTTGGTAGATGCGAGCCATGCTTTGTCCTTTGATCCCGGCATATAGGCTTTCAGGCCGGACTCGGCAAATGGAGGGGGTGTCACCTGTGCCTCAAGATCACAAGGAGGAATAATTCTCATTAAGGGATGGTATCGTGCTGATTTAGATTCCGAGTCGCGCAATCAAGGTAGTGGCAAGCCGCTACCGCCGGTGGAGCCTCTTCAACATGCTGGAACTAAATACCGCAAAGTTCTTCGACACCATCCAAGAGGTGCAGCGCGTCAGAACGTTTATTGAAACCGTCTTTGACGATGCGGGCAAAACCACCGAGGTTACGACAGCGAGAGACAACCTGCGGTCCAGTTTCGAAGAATTGACCGCAGCGACGACATTCATAGGTGCAGAAGTCGCAGCTATGGCGGCATCTAGGATGGCCGCTAGGCTCGCTGATGCTAATGAAAAGATAATGATGGACGAAATCGGGAGATGCATTTCAGACGTGCAGAGCCGCCTGCGAGATGAGTGTCAGCTCCTTTCGTTTATGATTCTAAATCGCAACCAAAAAACCTTGTTCCAGCCCGCGAATAAGTTAGTGGATGATTGGGATATAAATAGAATTTTCCCTGACGCAGCGCGTGAGTTAGAGGAAGCTTGCAAATGTTTGGCTCTGCAAAGGCCTACTGCAGCCGTTTTCCACGCAATGAGGATGCTTGAAGTCGGCATAAGGAAGCTTGCAGATTTGCTTGATTTGCCCGATCAGACCAAACCTGGTGAGCGCAATTGGGGCACGATGCTAAAGACAATCAAAAGTCAAATTGAAGAAAAGTACCCTGCAAGAATGCCTAATTCCGAAGGAGCATCATTTGAAAGAATGTTTGCGTCCCTGGACGCTGTCAAGAATCCATGGCGAAATGGCACAATGCATGTCGAGTCATTTTATACCGACTCTGAAGCGCTACATATCGTGAGGTGTGTCGCATACTTCATGCAAACATTGGGGGTTCATTGTGCGCCCAATGAAGTAAGCATGCCGGAGCCAGACGGAGGTTTGGCTGAATAGGATAAATCTGCTCTGCTTCGTGGTTTCGCACCTCGTTTTGAACCGGCTATTTTGCCGGTGCGTTTGCCCAGCGCATCGCCCACAATAATAAGAAGCAGGCTAACCACGCGAGCGACGCCACTGCTAGCAGCCAAGCCACGTCCCTAGCCATGCGGCCGTATCGCTGCGAATACATGCCATCGATGGTTTGCTTGAAGTACCCGCTGGCTACCGAAAAGTCTGCGTCACTCAGGCCCGCCGCATTGCAAAAATAGACCTCGCGATACGTCAAACCCAAAGGCCTCCCTGGAAACTTTGCAAGTGCTTCTAGGCCGCATCGCTCGTCGTATCTCTTCAGTTCATAATTCGTGCCTGATCCGATGACGGGCAAAAACTCCATTACCATGATCGCTTTTCCAGTAGGCGATTGAATGTCGATCCCAGCGTCGGCACCTTGCGTATATCCGTACCAATTCTTTGGCGGGAAGTAGTCAATTGAAAAATACCAGAACCCAAGTGCGGCGGCATTGAACGCGATAAATAACAATAAGAACCAACGGCTCGATCGCGTCTTCCACATGTTCACCCCCATTGCACGTCGCACAATTGCCCGTCTTCAAGCGCGGCACAAGCGGGGGACCCCGCGTTCGCCTTATGGATTGGGAAGAGACACGTGACCGCATTCTTTGTGCGATACCGGCGTTGAGCAAGCGCACGATATCAAGGTGTGTGCTCAGGGCAGGAATAAATTCCCCATGACTCTGCTTGACTCTTCGGGCGTCCTCTGGAATCTATATGGAACATAACAGGAACAATTGTGAGTGGAAGCTGACCGTCATGGCGACAAGCGCCGTGGCGCGGGAGACTGTTTTTGCCCTGCGCCGCCAGATCGCGAAGATCGAAGGGACCTTGCCCGAGCGCCTGGAGGCGCCGGCCAGTTCGTCGTTTGACGCGGATGTCCCTCGTCAGAGTCTGACACCCTCTCGGCATCCGACACCCGCTCGGAATCTGACCATTGTCCGGCGCGGCCTCGCCGTGGCGCCGCCCGATGCGTTTTTGCGCACCGGCGCCGAGCGCCTCGATGCTGCGCTGAGCGGCGGCCTGCCGAAGGCGGCGGTGAGCGAGTTTCATGGCGCCGCGACCCGCGATGCCGGGGCCGTTGCCGGTTTTGCCTTGTCGCTCGTCAGCCTGATCCTCAGCCAGGGACCGCGATTGCCGGTGCTGTGGATCGGCACATCCGAGGTTTTCCGCGAGGCCGGCTTTCCCTATGCCAGGGGGCTTCACGCCTTCTTCGGCATCGAGCCGAAGCAATTGCTGTTTTCCGAGGCGCCAAGGCTGCTCGATGCGCTGTGGATCGCCGAGGAGGCTGCCCGGATGACGGCGCTGGCCGCCGTCATCCTCGAAATCCGCGGCAGCCCGCAGCGGCTTGACCTCACCGCGACGCGGCGGCTGCACGCCCGCGCGCAGAGTGCGGGCCGGCCGCTGTTCCTGCTGCGCCAGGCCGGCGAGCCCGAACCGACGGCAGCGCCCGTCCGCCTCATCCTGTCGGCGGCACCGGCGGCAACGCGTAAGACGCTTGCCGGGCCGCTCGCCGGCTCGATCGGCCGGCCCGCCTTCACCGTCGCCATCGGCAAGAGCCGCACGGCCTTGCCCGGAAAATTCACACTGGAGTGGAACCCCGATGAACGCATATTCGAAGAAAGACGGGGCGAGCAAGGAAGGTCTCAGGAATGGCCCCCAGAACGGCCAAAGAATCCTATCCCTGTGGTTTCCGCATCTCGCCGCCGAGAGGATCCTGCGGCAGCGTCTGGGGCGGTCCTGGCGTTCCCGGCCGTCGGATCACCTGCCGCTGGTGATCAGCCATCGCCAAGGGAACACCCAGCGCATCGCCGCCCTCGACGAACGGGCTGAGGCGCTTAATCTGAAGCGCGGCATGGGCATAGCCGACGCACGCGCCATGCATCCCTCGATCGACATCGTGGAGGCCGATCCGGAGGCCGACCGGCGCCTGCTCGAAGGCCTCGCCGACTGGTGCGACCGCTATACCCCGCTGGTGGCGCTTGACGGGACCGACGGCCTCTATCTCGACGTCACCGGCTGCACCCATCTTTTCGGCGGCGAACGCTCGATGCTGGACGATATCCTGTCGCGTTTTTTCCATCAGGGCTTCGATGTCCGCGCCGGGCTTGCCGCCACGCCTGGTGCTGCCTGGGCGGCGGCGCGGTTTGCCGGTGACCGCATCGTGCCCGATGGCGAGGAGGAAGCGCTTCTCGTGCCCTTGCCGCTGGCGGCGCTGCGCATCGACCCGGAGGTACGCGCCAGCCTCGAAAGCGTCGGCCTGCGCACGGCGGGCGCCGTCATGGCGGCACCGCGCGCGCCGCTGGCCCGCCGCTTCGGCGCATCGCTGCTCTTGCGCCTCGACCAGGCGCTTGGCCGCCTCGAGGAGGCCGTGTCGCCGCGCCTGCCGGTGGCACCGCTTTCGGTCGAGCGTCACCTTGCCGAGCCGATCATGCTGACCGAAGACATCGAGCGGCTGACCGGCATGCTGGCGACCACCTTGAAGAGCGACCTCGAGCGTCGCGGCGAGGGCGCAAGGCGGCTGGCGCTGCTGCTTTTCCGCGTCGATGGCGGCGTCAGCCGCATCGCCGTCGGCACCTCGCGGCCCTTGCGTGAGCCGCTGCTGATCCAGAAATTGTTCCACGAACGGCTTGCCGCGCTCGAACAGGATATCGACGCCGGCTATGGCTTCGATCTCGTGCGCCTCTCGGTGCTGACCGCCGCCGCCTTCGATATGCAGCAGGCCGACCTTGCCGGCGAAACGAGCGACGACGGCGCCGATATCGCGCTTTTTGCCGACCGCATTCGCGCCCGGCTCGGCGAAGGCGCGGTCTTGAAGCCGGTCGCCGTCGAGAGCCATCTGCCGGAGCGCGCCGTCGCCACCCTCCCCTTCACGGAGGCGCCGCAGAGAAGCTCGCCGCCGAAGCAGCCGGACAAGGTGAAGGATGCCCCCACGACCGTCTTCCAGCCGGAACGGCCGATCCGGCTTTTCCGTTCGCCCGAGCCGATCGAGGTGCCGGCCACCGAAATGCCGGAAGGCCCGCCTTTGAACTTCCGCTGGCGGCGCGCGCTCTACCGGGTCGCGCGCGCCGAAGGGCCGGAGCGCATCGCGCCGGAATGGTGGCGAGGGGCGCCGGGACGAGAAGATGAGCCAACCCGGGATTATTTCCGCATCGAGGATGCCGACGGCCGCCGTTACTGGCTCTACCGCCAGGGTCTTTACGGCGCCTCGCTGCCTTCGCCGCGCTGGTTCATGCATGGGATCTTCGCATGAATGCGCTGACGGCCATTCCCTATGCCGAATTCGGCATCCAGTCGAACTTCTCGTTTCTGCGCGGTGCCTCGAAACCGGAGGAGCTGGTGGTCGCGGCAAAATTCCTGGGGTTTTCGGCGATCGGTCTCGCCGACCGCAACACGGTGGCGGGCGTGGTGCGCGCCTGGCAGCAGGCCAAGGTGGAGGGTGCTTCCTATCATCCCGGCTGCCGCCTGGTTTTTTGCGACGGCACGCCGGACATCCTCGCCTACCCGCAGGATCGCAAGGGCTGGGGGCATCTCTGCCGCATGCTGACGCAGGCCAATCTGCGTGACGAGAACGAAAAAGGGGCGACGCTCCTCAAACAGAGCGATCTTCTCGAATGGGGCGATCTCCTGTCGCTCGCCATACTGCCGGATGTGTCGGCGGACGCGGAAACCAGCCTCGCACTCCTTAGCCGGCTCACGGATCGTTTCGGTGAAAACCTGCGGCTTGCGGTTTCGCCGGATTACCGCGGCAACGACCGCTTCCGTATCGAGCAGGCGGCGGCGATGGCGGAGCTGGCCGGCATCCCGTTGATGGCGACCAACGATGTTCTCTACCATACGTCGGAACGGCGCCCGCTGCAGGACGTGCTGACGGCGATCCGCCTCAATGTGCCCGTCGCCGAGGTGGGGCTGGAGCTGGCGGCCAATGCCGAGCGTCACTTAAAGCCGCCGCTGGAGATGGCACGGCTTTTCCGCAGGCATCCGCAAGCGCTGGCGGAAACGCTGCGTTTTGCCGGCGAGCTGACCTTCTCGCTCAGTGACCTGCAATACAACTATCCCGACGAGCCGACGGAATCGGGTCTTGGGCCGCAGGCCGAACTGGAAAGGCTGGCCAAGGAGGGAGCCGCCATCCGCTACCCCTCGGGCGTGCCCGCTTTTGTGACGCAGCGCATCGAGGAGGAGCTCGCTCTGATCGAGCGCCTGAACTACGCGCGCTATTTCCTGACTGTCCACGACATCGTCAAATTCGCCCGCAGCCAGAACATTCTCTGCCAGGGGCGCGGCTCTGCCGCCAACTCGATCATCTGCTTCTGCATTGGCATCACCGAAGTCGGCCCGGACAAGATCGAAACGCTTTTCGAACGCTTCATTTCCGAGGAAAGAAACGAGCCGCCCGACATCGACGTCGATTTCGAGCATGAAAAGCGCGAGGAGGTCATCCAGTACATCTATTCCAAATACAGCACCAAGCGCACCGCGCTGGCCGCCGCCGTCGTCAGCTACCGGGGCCGCTTGGCGATGCGCGAAGTGACCAAGGCGATGGGCCTGTCGGACGACGTCCGGGGCGCGCTGTCCAGTTCGATCTGGGGCTGGTCGACCTCGGAGCTCGGCGAAAAGGAGACAAAGGCCGGCGGCCTCGATCAGACCGATCCATCGACAAGGCATGTGATCGAATGCGCCAACGAGATCATGGGCTTTCCTCGTCATTTGTCGCAGCATGTCGGCGGTTTCGTCATCACCCGGGACCGGCTCGACGAGATCGTGCCCATCGTCAAGACGGCGATGGACGAGCGCAAGATGGTCGAGTGGGACAAGGACGATCTCGACGCGGTGAAAATCCTTAAAGTGGACGTGCTGGCGCTCGGCATGCTGACCTGTCTGCAGCGCGCTTTCACCCTGCTCCAGGATCATTATCCGCAGGCGCGGGACGAGTACGGCCTGCCCTATGTGCTGGCCACTCTGCCTGCCGAGGACAAGCATGTCTACGACATGATCTGCCGTGCCGACACGATCGGCGTCTTCCAGATCGAATCGCGCGCGCAGATGTCGATGCTGCCGCGGCTGCGGCCGAAAAGCTTTTACGACCTCGTCATCGAGGTGGCGATCGTGCGGCCCGGCCCGATCCAAGGCGACATGGTCCACCCTTATCTGCGCCGCCGGCAAGGCAAGGAAAAACCCGAATATCCCAAGCCGGAACTGGAAAAAATACTCGGCAGGACGCTGGGCGTGCCGCTGTTCCAGGAGCAGGCGATGAAGATCGCCATCGTTGCTGGCGGCTTCAGGCCGGGCGAGGCCGATGAACTGCGCCGCGCCATGGCGACATTCAAGCGCACCGGCACGATCGGCAATTACCGCAAGAGAATGGTCGACGGCATGGTCGCCAAGGGCTACGAAAAAGACTTCGCCGAGCGCTGCTTCAAGCAGATCGAGGGTTTTGGCGAATACGGCTTTCCCGAGAGCCACGCCGCCTCCTTCGCCCTGCTGGTCTATGCCTCCTGCTGGTTCAAGACCTTCTATCCCGACGTGTTCTGCGCCGCGATCCTGAATTCCCAGCCGATGGGGTTTTACCAGCCGGCCCAGCTTGTCCGCGACGCGCATGACCACGGCGTCGAGATCCGCGAGGTCGACGTCAATTTTTCCGGCTGGGATTGCGCCTTGGAGAAATCGCCTTTCGATCCGGATCGTATCCTTGACCGCCATGCCCAGATGCGCGGCGTCATCCGGACCAGCCATGCCGTCCGGCTCGGCTTTCGCCAGGTCAAGGGCCTGTCGAAGGAGCGCATGGAAGCGTTTGTGTCGAGGCGCGGCGCCGGCTATGCATCCGTACGCGACGTCTGGCTGCGCTCGGGCCTCAACGTCGACGAGATCGAAAAACTGGCGCAGGCCGACGCTTTCCGGTCGCTTGGATTGAACCGTCGCGACGCTCTATGGGCGGTCCGCGCGCTCGACGGCAAGAGTGCCGCCGAAAAGCTGCCGCTGTTCGACCAGCCGGCGATCCGCTTGCGCGATCTGGAGCCTGCAACCAGGCTCCCGACAATGCCGCTCGGCGAGCACGTCGTCCACGACTACCGCTCGCTTGGCCTGTCGCTGAAGGCGCACCCGGTCGCCTTCCTGCGTCAAAGGCTGGATCGTTCCGGCGTCACGCCCAATGTGCGGCTCGGCCAGGTGCGGGACGGCCGGCGCGTTTCGGTCGCCGGCCTCGTGCTGGTGCGGCAGCGGCCGGGCAATGGCAAGGCGATTTTCCTGACGCTGGAAGACGAGAATGCGGTCGCCAACATTATTTTCTGGGAAAGGACTTTTGACCGCTTCCGCCCCATCGTCATGGGCGCGCGTCTCATCCGCGTCACCGGCAAGTTGCAATCGGAATCGGACGTCATCCATATCGTCGCCGAGAAGGTCGAGGATCTGACGCCGTGGCTGTCGGTGCTGCTTGAGCAGGCAAGGCCTGCGGACAGACTGTCGAGCAGTGCAGACGAGGCTCAGCCTGGCAGCATCGCGCAAACGGAACTACTGGGAAAGGCAGAGAAGGTCATGCCCAAAGGGCGCAATTTTCAATAGAGGCGCGAAAGATCGCGACGGAGCGGCTCTGAACCGCAGCACTCAGGGCGTTCCACCCAGGCGCGGCGGCGGTGGCATGGCATCATCTATGGTGATGACACGCGCTTCCGATGGCAGCATGATCGGAATGCCGTCCCGCACCGGATAGGCAAGCTTTGCCACCCGCGAGATAAGCTCGCCGCGCTCCGGATCCCAGGCAAGCGGCCCCTTGGTCAGCGGGCAGGCCAAGAGTTCCAGCAGCTTGGGGTCGACAGTCCTGTTCCCGTCACGTCCATCCGCCATTTGGTTTGTCCTTCCACAGGGCAATCGGGTTAAGGTTTCGAGCGCGAACTTCCTTCTCCCCTTGTGGGAGAAGGTGGCCGAGCGAAGTTCGGTCGGATGAGGGGTGTTCCAGCTTGGCACCGACGGCACTCCGTCCAGTACCCCTCAACCGTCTCGGCGCTGCGCGCCGATCCACCTTCTCCCACAAGGGGAGAAGGCAAGAACCTACTGCAAACTCGAACCGAAATCCTCATTGTCGCGCGCCAGCGCCATTTCGGTGATGGCGATCAGGGTCTCGGCGCGTGTCTTCAGATCGGCCGCTTCGAGCAGCGCCTGTTTCTCGGCCGGCCCGTAGGGCGCCATCATCGACAGTGCGTTGACCAGCATGGCGTTTTCGGCGCGGCTGACGCTTTCCCAGTCGGCCTCCAGATCGTTAGCCTGCAGATAGGCGCGAAACGCTTTGAGCAGCGCCGGCCGGTCGATCTCGGCGTCTGCCTGCTCCTCGTCGAGATCGGCGAGAAAGGGTGCCAACCGGCACTGCCGGAAGGGTGTTTTGACCGTGAGCTCCTGTACAATACGGAACCGGCACACGCCCTGCAGCGAAATCAGGTAACGGCCGTCGCCGCTCTCGGACAGCGCAATGATGCGCCCGGCGCAGCCGACATTGCAGAGCTCCGGCTCGCCGTCGGGACGCAGCGCACCGTCAAGGCTGGGCTGGATCATGCCGATCAGCCGCGGCCCGGCGATCGCCTCGTCGACCATCTGCAGATAGCGCGGCTCGAAGATGTTGAGCGGCATGCGGCCTCCCGGCAGCAGCAATGCGCCCTCAAGCGGAAAGATCGGCATGGTCGACGGTAAGTCCGCAGCGAGCCGGTAATGCGCGTTTCCCGCCTGCACCTCAATCCTCCGATCGCTTTGTCAGGAAGCGCACCAAATCCGTCTCCTCCCGGCCGGCACAAGGCGCAACACCGGAAACCTGAAATCGAACGCCATCCGAAAACCTAATCTGGCGCAGCCGCGGCCCACCGCAAGCCCGCGCGACAAAACAGTCTGCGCCGGCTCAGGAAAACAGCAGCGACGACAGTTTGCGCCGTGCCGACAGCGTTGCTTCGTCGGTCATGCCCCATGCCTCGAAGAGCTGCAGCAACTGGGTTCTGGCGCCGTCGTCGTTCCACGAGCGGTCGGCCTTGATGATCGCCAGCAGATTGTCGGCCGCCGCCATGCGATCACCCTTGGCGTTCTGGATCATGGCAAGCTCGAACCGTGCCTGGTGATCCCCGGGATTTTCGGCCAGCCGCCGTTCCAGTTCCGCCGGATTGCCGAGCACTGCTGCTTGCGCGGCGAGCGCCATCTTGGCCCGCAGCGCGGCGAGCTGGGGCGCATCCTTCTTTGCTTCCGGCGCCCGCGCCAGCACCGCCTCGGCACCTTCGGCATCGCCGGCCTCGAACAGCAGGTCGCCCAAGCCAGCGATCGCCTCGATCGTCTCCGGCGCCTGTTCCAGGATGGCATCGTAAATGTCGGCCGCCGTCTGCACGTCCCCGGTGTCGCGCGCTTCGGCGGCCGCGGCCAGCGCCTCGGCAACTTGCGGCGCACCGCCGTTCTTGCCGCCGACCTTCTGGATGAATTGCGTGATCTGGCTCTCGGGAATGGCGCCCATGAAGCCGTCGACCGGCTGGCCGTCCTTGAAGGCAATGACCGCCGGTATCGACTGGATGCCAAGCTGGCCGGCGATCGATGGATGGTCGTCGATATTCATCTTGACCAGCTTGACCTTGCCACCGGCGGCTTTCACCGCCTTCTCCAGCAGCGGCGTCAATTGCTTGCAAGGGCCGCACCACGGCGCCCAGAAATCGACCAGCACCGGCTGGTGACGCGATTCCTGGATCACGTCGGCGGCAAATCCAGCGGTCGTTGTGTCCTTGATTACGTCGGCCGGCGCCTCCGCAAGCGCGACCTTCTCACGCGCGGCATCGGTGCCGCCATATTGCACGGTGGTGGCATACCGGCCGCCATTGCTGCCAAATGGGCCGCCAAAGGGGTTGCTATCACTCATCTCGTCGCCTTTCGGTCGCGCCGCCGGCCAAGGGACGGGCGCAACATCCTTCTTTAGAACCCGGTTTCAGTCACCCATGTGGCGATCATGCCGAGACTTTCAAGATAACAGCATCATGTCCGGTTGCCTCGACGAATTTGACCAGGTCCGCGGCAGCGATGGAAGTCGTCGCTTCGTTGGTCAGCGGGTGGGCATTGACCACCGCATGGCTCATCAGCACCTCGTCCAACACGACCTTGATCCTTCGCTCGGTGTCGTTGATCAGCCCGAACACCGTGACCGCGCCCGGGACGACGCCGAGAAGCTCCATCAGCATCTCCGGCCGGCCGAAGGACACGCGCCCGGCAGCGCCGATCAGATGGTGTATATGCTTGAGATCGACCACCGCCTCCTCGCCGACGCTGACCAGGAAGAAATTGTCCTTCTTGTCCTTGAGGAACAGGTTCTTGGTATGGCCGCCGGCAATCTCGCCGCGCAGCGCCTGCGAATCGGCGACCGTGAACAGCGGCGGATGCCGCCGCGTCGATACTTCGATCCCGAGTCCGGCGAGAAAGGCGAAAAGTTCGGCTTCGGTCTTCGGCATCGGTCTTTCTTCTGATGGCCCGCTTTCAACTGCTTGTTCGACTAACGCCGTTTACGGCCAATGATGCTGCCAAGACAAGCCCGTCGCGCAACGCGGGGGCGATTGCCTTGCGACGTCTCGCAGGAGGCTTGTTCGCATTGCCGACGAAGCAAAAAGCCTGCGAATTCCCTGTTGCAATCGCCGCGCTCTTCAGCCATATAGGCGCGGCTTGCGGCCCAAAAGCCGCGCGAGCGGGTGTAGCTCAGGGGTAGAGCACAACCTTGCCAAGGTTGGGGTCGAGCGTTCGAATCGCTTCACCCGCTCCAGTTTCCTTGAGGGGAACCAAGCGATTAAGAGGCGCCTTTCGGGGCGCCTTTTGCTTACGTGGCGAAAAGAGTGTCCCTGCCATGGGCGATGCGCGGAAAGCCGCACTGTGACCAGCAGGTGTCGCAGCTTTTCTATTCCGTTGTGCTAGCTTTTTTTCTGCGCCGAATAGTGTGCGACTGCGCGACGGCCATTTTCAACTCGGGCGTGATCTCCAACGGTGCATTCTCTGCCCCATGTTGGTTCTGTAGCCCCTGGACCTGGACGGTCGGAAATGGGAGTTCGATGCCCTGCTCCTTGAAGACCTGGCGGAGGCGTACATAGAATTTGCGTTTCATACCGAAGGCGCCTCCCGGCTTGGTTGTGGCCTTGACCCTCAATACGATGCCGTATTCGCCGAACTCCTGTACGCCCTGCATCTTGATCGGGTCGAGCACCCAGTGTTTGAACTCGGGATCTTCCGCCAGTTCGAGGCCGATCCGCTTGATCAGCTTGCGAGCGAAGTCAATATCGGTGTCATAACCAACGGTGATGTTGAATTTGTCGATAACCCAGTCACGGCTCTGGTTCTGGACTGCCCCGAGTTCACCGAAAGGTATCGTGAACAGCGGACCACGATGGTGGCGCAGCTTCACCGAGCGCAGCGAAAAGCTTTCCACAGTACCCTTGTAATTGCCCGATGAAATGTATTCGCCAACACGGAACGCATCATCGAGCAGAAAAAACACGCCTGAAATGACGTCCTTGACTATGGTTTGTGCCCCAAAGCCCACGGCGACGCCGACGACGCCAGCGCCGGCGATCAATGGGCCGATCTGGATACCCAGCGAGGCGAGCATCATAAGCACCGCCATCACGATGATCGATGCGAGCAGAATATTCTGGAGGATCGGCAAGAGCGTGTGCAGCCGCGCCTGCTGCGGATCGAGGATCGGGACGTCCTCGTCGCTGATCACAGGGTGCGGTGTTTCGATGCCCAGCTTTCGTTCGATCAAAGCTTTGATGATCGACCAGCCGAAGTCGGCGGCGAGGGCAATGACCACGACATTGATCAAGCCGCGCAAAATGAACGTCGTCGTCGTATCGCTGTCCCGCATGGATTGCATGTCCAGACCCCAGACACGTGCGAGAAGGTAAGCCGCCGCCAGGATGAAAATCATTCGGATTCCGCGATCGATGACAGCGATCGTCACCGCCGGGATCGTGGGCCGGCCGACATCTTCCGAACCTGGCCGCAGAACGAAATTAACCCCGCGCTGCGTCACCACGATTGCCAAAGGCAGGAAGAATGCGGCGAAGGTGAACCAGAAGTATGTATAAAGGCCGGCGATACGCTGCAGGAACAGGACGACGAAATAAGCAGTCAATAGCCATGTCGCTTCCGTGTGACCGATGTGGCGCGCACCGTCTCGCTGCGTTCTTGGCCGACGCCAAATGGCGAGCAGCAGGAGCAACAGCAGCACGAAATCGGCGCCCAGTGACAGGACCATCATTCCGTCCTGATCGATGCCGAGACCTGGCAAGAGGATAAACGCGGCGCCGAAGAAGGCGAAGACGCCGACGATCCGGGGTAGCCAATAGGACCAATGGTCAGCCGCTTCGTTGGTGATCGGCAAAGCACGAACCTCGACGGCGTTCTCGACGTTCATGAAGGAAGGGACGAGCATCGCCATGACGTACATGCGCACACCCCATGTAACGACTGCCGCCATCAGAAATGTCAGTACAATCTCGCGGATAAGCATCGGCCAGTCGAACAACATGAACGCGCCGGCGCTGCCCAGTGCGAAAGAGACTATCAGCATGCTGGAATAAAGCAGGCGGCCACCAATCTTCTTGGCTCGCCCAACGGGCGTATCCTTCGGTTGCGCGATAATCCAAAGACGAAATGGACGGGTGAGCTTGAACGTTGCCCAAGTGAGTGCCAGGCCGGCAGCGATGAACATTGCAATCAGCACAAATACGCCGGCAGGCCCCTTGCTGGACATATCCTCCATCGTCTCTGCCCGAACGCGCGCGAACTGGCCTGGCAGCAAGGGCAAAGTTCGCACGATTCTTTCGATATGATGCCTGATTCCATCGAGCGTCGAGGATGCCATCGTATTCATCTGGCCTGGTGCGGCCACGGCGCCGGACGATGCGTCGGTCGGCGAAGCCCCTCTCTCGGCGGGCGCTCCCGTTGACCCGGCGTCCTGATTTCGCTGTTCGGCCACCCAGGCCTTCACTGACGGATCGTCGAGAAGCTCGAACAACTGTTTGACCCTTTCAGGCGGGACGGTCGCCGGCGCCTGCGCCTGCGCCTGACCAGCCAACAAAAGGGCGATCCCAAAGACGAGCGGCCTGGCAATCAGGGCAAACATCGCAGTCAGGTCTCCGAGACGCCGTGCCGGGCGCGCCAGGTTCCTGGCTCCCAATCGTCGAGTCATGAGTGGCATCGTGCTGTTAACCTTCCGGTCAGATCGGCGAGCAACGACATCTATGTCCGTTGTTGCCCTACCTTGAAGAAACCGATGTTGCGGTGCAAGACGTCATCGTTCCGAGCCAGACCGTTGCGCCGGGTACTTGGCGGTGTTTATTTAGCCGCGGGGGCAGGGCATTCCGACCTCGGCCCAGGCCTCCGGCCAGTTCTATGAACTGGGCATCGACGTTAAATCTCAGGAACTGATTTCCTGAGTTGACCAGGACAGACCTTTGGCGGTCGCTCGGTGGTCAACTGCTTCGCGCACCGCTGCGGACATTCGAAACCATGATGTTGCTTGAGATGCAATGCGCTTCCGGGTCGGCACTGCCATGCGGCAAATCAGGCCGGGAGCCGCCACATTCGCACACGACCTGTACCACGCAATTCCGTTTCCTCGAGCGGGTCGCAAGCAAAATTTGGTCCAAGCAGTTGATGAGTTGCATCCGAAATACGGATTTCATCGGGCTCCGCGGACGTTTGGATACGTGCGGCGAGATTAACGGTGTCGCCCCATAGGTCATAGGCAAACCGCCTTTTGCCTATGACGCCCGCCACGATTGGTCCTGAGTGAATTCCAATTCTGAGTCTTATCGGTTCTCCTGCGAAGCGTTCGAGCTTAACCGCCTTCCGCAGTTCAAGCGCATAGTGCGCAAGGGCTTCCGCATGATCGGATCGCGCGGCGGGCAGGCCAGCGACCACCATCACACAATCGCCGATTGTCTTGATCTTTTCGCAGCCGTATCGCTCCGAGAGCAGATCCGCCGCTTTGAAGAAGTAATTTAAAATAGCGAGCGTCGTCACGGCTCCGACGTTCCGCGCTCTTTCCGTAAAACCGACGATGTCGGCAAAAAGCACACTCACCTCTGCGTAGTTGTCTGCAATTTCTTCGTGCGCTTTTAGCCGCTCCGCGATAGACGCCGGAAGAATGTTGAGGAGCAGGGCTTCGGCGCGCTGGTATTCACGCGACAATCCCTCTTGGCTCGCCCTCAACGCCTCGTTCATCGATTGTAATTTCTCGTTGAGTTGACGCTCCCTCTCTTGCAGGAGCGTCATTTCATAAGCCTTCTGTTGAAGCCGCTGCCTATTGTCGCGTTCGGCATTGGCGTCAAGAAAGAGCAGCCACACGCAGGCATTGTCAGCAAAAAGATGGAGGTCCGCGACACGCCCGCTGGGAAGTTCGACCATGGCCATATCATATGGAAGCTCCGGGCAGGGCAACAAACCTTCCATGAATTCAAGCTGCTCGGCAACAGGCTTACCTATGCGAACTGACGAGAGTCCGTAATGTTTAACGTTACCGCCCTTCGCAGCTATGCAAAGCTGGGCGTCGATTTTCAGATATGCGACCGAGCGCTCGTTGTAGAAGAAATCGTAAATCCAGCTTTTAACTTCTCTTGGCAAGACGTGCATGGTTTATTTGCTGACCATCGAAGCAAGTTGACGAAACGCATCATCAACATGCTCACCCGAAAGCGCACTTGTTAGATAGATTTGCCATCCAAGTTGCCTCAGCTCGTCAATTTCACTATCCGATATTGCCCACCGATCGGCCAGATCGGATTTGTTGAACAGCAATACAAACGGCATAGCGCCGAATTCAGCCTCGGCCCGCTCGCGCAACGTGAGCGCCACGGCAAGAGTAGCAGCGCGTGTTCCATCGACGACAAGCACGAGCCCACTCGCACCTCGCACATAGCTGACGCGGAATGAGCCGATATCGTCTTCGCCGGCCAAATCCCACAAAATCAGATCCACGGTTTTGTCCGGGAATGCGACACTCTTCTTGTCGATTTTCACTCCCACCGTGGTCAAGTAGGTTTCTGAAAAGATGCTTTGCACAAACCTGCGAACCAGACTCGTCTTTCCGACAGCGAACCCGCCCAACATGCAGATCTTCTTTTGCAATATCCTGGGCTCCGCCTAGTGGAAGTTTACCGTAACCGAAACTCTGCGGTTGGCGGAGTTCCCGGTTCGGCTATTTTCAATCTCCGCTGGCTCAAAGGTGCCCGCGCCGCGAACCAAGAGCAACTCCGGATCGACGCCGCGCTTCTTGAGAAGCGCACGAACTGTTTCCGCGCGCGCGGCGCTGATCGACAACTTGGCCGTTTCACGGCCCGTCTCGTCCGAATGGCCGGTCAACATGAACTGTGCTGTTACGCCTGCCTTGCGGGCGTCCTTGGCCAATTCCTTCAACTGATTCGCCAATTTGTCGAGAACCGGCAGTTGCTCTGGTCCCGGTACAGCCTTGCCAGAATCGAACAAAATGTCGACCGCTTGAATAGCCTCCCTCAAATGAGTGAGTTGCGGAGGGGTCAACTCACGCAGCTCGGAGATTTCTAGAGAGAGTCCGTCCGCGGACAGCTGTTGGGCGGCGACCCGCGCCCGATCTATCCAGGCGGCAGGAGCTTCACCCTGGGCAACGATGCGATCCTTGATGATCGAAAGCCGTACTGAATCCGGCGGAGTCAGCGACGCCATCAGCCGCTTCACCACGAACTTCGGATCAAGGCTTTGATAGAATTGCCACTGTGAATGAACGCGAGCAGGATCGACCCCTGTTCCGGACAGCAGAGCCTTCGGGTCGGCGGCCTGCGGGTCTCTCAGGCCGGAAATATAGAAATGTCCGCCCCTCGCCGTTTGTTGGCCGATGATGATTCCCGCTTGGGCCTCCAGTCGCGACACATAAGTCTGCCAGTGCTCCGCCGCGCGTGCTTCGGGGCTCACATCACGAACCTTGGAGATGTCGAATTCCGGTCCGCCTGCCGAAAGCTGTCGGGCCGCTGCGCGTGCGCGATCTATCCAGGTGTCGGGAGCCTCACCCTCGGCAACGATGCGATCATTGACGATCGAAAGTCGTACTGAATCCGGCGGAACCAGCGACACCATCAGCCGCTTCAGGACGAACTTCGGATCAAGGCTCTGATAGAATTGCCACTGCGAATGAACGCGGGCGGGATCTACCTCCGTTCCGGACAGCAGAGCCTGCGGGTCGGCGGCAAGCGGGTCTCTCAGGCCGGAAATATAGAAATGTCCGCCCCTCACCGTTTGTTGGGCGACGATGATTCCCGCTTGGGCCTCCAGTCGCGACACATAGGCCTGCCAGCGCTCCGCCGCGCGTGCTTCGGGGCTCACGTCACGAACCTTGGAGATATCGAATTCCGGTCCGCCTGCCGAAAGTTGTTGGGCCGCTGCGCGCGCCCGATCTATCCAGGTGTCGGGAGCCTCCCCCTCGGCAACGATGCGATCATTGACGATCGAAAGTCGTACTGAATCCGGCGGAACCAGCGACGCCGTTAGCCGCTTCAACACGAACTCCGGATCAAGACTCTGATAGAATTGCCACTGCGAATGAACGCGAGCAGGATCGACCTGCGTTCCGGCCAACAGAGCCTGCGGGTCGGCGGCAAGCGGGTCTCTCAGGCCGGCAATATAGAATTGGCCATCGCGCACCTTTTGTTCGGCAACGATGATGCCCGGCTGGGTCCCCAGTCGCGACACATAGGCCTGCCAGCGCTGCCCGGATTGCCAGGAAAGAAAGAACCAACCGCCTGCCGGAATCAAAACCAGCAGGACTGCAGCGACTACCAGCCACGGAAATCCCTGGTTTGATTCCTCCTGCTTCAGTTCAACGCAGGTCTGCAACTGCGTCTCTACGCCGGCCAACTGCGAACTGTCGCCGTCAAACTGCTCTAGAGCCTGTGAGCATTCATCATGGATGCGAAGCAATACATCGCGAATTATTTCATGTAATTCCTCCGGCGGATTTCCCCGGATCACCGCAACCAAGGTCGCAAACGGTCCAACTTCCGACCAGAGACGAAGCTCTCCGAAACGAATAGTGTCCAGGCCACTCTGTTCTTTCTCGTTAAATGAGTCTTTTACAAAATCTTGAATTGCACTAAGCATCGAAGAAATGAGTTGAGGATCTTCGCTAGTTGCATTATCGGCAGTTACATGCGCTATCAAAAGCCCGGAATTGCGATTGATGAGAAACACATGTTCCACACGATAGACAAGAGAATGCTTAAGAACAACTTCTGAGAAGCTTGCACCTGTTCTCCAAGCTTCAAATCTCCACTTGAGCCCATGCCAGGTAAATATATGTCTTAAAGTTTCATTCAGCGATTGAAAGGTCTGGTCGATCTTTTCGCCGATCGACTTGCGAATAGCCGGCAGAAACACCGGGTACAATATATCCGTCAGCGTACGCGGGCTCTTCTGGATGGACCGTTGCACGGCCCTCTCGACAGCTGGCGCAAGGGCCTCTCCGAGTTGCGCATGAGGCGCACGTGCGGCTGCACTGGGGAGAACGCTCCCCACTGCAGCCGCAAGCTGCTCGGGTTCGTCGAGCAGGTGCGTAACTCGTGAAAGCTCCGAAATTTCGCGGCCGACCAGCAACTGGCGCAGCGTTTCCATGCGAGGGTCGGCGGTTGGGATTCCGTCGAGACGCGCACGATAGTCCGGATCAACGTTCCGGGCAATTTCGATCAAAAGGCGAGCCAGAGCCTCGCGATCAATCTCTGTATCGTTCGAAGCTGCTCTTTGAGGGAGGCTGATTGGGTCGACAGTCGACGTCAAGTTCCGATCAACTCACTTTCCAGGTACGCTCCGCGTTGTTCTTGCTGCCGACGGGATCCTGATTTAGACATTTTGCAACCTCGACAAACAGGCCAGCCAAAAGATTTCGGTCGGTCTTGACATTGCCAAGATCGGAAAACATTTTCTCCATCAGCATCTGAATGCTTTCATTCTTTTGCTTGATTTCCTCACGCAGCAAATGATCGTTTCGATTTATCCGGTCCGCAACTTCCCGCTCAAGCTCGCTCAACTGATCCGACAACGCGCGCACCTGCTTTTCGAGCGCCTGATTTTGCTCGCGAAGATTCCGGTCAATCTCCTTATCGGCGTCGGCTCGCGCGTCTTTTTCGTTCCGCAATTGCGCCGCAAGCGAGTCGACCTGCTTCTTTGCATTTGACTCGTACATTTCAAGATTGCGCTTGGCCTCGGATTCGACATCCTTGAAGCGCTGCAAGACCCGTTCTTCAAGCTTGGAAAAGCGGCGGTCATAGTCCTGCATCTGGTTGCCGAACAGCAGATCACGTATCTTGTCGACACCTACAGCGTCGCCGGGGGCCCCGCTCTCGCGAGCCTGGCCCGCCATGAAGGTCAGCCCGCTTCCGTCTGCATTACTTATCAGATTTGCGTCCGCTTTATTTGCTGAAGAAGCGGTATTCGAAGATTCCTTGGCCATCTTTATGCCCCCTTCTTTGAACAATTGCCACAGTGCACCACTCAGAAACCAGCAAGCATGCCAGCAAAATACCCGGCTCGCAAGCCGGAATCTTCTTGGCTTAAGCCAATTCGTGCCTCCCTTTTACATCTCTTGGACTAGCAGCAAATGCACGAGTTCGGATTGATGTCGCTCTCGCATCTCTTTGTGATAGCAGCCATAACCGGCTAATCTAATCGATCATTGGACGCAATCTACTATCGAAATGAGTAATACAATGTCAGGCTATAGCTACTGGAGCGCAATTAAGTAGCGCAGATTCATTAGAAGTGTCTAAAGTAGCTGGTCTGGCGGTGCACGTACCGTCTCGCACCCGACTGTATACTGCGACGATCAGCTTCCGATGCGGGCCCAACGGTAGAAGGAAGGTCTTCTTTCGCACGGAGAATGGCTGTTCGAGAATGCACCTCGGAATCGAGGCGTTTCGGTCGATAGGAGGGGAGCGACAGTCCCAATAACTGCAGTCATTCACACCAAAGCTTCAGTGGGCGGCATTTGTTGCGCCCCCAATTGCAAAAGACGTCAGGTTGCCATAGCTATTGCACTCATACGGTGCCCGGGACCGCCGCCTGTGGTCATGGCGCCGACTCCGGGGATCGACATGAGTATGCGGCATGCTTGGCTTTGACGTGCATCTGCGACAGCTGGCGCCCAAGCTCGGCGGCACGGATGCGAATGCTGTGCCAGGCTTCCAACTTCGGTAGCACGACAGGAGCAAGCTCGCTCTGCAGCCAAATGGCGGCGTCGCGGCGGCTCGGAAGAGTTCGCAGGAGACTGTTTGGACGCAGCGTCCCTGAGGACCGTTTCCTTTGGCAGGCATCGCCGGCTATGTTTCGGGACTCTTGTTCTACCTTCGAACCAACGCGCGGGTTACACGGCGTGGCGCATAATCCCTTGGTTTCAATCGTGGTTCCTGCGCACAACGCGGAGGTAACGCTGGCGCGCGCACTCGATTGCCTTCTCGATCAGGAAATAGTGGATTGGGAGGCGATCATCGTCGACGACGCCTCCACGGACCGCACCCCCGCGATCATCGCCGGTTATGTGGAGCACGATGCCCGGTTTCGGACGTTGAGCTCTTGCGCGTATAGCGCCGCCGGCGCGCGCAATATCGGGATGTCGACAGCGCGCGGCCACTGGCTCATGTTTCTGGATGCGGACGATTGGGTGGATGCCAGCTTCCTTGCGAAAATGCTGGCCGCACTTGAAGCCGCGCCCGATGCGGTCGCCGCCTATTGCGGTTCCCGGCGCGTGATGCCCGATGGCGAACTCACCCAGTCGAGCATCGCGACGGAGGTTGCGATCCAGCCCTTCGAAACATTCGCGCGCCGGTGCGCGATCCGCACTCACGCGCTGCTCGTCGACCGGAAGACAATTGCCGAGTTGGGCGGCTTCGATGTGTCGCTGCGCACCTGCGAGGACTGGGATCTGTGGCAGCGCCTCGCACGTCTAGGCAAAAATTGGGTGATGGTCGACGAGCCGCTCGCTTTTTATCGGGTCAGCCCCAACTCGCTCAGCCGCAATTCGACGCAGATGCTGGCAGATGCGGAAATCGTGATCGCCCGCGGCTTTTCCGCCGATCCCAGGGTCAAAAACCCGGCATCGGCTCACGCCAATGGAGCGATCGAGGCGAACGGCCGCACCGCTTCAGAAGCACTCGCGTGGTTCGCGTTGTGGAACGCCGCATCGGATTGCGGCTGCGGCTCGCGCTCGATCAACCCGCAGTCCCTGCGCACGCTCCCGGCAGGACGTAAGTGGGCGCGTGAGATCGCCAAGGTGGCCGTCGATGGCCTTATGGTAGGAAGCCTGTCGGTGCCAGCGCAATTGGCTGCCAGGTGGGACAGGTTCGGCGGCTCCCTCACCGAGTTGATCATCGAACTCGGCAAGGTCTGGAATAATCCCGACGCGGCTCGCCGCGTGCAGTATCACTTTGAGCAAATGCTGCTCGATGTCGACGATCTTGCCGCGCCGCGCAGGCTGGCGCGGACACTTGGAATTCGTGTCGACGCGCGAAATCCGGCCTCAATCGAAGTGCCGGAAGGAATCGATCAAATCTATGCCCATCTGATGATGGATGGCCAGATCGAGGCTCTCGTGCAGTTCGGCGTACTCGGGAGAGTGACAAGGCGTCATTGGATTGAATTGATCCTGAATTTCGTGCCCCCTGAGCGGCCTATGCACAGTGCCGCGCGACTTGCGAGGCGATCGCCTGTAGATGCACCGCAAAAGGGCGCCGGTGCCGACAAGTCAAACATGTTTGCAGCCGAGGCATTGTTGTCCATGGCGGGACGCCGGTCTGATCGGGACAGCCATTTCGGCAAACTCGCGCGATTGGCCGCGGAAGCGCAGGCGCTGGTTCGGTCGAGCGCCGAAACTAAAGAGCCTTTTACAGCGCCGCGCCGTGCACGGGCCGCGGATGGGCGCGACAATGATCGCACATCTTTCTGGAATCGCCATTTCGCGACCGAGGATCCCTGGAACTACGGTTCGCCCTATGAGCAGGAAAAATATGAGCGGCAGCTCGAAATTCTGCCTGCCGGTCCCATCGGGCGGGCGCTTGAGCTGGCCTGCGCGGAGGGCCACTTCACGCGGCAGCTGGCGCCGCGCGTGGGCCATTTGACCGCAACTGACATCTCCGCCGTAGCCGTCGGGCGGGCGCGCGCGCGATGCAGCGATCAGCCGAATGTTGAGTTCGGCGTACTGGATTTCTCTGCGGACACGCTGCCGGGCGAAATGGATCTGATCGTGTGTTCGGAAGTGCTCTACTACCTGGATGATCTCGCCGATGTGCGGCGCATCGCCAAAAAACTCATTGAGGCGTTGGCGCCTGGCGGCAGTTTCATCAGCGCACACGCATTCGTGCTACGAGACAATGTTGGAAGGACGGGCTTCGACTGGAACACATTCGGTGCACAAGCGATCTCAGAGACGCTGGCAGCGACCGACGGCCTCGTCCTCGAGCAATCGATCCAGACCGAGCTCTACCGCATAGACCGCTTCCGCCGCCTGTCACCAGGCGACGTTGCGACGGAACCGATGGTAGATCATGTGCCAATCCGCGCACCCGTTGAAATCGGGGTCGCGCGAAATATCGTCTGGGGCGGGGCGCGGGCCTTGCGCCGCGACGTGGCACGTAGCGAGCGGCGGCAGCGTATCCCTGTCCTCATGTATCACAGCGTCGCCGATGATGGTCCGGCCGCGCTCGCCCGTTTTCGGCTCGCGCCCGCCGCATTCGCCAGCCAAATGGCATGGCTGCGCGCCAATGGCTTTCACGCGATTAGGTCCGAGCAGCTGGAATGGTTCATCGTCAACCGTCAGCCTTTCGTTGGCCGCCCAGTGCTCATCACGTTCGATGACGGCTTCCAGAACTTTGCCGACCATGCCTGGCCGGCCTTGCGCACGAACGATCTGACCGCGGAAGTGTTCCTGGTGACGGACCTGGTGGGTGAAAGTGCACAATGGGACGCCTACAGCGGCCCGCCGACGCAGCTTATGGACGCCGGGACGGTGCGACGCCTCGCCGGCGAAGGTGCGTTCTTCGGAAGCCATCTGGCGACGCATCGCGCGATCGATGGTCTGTCGAGCTCTGACTTGGCCGCCGAGCTCCTGCGCTCTCGTATGTTCATCGAACGATGGACCGGTCGGCCAACCACGGCGTTCGCGGCACCCTTCTCTGTCACCGACCGACGGCTTGGCAGGCTGGCCAAGGAGTGCGGCTATCGAATCGGCTTCGGCGGCAGACACGGGCCGGCGGACCTCGATTGCGATCCCATCGACCTTCCGCGCATCGAGATTCGCGGAGATCACTCGCTCGATGACTTTGTTGGCAAAGTCGAGGCCGTGCTCGCATGAACGGTGAACTTGTCAGTATCTAGATTTGTAACAAATTGGTTCCGCTTTTTATTCGGTGTCCCGCCCGCTTACCTCGTTCGCAAGTCTATTGGGCGACTTGGGATACGGCTGACATCAGCTCCTGCGGGCTTGGCGCCCCAAACATGTATCGCCCACCCTCTGGAACCTCCGTGAAGCTCCAGCGGACGATCCCCTGCCGGTCCAGCAGGAACTGACCGACCAATTGTCCGTGTCCCGTTGCTAGCATCTGCTCGTCGGCTTCGGTCAGCTCGTAATGGTCCCTCTTGTTGAGGATTTCGCTGGCCGCAAGAGGATCCATAGGACCGGGCAACTCGCCTGGTATGTCGACCCGCATATCCTTTGCCGCTGCCATCGAGACCTTGTACGGCCAGTTCGTCTCGTTTTGGGTGAATTCGAGATTGGGCAGTCCAAAAGCACGATGTGAAGCGCGTTCAGGATCGGAGGCCGCAAGCAGATTCGGCATCGGATGGTAGCGGAAATAGAGACGCGCCCGTTCGATCGGCGTGTTGACCACCGTCAGGCTCTCCACGCCCTTTTCGCGCAGCTCCGGATCAAGCCGCGCCTGGGCGGCGATATGGCGCCGGCAAAACGCGCAATGCAGACCTCGAAACAGGCCGACCAGCACCGGTTTTTGGCCGCGAAAATCGTCAAGCGCGATCTTGCCTTCCTGGGTAATGGCGTCGAGTATCACGTTTGGCGCACGGTCGCCCGGTTGAAGCGGCACCAAGTCACTACGCGCGGACATTTCCAACCTCCAACCCCGGCTAGTCGAGAAAAGGCAGCACCACAAGCGCTTCCGGGTCGAGCCCGTGCTGGGCGCATATACCCTGCGCCAGGGAAAAGTAGCGTTCGGCCTCGGCCAGATTGTCGAGGTCGAGATTAAGCGTTGCGAGACCATCATAACACGGAAACAGCAGTTGGGGTTCGCCCGTTTCGCGAGCTACGTCCAGTGCTTCGTGGAACAACCCAACCGCCAGGTCCGGACGGCCGTTGCACTGGTGGATCTGCCCAAGCACGATCAACGGCACCGGCAGGTGCTCGCGCTGGTCGAGCGCCCGGTCGAGCTCGATGGCCTTCTCGGCAGCAGGCACGCCCTCCGTTGGACAGCGATCCGTGAAAGTACAACAAGCGACCGCCAGATTGGCGAGGAGGCGCGCCTGGAAACCCAAATCACCAATACGGCGCGCCACTTCAAGACCGCGCCGACAGACCTCCATCGCTTTTGCGGGATCGATGGTCGTGTAAAGCACGCCGAGATTGGTGTAGCCGCGGCAGGCCGCGCCCAGCAGACCGGCGGCTTCGGCCAATTCAATGCTACGCTCAACCTGACGCACGGCCTCACGGTTTCGCCCAAGGCGAGCCAGCGCGACAGCCTTGGTGTTGAGTGCCTCGGCGGTCACAAGAGTGGCATCACACCTTACCTCGGAGACATGCTCCGTTGTCAGTGTGCCTACGCAATCCAGCGCCGCGTCTGCCCATTTTGCCGCGAGAGCGTGATCTCCGCTACGGAACGCCTGTCGGCCACGTTCTTGCCACAGATGCGCCTGCTCGATCGGGGCATCCGCTCCATCGAGGAGCGCTGCCGCCTCAGCATAGCGGGGTTCTGCCTTGTCCCGCTTGCCGACATCCCAGAGCAGCCGACCGATCTTACGCAAAACTCGCGCCGAGGCGACGCGATTGGCCGACTCGCGGTATGCCTGCAACACCGTCTCGTAGTGGTGGTGCGCGATCTCGCGGCGGCCTGCCGGGCCGCTCAAATCGGCAATGCGCTCTGCAATTGCCAGTTTGAGCGGTGTTTGCCCGATCGCGCCCAACGCAGTCAGTGCTCGCTCGTAGAAACGAAGGGCGTCGTCGTTGGCATATATCATGCGAGCGCGATCGCCTGCCGCCTGCAGGTAATGCGCGCCCTTCTCCCGCTCGGCGCTCTGTGCAAAATGATGACCGAGCACCGTCAAATCCTCGAGCCGTTCCGGCTCGTCGCCGCACAGTTGCTCCAAGGCAGCACCGATCCGCCCGTGGATTTCGGTCCGGCGTTGCAGGAGCAGATTCTGGTAGATCACGTCCTGCAGCAATGTTTGCGTAAAGCGGTAGCTTTGAGACGAGACCGAGCCTGATCCGGCAACTTCCTCGATGATTTCCGCATCGCAAAGCAGTTCGCAGCCGGCTTCGAGCCGGCTGGGGTCGACTGTCACGGTTTTCAGAAGTGTGGCATCGAAGCGCGGGCCGATTACCGCGGCCTCCTGGGCCAACCGGCGCACCTCTTGGGGCAGCCGGTCGACTCGGGCAAGCAACATTGCCTGGATAGTGGCGGGGATGCCGGTTGCGACTTCGCCTGCCACAGTCCGCCATCGCTGGCCCTCTCGCACCAGTACACCGCGATCGATAAGGCCGCGAACGATTTCCTCTACAAAAAGGGGGTTGCCGCCCGCGCGCTCGAGGATCTGGTCGAGAAGCCCTCCCGCGGAGCTTACCCAGCTCTCGCCGAAAAGCGCTGCCAGCAGGCTGCGTCCGTCATCATTGTTGAGTGGCGGAAGCCTGAGCGCTGTGTGACTGACCCGACTTGAGTCGAGCTGGTCGTTGTCCGGCGCCGGACGATGCGTGACCAGCAACATCAACCGCGTGCGTTCCAACCTGTCCATCACGAAACGTAGTGCCTCGAGCGACACGGCGTCCGCCCAGTGCAGGTCTTCGACGACAATCAATAGCGGCGACAACGCAAGCCGCCGTTCGATGATTGTGCGGACTGCGTAGAGAATTTGCCGCCGCAGCTGCTCGGGCTCGACATGCTGCAAGGTGGCATCGGGGTCGCCAAGGCCAAGCACATGGTAGAGCAAAGGCATCAGCCGCTTCGCCTCCTCGCCCTGCAGGCCGAGATCGGCAAGCAAGCCTGCGAGCTTCCCCCGCATTTCGTCCCCATTGTCGTTTTGCATCATCCCGGCAGCGCTGCGCACCACTGCGCCCAAGGCGCCAAAAGATTGTTCACCCAGCGGTGAGCACGTGGCCTGCCGCACGGCGACGTTGCGAAAACGCTCCTCGTCGCCGACGCGGGCGACGAACTCCTTCACCAGCCGCGATTTCCCGATGCCGGCTTCTCCGACGAGGCGGACAAGTTGGGCCGAGCCGCCGCACGCCTGGTCAAGGCTCGCCATCATTCTATTGAGCTCCGCACCACGACCTATTAGCGGCGCACTGAGGCCGAGCGCCTCGAGCCCGCGCGCTGCACGCGGCACCGCTAGCGGTGCGTCCAGTCGATGAACGAGCACGCTGCCAGCCTTGCCGCGAAACACGACATCACCCAGCGACTCGTAAGAAAAGGCATGCCGGGTCAGCCTGTGAGTGAGCTCGCCTACCAGCACCTCACCCGGTGCGGCCAGCGATTGCAGGCGTTGCGCCGTATTCACTGTGTCGCCGGTCACGGAATAGGATCTGGCGGTGCCGATGCCCAATCCGCCAGTAACGACCGGACCAGTGTTTATGCCGATGTGGAGTAACAGAGGCGAGCCGGAGTGGGGGGTGCTTTCGCCGAGCCGCGCCGTCCGGGCGATCATGTCGAGAGCGGCGCGAAGCGCACGTTCCGGATCGTCCTCATGCGCGACCGGCGCACCGAACAAAGCGAGCAGTGCATCGCCGATGAATTTGTCGACGAAACCACCAAAGTTTCGTACGGCCGCCGTCAATTCCTTGAATAGTTTGTTCTGCAGCGCTTGCATGACCTCGGGGTCGAGCTGCTCGCTGAGTGTCGTAAAGCCGCAAAGGTCGGCGAACAGGACCGTTACCGTCCGGCGATCGGCGTCAGAGACGGGATGCAGCCCTTCTTCGCTTTCCATGTTCGAAAGCAGCGACGGAGTTCGAGAAGGCGGCACAATGGTCCGGCTTGGTGCCGGAGCAGGCCGTTCGACGGCTTTTGCGGGCGCACCGACGCTTGCCCCACATTTCGGACAGAACTCGAAATCAGGTGCGCAGGTGTAGCCGCAACTGGCGCATGGCACGGGCTGGCGCCTGCCACACCTCGGACAGAAGGCGTAACCGCCCTCAATCTCGAAACCGCAGCCCAAGCAGTCCATCGAACAAGACCTCACTAGTGGCCGTGACGGCGTGATCTCGCCCGCACTTCACGGCCAGGCTATTCACAAGGATGCACTGATAGTCGTCGACGGGCAAGCGGCAGCGAGCGATCCGTGTGGGTCCGGTGGCAGAGCGCTGCCCATTCGGGCGGCTGCGTGGCCGTCGTCTGCGAAAGTTCCCTCTTACCCTCCGTCTTCCTGCTATCATGAAGATGAGGAGGCCGTTGACCTCTTGATGCAACGGGCTGACTCGCAACGCTGTCACCGACGTCTCGCGTGCTTCCGGCCCGCAGCTACGGCCATCTGGGCCGTTTCGCCGAAGCCCGCGCGGCATGGCAGGAGGCGCTTCGCGTCAATCCCGACTATTCGTTGGAATACCGTCGCAAAGTCTTGCCCTACAAGAACCGGTCGATTTCGAACACGTGGTGGATGGGCTCCGCAAGGGGCGGTGCGGTGCAATGACAGGTGAGGCCTATGCGGCCGGATCAGACGCCAGAGGCTCCCCGATAGATCGCCGTGGCTTGCGGTTGCGAATTAGGCTCAGGTCGGCTTGATCTCTGCCTGGCCGATCTTGCGCCATCTGGCGTTTTCGCGAACCAGTGTCAGGTCGTCGGTCGTCTCGGCAAATGTCCGCAATCGGTATTGCCGGAGCAGGTCCGGGAAGAGCGCTCCTTCCGGCAGGCCGGCAAGCTGCTCGCGGACTGAGATCTTTTCATCGATGACCCGCATGCCCCAGGCATTTTCCCGAACCTGCAGCTCCGCAGCCAGATCGCGCTCTTCCGGCGCGTTTTCGTCTAGCACGGCCAGAAGGATCGAGTGGAAAAGCGCTACATAGCCAATCTGTCTCAGGCCCCCCACGACCCGCACGCGCGGCAATATGGCAAGGACGAGGAACGTCAGGAACAAGTTCGGCAGCAGCACGCCGTCCAGCAGCGCCTGCCTGAGATACGGCCGCTCGAACGGGATGGAAAGACCTTGCGGCCTGTCGGGCTCGATCAGGTGCCCGTTCTCGAGAACGAGCTTGCGCACGCGCTCCTCGCGGATGCCCCAGAAATAGTCCGTGGCATTGGGCAGGAATCTGCCAAATGGGCTCGATGCGGCCTCTTGCCAGGCATGTTCGAGACGCTGGCGTCTTGCGGGTTCAATGAGCAGCCTGGAAAGAAGGCTGCCGTCATATTCCAGATGCCGCGCCATGGCAGCCGCGGCGGCCCGATCATCGATGAAAACCGGCAGGGCCATGCCGGCACGATCCCAATTGGCGACCAGATCCTGGTTCAGGGCAGTCAGCGCATCGGCGGCGGTTTCAAACACCTTGTCCTGGCTGGCAAGCAGTGTGCCCAGCCAGCGGCTGGCATCCGTTTCATCGCCCACCGCTTCGAGCGCGCGCTTGTTGAGGGAGACGGGACCGGCCACGCAGGCGCTTTTGCGGCACAGTTTGTGGCGCCCCATGCCAAACAGGTTGACCTTGTCGTCGCCGACATCGAGCCATCCCGGCCCCTCCCGGCCAACTGTCTCCATGGTCATCGTCGTTCCCATGAAGCCGACGAAGGCCGACAGCCCGTTTTCGACTGCGCCGAGCCAGGCAAGCAGGAGGGCATCGAAGGTGATCCGGTCCATCAGAAGCAGGCAGTGCAGGCCGGACTGAATCACCGGTCTGTGCTCGAACTCGTCGAGGGCTTTGCCGATCTCGTCAGGCTGCATGATCATACCGAGGCGCTGATGCAGGACTTCGCGCAGGATCGAGCGGGCAGCGATCGCCGGGCCCGATGCAGGCCTTGCCACCGGCCGCCAAAGATGGCGGGCGTAGTCGGAAACCGGTGCATTCCAGTTCTGCTCGATGTCGCGCACGACCTCCGGGCAGAGCAGCGACAGCACAGTCAGAATTTGCACCGGAGGCGTAGGGGTAGGGGAAGGGGTAGGATCAAAGACGGCGGTCATTGGTCCCGTCTAGCCGCTTGCGGTGCAAACGCCAAGCGAGACCAGACTTGCTGGATGCGGCCGGCCCACACATAGATCGTCAACTCGATTAAGATGGCGTGAGACGAAATGGCTGTATCCTACGCAGCTCTCCATGAGCAATCACCTGTTCGCTCGGCACGAATTGTCAGACTGGCTAAACAGCTAACGCCAAACAGCGGATCTTAGAACCGCAGCCGGGCCATGCTCAGGAGGTCGTGGTACTGCCCGTCGGTAAAGCCGGCCTTCACATGCCGGCCTTCGACCTCAAAGCCGTGGCTTTTGTAGAGACGGAGAGCCGCTTCGTTGTCGGCATAGACGGTCAATTCGACCCGCTTCAGGGCGCGCCAGTTGTCGGCCACGTCAAGCAGCGCGCCAAGTATGGCAGAGCCGATACCTTTGCCGACAAAGGCATCGTCAAGGCCAATATTGATCTCGCCGATATGCGAACGGCGCGGTGAACCCTGCACGACCAGGCTGCCATGGCCGACGACCTTGCCGTCCAGCTCGGCAACGATCCAGGTGGTTTCCTGGCCGGACTTGGCAATGCGCCGCGCCACCTGCTCCACCATCTCGAAAGGCATCCTGAGCGTGCCCCAGCGGAAGCCCGGCATGTTGAAGATAGCGCAAAGCGCCTCCGCATCGCTTGGCCGGACGGACCGCAGCAGCGGCTCGATTTTCTCGGAGGGTGGCGAGGTCGTGCTGGTCATGGCGTTCCCGGCGAAGGCAATCGGCCCGGTACGATGCACCGGACGCCACCTGAAAATCCAGCCGTCTCTGACCTATGATGCCGATTGCGAGCTAAAAATACCGGGAGGCAGCGTAGAGTTTGAAGACGCCGCTGATGCCTATCCAGCCGAAAAGGGCGAGCCAGCACAATGTCACGGTCGCCGTCCAGTCGATCCGGTGCACCGCAGCGTTGGTGATGACGACGCCGAGAATGGCAAGCAGGCCAACCAGAAACTGCGCCAACCCGAGCACCAGCAGTTCCTCGCGCGGCGCGCTTCTCCAGACGAGATATATACCGCCCGCACCGGCGAGGAAGATGGCGCTGTAGACCTGAGCGTGGAAGGCATCGATCGGCCATGGCCAGATGCCACTGAATGTCAGGGGAAACAGCAACAGGCCGACGCCATAGAGCCCAAGGATCGCGGATTCCGCCGGCATGTAGCCGCGCCATGCGGGATTTAAGGTCACGCCTTTTGCAGAAGGACGGGCCCTGGCCCGCCACAGGGACAGCCCGGATACCGCGACCGAAGCAAGATAGACCAAAAACCACAGCCAGGGCGCTTTGCGCTCGAAGTTGAAATAGCCGAGATTGATGAACGAAGCCACCGACACGATGACGGTGAAGATGAAGGCCATGACGAGCACGAGCCTGCCGGGCGACCAGCGATTCCAGACCAGCAGTGCCGCCATCACGACCATTTCGGCGGTGTAGAAGCCACCGAGGAAGCGCGCATTGAACGGCGTGACGGCCCAAGGCCAGCCCGGTTTCACCAGCGCAGGCATGAAAAACAGGCCGGCGCCTACGATCAGGACGATGATGACCACCGCAGAAAAAAGGCGCAGGGCCGCGGGAAATGGCGGATTGTCGGATGTCGGCATGGGAGAAAATCCCAAAGATGAATGCTCCATGGACCATCATAGTGCTGCTTGCGACCGGTTAAAATCCGCCGAATGGAAATTGAACGGTCACCAGGCTTATCCATTCGAATGGCCGTACGGTCCGTTTCGAAGTAAGATGGAGCACTCGGACCAAAGACCGGTCCGGTCAAAACGCCTCGGGGTGCATTTTCCGGAGCCTGCACGATGAACGAAGCTCAGGATCTGTTCTCACTTCTGCGACAATCGGCCGATGTCGATCCGCAGGCGATCGACGCGATCAAGCGAACCATCGCGGAGGGCGAGGACCGCGAACTTTGCCGCATCAATGCGCCAGCCTTCGCCAGCAAGCATGGCCTCGACGAGGAGCGCGCAATAGGCGCCTTTCTCCACGCTGCGCGGGTGGGCATCTTCGACATTTCCTGGAATGTTCTGTGTCCCGGCTGTGGCGGCGTGCTCGACACCAACGCCACGCTGAAAACCCTGCAAAAGGACGAATACACCTGCGCGCTGTGCTCAGAGGGCTATTCACCGACCCTCGACGAGATGGTCGAGGTGACATTCACCGTCAGTCCCCGCGTGCGCAGGATTGCCGCCCACAATCCACACGAACTGCCGGTGGCGGAATATTTCCGCCAGATCTACTGGGCGTCCGGCGTCGATCTGCCGGAAGAGGATTTCGCGAAAAAGCTAGAAGCGTTCTCCCTGGAGGATATCGAGCTTGCGCCCGGTGAAAAGGCGGTTCTGACCATACAGCTTCCGTCTGAATTCATCATCGTCTTCGAGCCGGTCACCCATTCAGCGCAGTTCATCGACGGGAAGGGCGAACCAACAAAGGAGCGCCGGAGCCTCTCTTTGGCCTTCGACCGCGACCATGTCCAGAACCAGACGCTGGAGATGCAACCCGGCCCGTTGCGCATTTCGCTGGAAAACCGGACCGACACCCGCGTGCTGCCGACAGTCTTCATCGCCGGCCAGACATTGCATGATTTCCTGGGAAAACGCCGGCCCTTCCTGACCGCCAAGCGCCTGCTCACCAACCAGACGTTCCGCGATCTCTATCGCACGGATACACTCGACATCAACCAGCGCCTGAAGATCACCAGCCTGACGTTCCTGTTCACCGACCTGCGCGGATCGACCGAGCTTTACGAGCGGGTGGGCGACCTTTCAGCCTTCGATCTCGTGCGCGAGCATTTCCAGGTTCTGCACGAGATCGTCACGGCGGAGGCAGGCGCGGTGGTGAAGACGATCGGTGATGCGGTGATGGCGACCTTCGCGACGCCTGACCGTGCGATTGCTGCAGCCCTCAGGATGCGCGATGCCATGCGTACGCTCAACGACAAGAGCGGGCGCGAGGATCTGCTGCTCAAGATCGGAGTCCATGCCGGCCCCTGCATCGCCGTGTCTATGAATGAGCGACAGGACTATTTCGGCCAGACAGTCAACATTGCTTCGCGGGTCCAGAACCTTGCCAACGCACAGGCGATCTTCGCCACTCGAGCGGTGGTCGACGACAATCTCACCGCCGATCTCTTACACAGGAACGCGCTGACGCCCGTGCCCCACGAGGTCTCGCTGCGCGGCATTGACCGGGAGATAGCAGTATATACGATCCCCTGAAGGCTTGGCCCCTGAAGATTTGGCTCGTCCCGGCCCCTCAGACGCGCCTATAGATAAAATAACGATCGGCGGCAACCGAAGGTGGCGGCGGGAGGCGTTGCAACTGCGGGTGATCGAGCGGCGTGCCGCTGACCGCGATGCCGCCGACGCGAAGCAGGCGCGCGGTCAGATCGGGAAGCCAGGTAGAGGTCACTGCATCGCGATCTTCATAGCCGGTGCCGATGTCGGCATGAACAAGAGCGGCGTCGATGCCAATGAACCTGCTCGCCGTCTCGCGTATTTCGCCGAGCACGAGGTTTTCAGCTTCGGGAATTGAGCTGGCGTGTGCGGCAAGTGCGCGGTCGAACGCTACGATCCGGCGTCCGGGCAGGCGCTCGCGCAGATGGTGGAACGTCCGGCCATTGCCGAGGCCGAGCTCGAGCACGGGCCCCTCCATCTTCGCCACCTCGGCGCAGACATGATCAAGTATGTCGCGCTGTGCGGTCATCCTCCGGATGAAACTGTCAAGGCGACTCATGTACGATTGTATGTCCAGAACCAGTTCACGAAATCAACTGCCCCCGACCAGAGCGTTTCGCGGCTGAGGCCCGAGGCCGACGTGTTAAACCCCGATCGAGTCTTGCCGCGTGTAGAGGCGAACGATGAACACTGCAACAAGCGAACAGTTGCCGACAAGGATCATACCGGGTGGAGTCGGCGGCGCAGCGCGCGGCGGAACAGCGATGTCACTTGTAGGGGTCCGCGGCGTCCCGCAACCCGTCGCCGAGGAAGTTGAACGCCAAGATGACGAGAACGACGGGGAGCATCGGCAAAAGCAGCCATGGATAGAACGCGATCACGCTGACGCTGCGCGCCTCGGTGAGCAGGATGCCCCAGCTGGTTATCGGCGCCCTCAGGCCGAGCCCGAGGAAGCTCAGCGCCGTCTCGCCCAGGATCATGCCGGGTATCGAGATCGTCGCCGTCGCGATCAGATGCGACATGAAGCCGGGGATGAGATGCCGCCCGATGATGCGGCTGCTTTTGGCGCCCATCAATTGCGCGGCCAGAACGTAATCCTCCTCGCGCAAGGCTAGAAGCTTCGAACGCACGGCCCGCGCCAGTCCGGTCCAGTCGAGCAGCCCGAGGATGACGGTGATGCCGAAATAGATCAGGATCGGACTCCAGGTTATCGGCATGATCGCCGCCAGAGCCAGCCATAGCGGAATGCTGGGGATCGATTGCAGAACTTCGATTATCCGTTGGACGATCAGGTCGAAGATACCGCCGTGATAGCCGGCCAGTCCGCCGATGACAATGCCGAGCAGGAAGCTGAAACTGATGCCGACGAGGCCGATTGTCAGTGAAATGCGTGCGCCATAGATGATGCGCGAGAGCACATCGCGCCCCAGCCTGTCAGTGCCGGCCAGAAAGAGCTGGCCGTTTTCGGCGGGGCAGACAAAATGCCTGTCACCTTCGATAAGGCCCCAGAACCGGTAACTGTCGCCCTTGCAGAAGAAACGGATCCGCTGAACATCATCCTGTTTCTCGATGTAGTTCCGCTTGAGCGTGTCCATATCCAGCGTCATCTGGCGGCCATAGACGAACGGCCCGACGAACTGGCCGTTGTGGAACAGGTGCACCCGCTGCGGCGGCGAATAGATGTAGTCCATGTTGCGCGTGTGCAGATCGTAGGGCGCCAGGAACTCGCAGATCAGTATCCCGCAATAGAGCGCTGCCAGGAATATGCCGGATACAAGGGCAAGCCGGTGCCGACGGAATTTCCACCACATCAGCCGCAACTGCGACGCCTGAAAGACCTTCGACTGCTCCGGAGTCATCGCCTCGACCGACTGCAGGTCAAAGGGCGCGATGGAAACGTAGTGTTGCAGTGGGGCGCCCGGAGCGGGCAGCGGCGATGGCGTGTTCATTTGGTGCTGCCGCCTTGCAAACGAATTCGCGGATCAAGTAGCGCCAGCGCCAGGTCGGAAATCAGGACGCCGATGACCGTCAGGAAGGCGAGGAACATCAGGAACGACCCTGCCAGATACATGTCCTGGCTTTGCAGCGCCTTGATCAGCATCGGCCCGGTCGTCTCCAAAGACAGCACGATTGCCGTGATTTCGGCGCCGGAGATGATGGCCGGCAGGATAGAGCCGATATCTGAAATGAAGAAATTGAGCGCCATGCGCAGCGGATATTTGACCAGCGCCCTGAAGGGATGAAGGCCTTTGGCGCGCGCGGTCACGACATATTGCTTATGTAGCTCATCGAGCAGATTGGCGCGCAGCCGCCGGATCATGCTTGCCGTGCCCCCGGTGCCGATGATCAAGACCGGAATCCAGAGATGGGCGAGGATCGACTTCGCCTTGGCCCAGCTCATCGCCTCGCCGAGATATTGCTGGTCCATGAGATGGCCGATAGACGTGCCGAACCAGATGTTGGCGAAATACATCAGGATCAGCGCCAGCATGAAGTTCGGAATCGCAAGGCCGAGAAGGCCGAAGAAAGTCAGGCCGTAGTCGCCCCAGCTGTATTGATGCGTGGCAGAGTACATGCCGATCGGAAAGGCGATGAGCCAGGTAAAGATGATCGTGACGAAGGAAACCAGCACCGTCAGCCACATTCGGTCCCCGACGACGTCGCGAACCGGCAGCTCATATTCGAAGGAATAGCCGAAATCGCCGTGCAGCATCCCGCCGACCCAGTAGAAGTAGCGAATGACCGGTGGCTTGTCGAAACCATATTCCTTGCGCATCATCTCGATGCGATCGGAATCCACCGCTTCGCCCTGAGCCCGAAGCTCGGCAACATAGCTGTCGAAATAGTCGCCTGGGGGAAGTTCGATGATCGTGAACACCAGTGCCGATATGACCAGCAGCGTTGGAACCATCACGGCGATGCGCCAGACAAAATATCGAAGCACGCTCAGGACTCTCCAAGCCAGAATGTATCCGGCATATAGACACCGAAATAGGCGGTCGGGTCGTAGCCGTAGAGCGCCTTGTCAGGCAGATTGCGCAGCCGCGAGGACGCCAGAACCGGCTGATGCGTTCCGTTTACCGTGCCGATCGAAAACACCTGATCGGTATAGATCGACAGCATTGAATTCCAGATCTCGGCGCGCTCCGTGGCTTCGGTCGATGCGTTCCAGCGCTTGAGTAAAGCCATCAACTCGACCACGGGCGGGAGATCGGGCGCTTCGCCGACCTTGCCACGGGACAAGTAGTGAGCACCCCAGAGCGGCCATTGCAGCTGGTCATCGACGGTGGGGGCCAGTTGGTAGGGGTTCATGTCGGCGGTCGGCACGCCATTGTCGATGCCCGACCACATCGACATCATGATCTGGCCACCAAGCGCGCGGCTGCGGAAGATGTCGCGCTGCGAAGTCCGGATGAACAGGGCGATGCCGATCTTGCGCCAGTGATCGGTGATGAGCTCGAGCGCGTCGGTTTCCAGCGTGCTTTCGCCGGCCGTTTCCACTACGAGCTGCGCCGGGCGTCCGTCGGGAAGTATCCGCAGGCCGTCATCGTCACGCGCCTGAAGCCCGACCTCGTCGAGCAGGGCATTGGCCTGGTCGGGATCATGGGCGACCCAGGCTTTCGCGAATTCCGGCCGGTAGAGCGGGCTCTCCGGCAGGACCGTATCGGCACTTTCCTGCGCCAATCCGTAGAACACAGCCAAATTGATCTCGCGCCTGTCCACAGCGAGCGAAAGTGCGCGGCGCACGCGCACGTCACGAAAAAGGCCACGCCACACCTGGTCGGCACAATTCAGATTGGGCAGCAGCGCCAGCCGCGAACCTTGTGTGCGTTTCCAGAGATGCATCTTCACCGGGTAGCGCTTCTCCGCATCCTTCAGGAAGGAGTAATCGGTGAAGTCAATTCCCATGCCTTGCAGGTCGCTCTCGCCCGCACCGGTCTTGGCGGAAATGATCGCCGACGAGCTGACATTCATGACAATCCGGTCGACATAGGGCAGTTGCCGGCCATTCTCGTCTATTCGATGAAAGAATGGGTTCCGCTCGAAGACGAACTGCTCAGCCGGCGGCTTGGTCCGGTTCTGCCAGGGATCGAGCGTCGGCAGTTCCGGGTTCTCCGGGCGATACTGCCGCGACATGCGGATATGCAAGAGCGTCCATTTCTGGGCCCGGTTCTCCTTCATTAGGCCGGCGAGCCGGAATGGATCCTGGTATTTCTTGTGGAACTGCTTGAGATAGGCGGCCGGCAGAACAAGCGATAGGGGCGAAGCAGCGGCGAGCTTGGGCAGGAAGTCGGGATTGGGCGCATTCCAACTATAGCGGACCGTCAACGGATCGACGATCTCGAAGCGTGGCGGCTTGCCGTCCGCCAGCAGGGCCGGGGCGAGCCCGCCTTGCGAAAGCTCATCGTTCAGCCAGACATCTTCCCAGCAATAGCGAAAATCCTCCGACGTCAGCAGGCTACCGTCAGACCATTTATGTCCTTCTCGTATCTTGAAAGTGAAGACACGATCATCCGCTACATCGAAACTTTCGAGAATGTCGGCTTGCAGGTTAAGCTTTTCGTCATAGCCGACCAGGCGAGCGTACCCGTAGATCGTCATCATCCGGATATCTTTCTGGCTGCCGATGATCGTGCGCAGCGTGCCGCCATATTGGCCGGGCTGCCGGCCCATCGCAGCGAGATTCAACGCGCGCGGGCGCTTGGGCAGGCGTTCGGCAAGTGCCGGCAGCGCTCTGGCCTTCAGCTGCGGCTCAAGAAATTCCGGCTCCAGATCGCCGGCGCGCAACGTGCCCGGCAGAAATGCCGAAGCCATGAGTCCAAGGACGGTGCGCCGGCCGATCAATGGCGTAGCTCGCTGACATCGGCCGAACGTCGGGCCAGCACGAGGTGGCCGCCGCCAAGATCGAGCGGCGACAGCATATCCTCGTCGCCTTCGTCGCGGAATTGCGGTCCCCATGCGCTGGTGTCGGAAGCGCCGCTGAGTTTCAGCGTCTTGAAATCCATCGGCCTGTCGAGATCGGGGAAAGGTACTGCGGCGACCAGTGAGCGCGTGTAGGGGTGGACCGGTTTCCTAAGCAGAATTTCGCGCGGCGCGAGCTCGACGATACGCCCGCCGCACATCACCGCGATGCGGTCTGCCATGTAGTCCACCACCGCCAGGTTGTGGGATATGAATAGGTAGGTCAGGCCCAGTTCCTTCTGCAGGTCCTTCAGAAGGTTCAGGATCTGCGCCTGGACAGAGACATCGAGTGCCGAAACCGGCTCGTCGCAGATCAGGAGTTCAGGCCCCAGCGCCAACGCGCGCGCGATGCCGATACGCTGACGCTGCCCGCCGGAGAAACTATGCGGATAACGCTTTATGAAGCGCGGGTCGAGCCCGATTGCCTGCATCAGGCTCTTGACCGTGGCGAGTCGGGACGCGGCATTGCCACGTCGATGGATTTCCAGCGGCTCGCTCAAAATGTTCTCCACCGTCATGCGGGGTGAAAGCGACGAAACCGGATCCTGGAAGACCATCTGGATTTTCGCGCGCAGCATGCGCAGGGCGTCTCCCTCGGCTTCCAAGACGTCGATCGGACCATCGCGGCCATTGAAGATCACAGAGCCGCCGCTAGGGGTGACAGCCCGCATGAGGATCTTGCTGACGGTGGTTTTGCCGGAGCCGCTTTCGCCGACAAGACCCAGGCACTCACCCCGCCTGATATCAAAGCTCACGCCGTCCACGGCGCGAACAGAGGTTTGATGATCTCCGCCGAACCATCCGGACTTGCGGATCGTGAAGGTCTTTGTCAGATCCCTGACCGACAGCAGGATGTCGTCCGGCCCCTTCGATGCCGGCGCCGTCTGCTTGCCGAGCAGGTTCCCGACATTCACCGGCACCTCGCGGAGCGCCTTTAGCCTTTCGCCGGGCTTCAGGTCGAAATGCGGAACGGCTGCCATCAGGCCCTTCAGGTAAGGGTGGCCCGGCCGGCGGAATATCGCCTCCACAGGTCCCGCTTCCATGATCTCGCCATGGTACATGACCACCACCTCGTCGGCGACGTTGGCGACTACGCCAAGGTCGTGCGTGATCAGCAGCATCGCCATGTTCAGCTTCGTCTGAAGCTCGCGCAGCAATTGCAGGATTTGCGCCTGGATGGTGACGTCCAACGCCGTCGTCGGCTCGTCGGCGATCAACAGCGCGGGCCGGCAGATAAGCGCCATGGCGATCATGGCGCGTTGACGCAATCCTCCCGAAAGTTCAAAGGGATACATGTCATAGGCGCGCTTGGGGTTGGGAAAGCCGACAAGTCCGAGCATTTCCTTGGTCCGCGCCTTGCGCTCCACCCAAGCCATGGGCGTATGAATCTGCAGGGATTCGCTCACCTGATTGCCGATCGTATGCAGCGGCGACAGTGATGTCATCGGCTCCTGAAATATTTTGCCGATGCGGCTGCCTCTCAACGCCCGGATTTCGGGTCCGTCACGCGGCATCTGCAGGATATCCTGCGTTGTGCCGGGCTTTTCAGGATCGGAAAACAGGATACGGCCGCGAACATGGGCTGTGTTCGGCAAAATGCCCATCACTGCCTGGCTAAGAACCGATTTTCCGGAACCGGACTCGCCCACAAGCGCGGTAACCTTGCCGGGCAGGACGCGAAGATTTGCACGCCTGACGGCATGCAACGGTCCCCCTATAATGGCAAAAGAGATGCCAACATCCTCGATCCGCAGCAGATCAACGCCCAAATTCATTCTCACACCAGCCCCCACTCTGGCAGGTCCAGAAGGCGAGACTAGCGCATTGCCAGCCTAGAGCAACTTGGATTCGAACAGTCCCCAGTTCCCTGGCGGAACCGGCGACCGGACTGCATACCAAACGCGTTCGGATCAGATCGTGGCGGTTACTGGAGCTTCCTCGGGTCGCCCGCGGACGGCCGCGCGGCATTGCGATGAAGCAGCATGACCTGCTCGGCGTCCGATATTCGGTCGTAAATCGGCTCCAGCGCACCGTCTTCGTCGAGCGAGAGAGTACCCGACAAATCGGGTGAAAGCACCGTTAGCTTCTGCCTGATGCCCGCCAGTTCCTCCATGCCGAGCGCCAGCCAGTTGTTGGCGCCGCAATAGCCGGCGAAGTCTTTGCTGGCGAGAACGCTGTGCGGATATTTCTTGGTCAGGGTCTGGAGGCGCTGGACCTCGTTTACAGCCGAGCCGAAAACAGAGAATGTGAGCCGGTCGGTAAGCCCGACATTGCCGAACATCACATTGCCGACATGCAGGCCGATACCATAGTTTATGTCGCTCAATCCCTGCTGCTTTCTGCGCAGATTGAGATCCATCATGCGCGCGGTGGCCTTGTGCGCTGCTGCAAGAGCAGCCTGGCAGGCGATCTCGGACTGTGAACGGTGCCTTGCGCAAGGGTAGACGGCAATGAAGCCATCACCTATGAAACTCATGATCTGCCCGCCCTTGCGATTGAAAGGTGCAGCAGCGGCGTCGAAAAACTGGTTCAGCGTATCGATATAGACTTCGCGGCCGGAGGTTTCGGCAAGTCTTGACGACCCGCGCATGTCGCCCATGACCAGTGCCGCCCGGATTGTATCACCCTCGCCGCGCTTGATCTGGCCGTCGAGCACGCGCCTGCCGGCGTCGCCGCCGAGATAAGTGGTCATCATGTTGTCGGCAAGCTTGGTGAGCACCGCCATCTTGGTTGCGATAGCGAGATGGTTCTGGATGCGCAGCAGCGCCGAAATCATGCTGTCGCTGAAGCCTGCAGCACTGTCGGTGGACCAAGACCCGATCATGCCCTGACTGGTGTTGCCGCTGAAGGGATGGACGAAAGCCATGTAATCGGTGACGCCCATCAGCTTGAGGTCATCGAAAACAGGAAATTCCGACGGCACCGACGGGTCGAGCCGGCGCCGCAGATGGTCGAGCTTGTGGCTGAGCAGATGGTAGTATGGGCTGGTCAGGAATCTGTCGGAATGAACGCCGTTCTCCTTGCGGAAGCCTTCCACTTCCAGGCCCTGGCCGCGGAGCCAGGTGAAGCCGAGCGCGTCATAAAGCGGATGAAGCATCGAAAAGCTCAAATGCACCCGCTTCAACGGCAGGCCGGCAGCAGCCAGCCGTTCACAAAAGCCCCTTACCAATGTTTCCAGGTCGTCGCCCGCCAACGCCGATTGGGTCAGCCAATCGGCAACCTTATCCATGAGAATGGCAGAAATTTCTGCTTGCGCTGTGCTCATGCTATCTCGAAATCTCCTTGCACAAATTCGCCGGCTCGGACGCCGTCAGGCCTTCACCACCGTCTCTCGGGCTAGCCCGAGGCGGCCAAAAATATTGCGTGTGTCGACGATCAGTAGAGCGTGATCCGCGATCGCCTGATAGTCGATCGCGTCGTGGTCGGTTGCAACGACGACAGCGTCGAAATCCTTCAAGGCCACCTCGGTCAATTCGACCGAGCGACGCCCCTTGATCGCCATATGCTCCCGTGTGGCCGGGATTTCGGTAACATGCGGATCGTGGAATTCCGCCTTGCCGCCCCATTCCTCGATGAGTTCAATGAGCCGCAATGAGGGGCTTTCGCGGATGTCGGGCACATTCTTCTTATAGGCGAGCCCGATGATGAGAATGCGCGAGCGGCTGAGCGCCTTGCCGCAGCGCCGGTCCAGCGCCTTCGCCAGTTCATCGACCACATGACGCGGCATGGCCGTGTTGATCTCTGCCGCCAGCTCGATGAAGCGGGTCGGCAGTTCGTATTCGCGAGCCTTCCACGTCAGGTAGAAGGGATCGATCGGAACGCAGTGCCCGCCAAGTCCAGGGCCAGGATAGAAAGGCATGTAGCCGAAGGGCTTGGTCTTTGCCGCCTCGATCACCTCCCAGATGTCGATTCCCATCGCACCGAGCACGATCTTCAACTCGTTGACGAGGGCTATGTTGACCGAGCGGAAGATGTTTTCCGTCAGCTTGACCGCCTCGGCGGTCGCCGTGGTGGAAACCGGAACGACGGTCTTGACCACGCCATGGTAGAAAGCCTGCACGAGCGTCGCCGCTTCAATGCCGTCACCTGCCACGACCTTGGGGATCGTCGCGACTTCAAAGCTGCGGTTGCCGGGATCCTCGCGTTCGGGCGAGAAGCCGAGGAAGAAGTCTATCCTCGACTGCAAGCCGATTTTTTCCAGGATGGGCTTGATCACGTCGTCGGTGGTGCCGGGATAGGTGGTCGATTCCAGCACGATCAGCTGGCCGAGACGCAGATGCTTCGCGATGGTGCCTGCGGTGTTCCTGACAAAGGAGAGATCCGGCTCGCGGTGTTTCGTCAGTGGTGTCGGAACGCAGATGATGATGACATCGCAGACGGCCAGTTCGGCAAAATCCGCAGTGGCGCGGAACCGTCCGCTCGCCACCTGGCCGGCAAGGGCTGTCGACGTCACCGCCTCGATGTAGGATTGTCCGTTGTTCAGGCTCTCGACCTTTTGGGCTTCGATGTCGAAGCCGCAAACAGGGAAGCCGGCGCGTGCGATCGCAACCGCCAGGGGCAACCCGACATAGCCCAGTCCGATCACGCCGACTTGCGCGGCACGCGTCGAAATCCGGTTCAGAAGACGGTCATATGTCGATCGTGAGGCGTCCAAAAATCTGCTTCCCGTCAATTCGGACAGGCCGTCCGCTTCCATGGTGAGGCTCACCGCTCACAAGAGCCCCGAGGCATATTGCGGAAAATCGATGTCCGCAAGCCGTCAGACCGGCACCTTCGCCTTAAGGCTTGTGGCAGCCATCGCATAGCCGCCGGCGGCGCCATCGATGAAATGAACGTGATCGCGCTGCAGCGGCGATGCGACGAGGCATGTCATCAAGGCCGATTTCTGGCGGTGCAGGCCATAGTTGCAGATGCCCGCCTCTTCCGCCTGTTTCAGCCGGTTCTCGATCCGTTGCAACACATCCGCGTCAACGTCGATGGTCATCTTTAAGCCATCGTCGAACTTCCGGAAATCCGAATTGCTGGCCACTTCGCGTTTATAGATCTTCGGATCGAATCTGCCGATCGTCCAGCCATATCTATCCGTAACAGCCGTAAGCGTCATCAGGAACACTATCCACAGCTTCGACAGCCACCGCCGTCCTGCCGGCGCCGTGGCCCGCGCCTCGATATCGAGGCCGGCGGGCAGCAAACTGTAGTCCGGCCCGTTCACCGGCACCGGGTGGCCATCGCGTTCCTGCCTGCTGGCAAGGGCGATGATGTCGGAAACCAGAAACTGAAAACCGCGCAAGTCGCGCGACGCCCCCGGTATGGCGATGATCGAGACGATTTCGCCATGCCGGGCTTCGATCGGGTTCCAGCGGCACGAGAGGCCGGTCAGGTCCGGCCGCGCGCCGGCCGGCGCAGGATCGATGCGGTAGCGCCCCGCTTTCATCTCGGCTTCCGCCCAACTGCCGCCACCTCCGGCGAACATGGCATAGAAGACCGCATCGGAGGCCTGGAACCTCGCCACGCGAACGTCGAGGCCTTGCGCTCTTATATCCTTTATCGGCACGATTGCGGCACGCAAGGTCAGATCCAGTTCGTCCGCCACCCATCTCTGGACAGCCGCCAGCGCGTTGCGGGTGATCTCCAGCGCCGAGCCGGGAAACGCCACGAGCGCGCCGTCGCCGCCGAAGACAAAGGGAAGATCTTGCCTACCCAGCGCATTGAGCAGCGCCGAAATGACGCTGGCACCGGCCATATTGACGGTTTTATAGCGCCCCGCCTCGATCGCCTTGGTCGAGCCGACGATGTCTGCGGTGGCCAGCGCCCAGCCATCGGGGAGAGGCCGATAGTTATCGATATCGACAACGCTTTCAAACTTTGCGAAGACCGGCAGAGAAGCAACAAACGGATCGGACGCGGCAGCTGTTTCCATGAGCATCAGATAGCACATTCCAGTGCTTGAGGGTGAAGTCGATCATGCTTCGAAATTGACTTGCGCAGGCTTTCCGATGATAGGGTCCGGGGATGCGAATTGCCTTCTATGCGCCGCTGAAGTCGCCCAATCATCCCGTTGCCTCCGGCGACCGCCAGATGGCACGGATGCTGGTCAAGGCGCTGGAGCATGGAGGACATAGCGTCGAACTGGCATCCGAATTGCGCTTCTATCTACGCGAACCGGATTCGAAAAGTTTCGATGCGCTCAAGATCGAGGCCCGGGAGGAAGCCGCGCGGCTGGCAAGGCTTTGGGATCGTGACGGCAAGCCCGATCTGTGGTTCACCTATCATCCCTATTACAAGGCGCCCGACCTGATCGGGCCCGAACTGGCGTTGGCCTTTGGTGTCCCCTATGTGACAACGGAAGCCTCCTATTCGAGGCGGCGCAACACCGGTTTGTGGGCCGATACGCAAGCGTTGGTGGCGCGAGCCGTCGAACAGGCGGCGCTGAACATCTGCTTCACGCAAAGGGATCGTCAGGGACTGGCAGATGCGGTACCCGACGCCGCTTTCGGCATGCTTTCGCCCTTCATCGACACATCGCTATTCCGGGAAACGCCGGCACGAGGTTGTCCGACGCGCCTCGTTACCGTCGCCATGATGCGCCCGGGCGACAAACTCGAAAGCTATCGCATGCTGGCGCAGGCGCTCGGTTCGATCGGTCACCTGCCCTGGACCATGTCGGTCGTCGGGGACGGACCTGCCCGCGAGGAGATCAAAGCGCAATTCGCCGGCTTGCCCGCCGAGCGTATCGAATGGCTTGGCGCGATTGAGCCAGCCGCCGTGCCGGATGTCCTCTACAGTGGGGGAATTTACGTCTGGCCGGGTTTCGGCGAGGCCTATGGCGTTGCCTATCTTGAAGCACAGGCCGCCGGCCTTCCGGTTGTGGCTCAGGACGTCGCCGGCGTGCCGGAGGTCGTCCGGAATGGCCAGGCCGGGTTTCTCACCCCGCCGGACGATGTGGCGGCGTTCGCTTCTGCCATTGAAAGGCTTCTGGCCCGTAACGACGAAAGATCCATCATGGCCGCAGAAGCCAGACGTTTCATCCTCGAAGAACGTTCTCTCGGTGCTGCAGCGGCGCGTCTGGCCGAACTTCTTGCAAAGATCCCGGTCTCATGACATCCGATCAAATCTGGCAACCCTTGGTGGAGGAACTGGCGAGCCGGCAACGGGCGGACCGTAAGGCAGAGTTCTGGCTGCGCGACGATGACGCCGTGGATCCGACGCCTGCGCTTGATCGGTTGCTCGACCTCACCGGTGAATTCGCGGTTCCGGTGACTCTGGCCGTCATTCCCGCCCTGACTGACGAGAAGCTTGTCGTTCGGCTTGACGAGGCGCCGCATGCCACGGTCGCCATCCATGGCTGGGCGCACCGAAATCATGCGCCCGAGGGCCAGAAGAAGCAGGAGCTCGGCGCGCATCGGCCACGCGAGGCGGTGCTCGATGATCTGGCTCGCGGGCTGGCGCACATAACCGGCCTGCACGGCGCACGTGCCGTTCCGATGCTGGTGCCACCCTGGAACAGGATCGACGCCGGCTTGGTATCCGACCTTGGATCGATAGGGTTTTCGGCATTGTCGGTCTATGGGCCGCCAAGGCCGGCTTCACTTGCGGTCATCAACAGCAATGTCGACATCATGGATTGGCATGGCACGCGCGGCTGCCGCGATCATGGCCTATTGGTTCAGGCTATCATTGCGCAATTGCAGCATGCATTCGATGGGGGCGAACCGGTGGGCCTGCTCACCCACCATCTCGTACATGATGAATCGGCCTGGCTCTTCCTCGAACGGCTGTTCACAGTCACCGCACAGACTGAAGCCTGCGCATGGCTTCCGATCAGGACATTGATGGGGCGCAGCGCCGGTAGAACAATTCCAGGAAGGTATGAACGGTTTCCGTCCGGAATTGCGTCAAAACAAAGAGATAGAGGAAAATAGCTCAGCGCTTTTTGCGCAATGAGACTGGAAGTTTGAGCGTCTGGCCATCCCGCGCGACAAAAGCGCCGGTAAACCTGTCCTTGGCCAGTTTCTGGATCTTGTCCAGTTCCTTGTCGGTGCGTGTCGGATCGTGGTGAAACAGTGCAAGCCTCCGCGCACCGGCCGCCTCACAGAGCTTGACGCCCTGTTGCCAAGTCGAGTGCCCGTAACCGCGGCGGCGTTCCATTTCCTCCTCGGTGTAGGTGCAATCGTAAATGACGAGGTCGGCATCTTCGATCAGGCCGAGCACCGCCTGATCGAGTTTGTCCGGCTCGTGCTCAGTGTCTGTGATCACCGCCACGACGCCGCCGCCCCATTCGACCCGGTAGCCTATGCAGCCGCCCGGATGCATAAGACTGCCGGTTCGGACCACCACCCCTTCGCGCGGGCGAAGCACGTCTCCAGATACGAAATCGCGATAGTCGAGGCTTGCCTTGCAGGCCTCCAGTTTCACCGGAAACCACGGCGGCCGCATGAACTCATCGACCATCTGCCGGGTCGTCATGTGTCCTGCAAGATGCCCGGACCAAAGCGTAACCTTGGCGCCCCGGTCATAGATCGGCGCAAAAGACGGCAGCCCGATGATGTGATCGTAATGGCAATGGGTGAAAAGCAGGTCGAAATCGGTCACGCCCAACGCCTGAAGCGCCGCGCCGGCAGGCCGTAGGCCAGAGCCTGCGTCGAACAGAAGCGTATGCTTACCGCATCGCATCTCGACACAGATTGAGTTGCCGCCATAGCGAGAGAATTCTGGCCCTGATACCGAAATGCTGCCGCGGACACCCCAAAACCTGACCAGGAAAACGTTGTCGTCCATGCTACCCCTTCGCCCATCATATCCAAACAACTGCTGCTAGGCGAGACAGGCTTTCTCCGGGTGATCTTCTCAGCGAGAGGACAGTGCCGTCACGACGGCGAGGATCGAGCGCACGTCCTTCGTTATTTGGCGCTTCGTGCGTCGATCAGATCCGCGGTCGTATGGCTTAGGCGATCGGCAAGAACCCGCAATATCTCGATGGTCATTTCCGGGAACTCCCTCATAAGCCTCAGGAAATGATCCTTGCGGATTCTCAGGGCTTCCAGCGGACTTGCCGCTCTGACGGTGGCAGTGCGGGAGCTGTTGCACAATATGGCGATCTCGCCAACGATCGAATTTGGCTCCAGTTCGGCAACTTTTATCGGTCCGCTGTCGGAATCGACAAGAATATCCGCCCTGCCTGAAAGGATGACATAGGCGGCGTCTCCCTCGTCGCCCTGCCGGAAAAGGATCTGGCCGGCGCTGTAGCTCACACGATCGGATGTGAACGCAAGCAGCTTGAGCTTTGTCGGCTCGATGGCAGAGAACAAGGGAACGCGTTGCAGCATTCCAACTTCATCCTTGAGCAGCATTGTCGCAAACCTTCCAAAATTCGCGTTTGCCAGACTAGAGCAACGGACGCCCAGATGGAATCAATTCTCTTTCCGGGATGGCGAGACAAACCACGCGAAAGGTGGCGAGCCCGATGTCCGGCACCGGCAGAATGATCCCATCTGAATGTCCGTTGCTCTATGACAACAGTTCCTTGAAGATACCGTTCCCTGCCAAAAGTGTCTCGTGTGTTCCGTCTTCCGCCAATTGACCCGAGTCGAAGACGATAACGCGATCGAACATCATCGCCATTGCCGGATTCGTCACGACCCACACAATTGCCGGCGAATGGCCGTCGCGCCTGGCTTCCTCGAGCACATTTCGCAGCACCTTATCCTGCATGCGCTGGTCGAGCGCCGACAGCGGCCGGTTGAGAATGAGAAAATCGGGACGCTTGAGCAAGGCCCGGGCAACATCGAGCTTCTGTCGCTGTCCACCGGTCAGCCGCCTGCCGCCGGAGCCGACGTTGAAGTCCAGGCCGACATCCAGAAGTTCGCCATAAAGCCCCAGTTCGTCAAGAATGTCATAGACGATGGAGCGTATGCGGTCGGGCGCGTCGGGATGATTGTTGCCCACACGCCCGAACAGGACATTATCCATGACGGTGGCCGCGGCAATGTATTTGGCAGGATCATACCGTTCGACCGCATTGTGCAGCTCGGGCGGCAGGTCTTCATAGAACCGGTTGCGTGCAGCGACGATCTTGCTCATCAGCTCGTCGCTCAGCAGGCCGAAGCGGTGCCGGGGCTCGATGTAGGCAAAGCTCAAGGTGACGATCATGGCGCGATCGTTCTCCGAAACCGCCTCGTAGGGACGGTTCTTGAGCCGTTGCAGCAAGGTTTCGTAGGCGGGTATCTCCTCCGCGCTCATGAAGGCGAGCTGCTGGAAGAACTGGTGATCGGGCGGCAGGTCGGCAAACAGCTCGATCGCCTGTTTGGCGATCTCCAAGCCCATTTCGTAGAGCGTGCGGTCGAGGCCGGCTTGCCTCAGCACGGAAGCAAAATAGGGATTGGCCGCCAGGGCCCTGTCGGCCAGTTCGGGGCCGGCGGCAGCGCCGAAGAGCAGGTTTTGGCCGATCGTTGCTTCCTTGTTGTAGGCGCCCGGTTCGAAAGGAACCACCAATCCGCTCAGCCCCTCTTGTTCCAGCCGGGTCCGCAGCGCCGCACGCAGTTCGACGATCCGCCTGGCAAGCTCCGTGTGACGCGTGAGGTCGGCCGAAGAGCGCAAGCCGAGATCCAGAATGTCACGCGACAGAACAACCGCGTCGAGCACCCGGCGCACGGCTTCAAAGAGGTCGTGCGGGCCGGTAGCGCCAGCGGAAGCATAGTTGATCCAGTCGCTGTGGATATCAAGATCCGGATTGCCCGACCGGCGCGCCTCGTGAATGTTCCAGCGGTGCTGATCTGCCGCAGCACCGTCATAAGGCACCGATGTCAGCGGCGCATGCTTCAACCCGTAGAGCAGGTTGTCGCGGAGGCTTGCCTGGAACAGGAAAACATCCGACGAGGCATACGACATCCGCCGGCCGGTTACTGCTTCGGGGAGTTCAAGCAGGTCGTCGGTGCCCGAAGCGACCCTTCCGCTGTCCGGCCAGTTCAGCCTCGCGAAGGCTTCTGCAAGCGCCTCCGCTCCACCTGTTGCGGTACTGACCAGTGCCACCGCCTCACCCGGCTTGACCTGGAGGGAGATACGGTTGAGGAGCATTGCACCGCCATCGTCTGCTATGGACAGATTGATCGCCGACAGCGGCTTGGTCATCGGATCGGGATCGTCGATCGTCAATGCCCCGATTTTCGGCGCGATGAGACCTTCCACGGTGAACTGTTCAACGACCTGTTGATATTTGACCTGGACATCCTGCCGATCCTGATCCCAGTCGATCAGTTCCTTCATCGGTCCGGGCAGGTCCTTGTAGGCGCCGATCACGGCCACGAGCTGGCCGACGTCCAGCCGCCCCTGGAGGACCAGATACCCGCCGATCATGTAGAACAAAAAGGGCGTGAGCTGCGCGAGAAAATTGTTGAGGAACTTCACCATGAATTTCCATTGGTAAAGATCGAAGCGGATCTTGAAGATGAGCCCGAGCCGGGCAGCTATGTCGGCGCGCTCGTAGTTTGATGTATCGTGGACGTGAACCGCGCCGATGCCATCGACGATTTCGCCAACCCGGCCCGAAAGCGCGCGCGCCGTCAACTGCCGTTGGCGCCCGAGCACGATCAGCCGCCGCCGCATTCGCGGGATGAGCACGATCTGGATCGCCACGATCACGACCGCTATCATTCCGAGCCAGACGTTCTGGATCATGATGAACAGCATGGCCGTCAGCGCTTGGCCGCCGAGCAGTACCGGCTGCAGGAAGGCGTCGCCGATGAAGCCGCCCAGCGGCTCCACCTCGTCCTTCACCATGGTCGCCACTTCGGCGGATTTCACCCGCTTGAAGTAAACCGGCGGAAAACGCAGCACACGGTCGACCAGATCGAAGCGGATACGCCGCAGCATGCGTTCGCCGAGGCGGCCCTTGTAGGTGTTGATGTAGAATTTGAACAGGCCGTTGATGACGACTAGCAAGAGGAACACAAGGCTCAGGGCAAACAGGGTCTCCTCGCGGTCGAGCTGAAAACCGGAGAAGAACTGGACCTCTCCAATGAACGGCAGGTTGTAGTGTAGCCTCATGAATGGCTGGGTCGCGCCCGGTTGCTCGAAGCCGCGACCTTGGATCGGTCCGTTGACGATCAGCTTCGGCAGGTCGAAGGACATGAAATACGGGATCATCGAAAGCACGACGATCATCAATATCCAGAGCTGCTGCTTCTTGGTGTGCGTCCAGATATAGCGGGCTAGGCTGGCTTCCATATGCGACTGTGGACCCTTCAGTTGGAAGGATGCAGGATGTAAAAGCACCTGCTGGCGAATGGCGTATCGGCAATTTCTTCATCGCCAACGACAAGCTCGAAGCTGCTGTGCACGGACATTGTCCTGCGCTCAACGATGCAAGGAACCTGCGAGGCGGCGCGATCCAGTTCCGGCGCATGGTCGATGGCAACGACATGGGCATTGTTGATCGGCGAAGAAAGCAGCTGGCCAAACGGTCCGCGGCTTTCGTAGGGCTTTGGCGAACAGCCGAGCAGCACGAGGCCGCAGCTGCGCGGCTGGTGCTGGCGGATGGACGCCGATGATCCGGACAGATGCAACAGGCTCTCTCCGGCACCGGGCAATAGCCAAGCGGCTTGCAGCATGATCACGTCCGCGGAATCAAACAGTCTTGCGGGAGGCAAGATTGCGTTGTGTCGCCCAAAATCCCAACATACAAGACGAATTATGATGGATGTCACGCAACCACGCAATGCCATGGACTGGCACGAGCAAGCCTTGGACCTCACGCGGGGAATTGCTGCTTATGTCAACTGCCCTCTCGTGGCAGGGCTGGCGCGCGTCGTCGCCAAGCATCCGAAGGCCGATATCGCCAACGCCTTCAACCACAAGCAGGTCGCCTGCAAGATGTGGGCGCTCGATAGGCTGTTCGAAAGCGGCGGCGGCCGCTTCGGGCGCATATGGGTTCTGGGTGGATGGTACGGCGTATTGCCGGCAATGCTTTTCAACGACGCCCGCTTCGACATCGCGGCGGTCGATAGCATCGACATCGACCCCGAAGTCGCGCCGGTCGCCCGGACCCTCAACCGGGAAGCCGGCGACCGGTTCCGGGCGCTGACGGCAGATATGTACGCACTCGACTATGCGGCCGGGCGGCCCGATCTGATAGTCAATACGAGCTGCGAACACATAGCCGATCTGCGCGCCTGGCTTGCTCTGCTTCCGCCGGGCACGAATGTACTGCTGCAATCGAACGATTATTTCAGCGAGCCGACGCACATCAACTGCGTGGCTTCGCTTGCAGCCTTCGAGGAAATGGCGGCGCTACGGGAGGTGCGGTTCTCCGGCGAACTGCCGACAAAAAATTATACGCGCTTCATGCTGATTGGAACTGTTTAATGCATTTCGCCCAAAAGCGCGTAGCGGTTTTGGGACAACGACACGCATAAAACAGGACTTGAAGCGCGTCGCACGAATCTCACCAGACGCGACGCGCGTTAGAGCATTTGCAGGAAAGTGTGGAAACGGCTTTCCGTCCGGAATTGCGTCAAAACAAAGAGACAGAGCGGTTCTGCGTGAAACGATGAACCGCTCTAGGATCTATCATGAACTTTTCCGAAACCGGGCCCCACATTTAGGGACCATGTTCGATGCCGCTCGCGCAGGATTTGCGCGGAGCGACGCGCGCCTTCCAGATCGAGACGATGCGCGGATGGCGTCGGTTCCACAAGCGCTTGTTCGATCGCTTGCGCCAAACCTTCAGGCGTCAGATCCTTTTCCATCAGCACCGTTGCAAGACCGAGTTCTTCGAGCATCAGGGCGCGAACCGTCTGTTCGGTTTCCCCGCCGGCTGCAAATGGGACGAGCAGGGAGCGACAACCCGCGCGCAGGACATCGCAGACCGTGTTGTAACCCGCCTGCGAGACTGACAGGCGGGCGCCGGTCAGCAGGCTGGCGAAATCCTCGCGGAACCGGAAGATGGACAGGCCCGGCGTGGCATCGCGTGCGATCGCGTCAAACTCGTCTTTCGGCAGGTTTGGGCCGGTGATCAAACACCATTTCCAAGCGTTGTTGGCATTCCGCGCCGCTGCGATGGTGGATCTGACAAGGCTCTTTCCGGCAGCCCCGCCGCCAACCGACACCAGAACGTCGAAGCGCTCGGAGGCCGCGGGCGATGGCGGCGCGGCAACGAGCCCCGTGTAGGTGACCTCGGCCCTGATCGCCCCAGCCAGTGGAAATGTCTTGTCGATGGTTGCGAAAGCCGGATCGCCATGGACCATAACAAGATCGAAATGCCTGTTGATGAGATCGACCGTTTCCTCGTTTCGGCCCAGCTTGACGCGCTCCTGGAGGATATCACGGACGGACGTCGCCAGCAGCGGTCTGGGCGACGTCGCGTCGATGGCCTCGATCAGCGGCAAGAGTTCGAAACGCATCTGCCGGCGTCCAAATGGAAACGCCTCGACAATGACGATATCAGGCCTGCAATCCCGGAATGCCTGCAGCAGCATCTCTGAACGCCATTTCTTGAAATCATCGTCGATCGGGTTGCCTTGCAGGTCGACAAGTCCCGAAAATCCTTCATCACCGGAGGTGACAGGTGGCAGGGTTACAGATTGTACACCCAGTCCCGGAAACCCGGCGATCGGCGCTCCGCCGGTCACGACGGTAACGTCAAACCCGTCATCGACCAGAGCCGCCGCAATGCGGCTGGCGCGCGCGAGATGGCCGATGCCGAGCAGGTGCTGGACATAGAAGAAAGCGCGCAGCCGCTTCATTCGGCGGCCCGCCACTCCCGCTCAAACAGTTCCTTGAGCTGTCCAATGCTTGCCATATGATCGAAATTGCCGCGCACGCGCCGCTCTGCGGCGTCGCCGAGGCGGTCGCGGAGCACGGGATCACGGATCAGGCGCTCCAGCGCCTGTGCCAGGGCAATCGGGTTTTCCGTCGGAACCAGCAACCCGGTTTCATCCGGCGATAAAAGCTCCGGCACGCTGGAAATATCGGTCGACACGCAGGCAAGCCGCTGGCTAGCCGCCTCCACCAGAACGTTCGGCAGACCGTCGCGGTCGCCATTTGCGGTGATCCTGCAGGCCAGGGCGAAGATGTCGGCGCGGCGGTAGCGCTCAAGCACCTCCTCCTGCGCAAGCGCGCCTTTCCAAGAGACGCGACCATCCAGGCCGAGCTTTTGCGCCAGCGCCTTGAACCGTTCCAGTTCTTCGCCGCCGCCGATATGCTCGAAACGCCACGCCAAATCGCCGGGCAACAGGGCAAGGGCCTCCAGCAACGTATCGTAACCTTTCTTTTCAACGGCGCGCCCGACACTCAGAACGACAACCGGTTCGTCCGGAGCCGAGCCGTCATGCTGCTTTCGCGCCTCGCCGAAACTGCCGAAGCGATCAAGGTCGAGCCCATGATAGCTCAGATGCACAGACGAGTTGCCGTTAGCGAGTTTTTTCAGACGATCGAAGCCGGTTTTCGTGCAAGTGACCGTCCAGCGCGCCGAGGAAAGCTTGCCGGCCAGATCCCAGTCCGCCGAAGTCCAGATGTCCTTGGCATGGGCCGAGCAGGTCCAGGGCAGGCCACGAAGCTGGCTGGCATAGCGCGTCACCGATGCAGGCGTGTGCGCGAAATGTGCATGCAGCCAGCCCGCGTTTTCCGGCCATTCGGCCGCCAGCACGAGCGCTTGCCCGAAGCGGCGCGCGCGATTGCGCGTAAAGTCGCGGGGCATATCGGCAGCCAGCGATCCGAGCGCGCGCCAGAAGCCCGGACGCAGCAGACAGGCAAACAGCGAGCGAAGCACGCGCAGCGGCTCTTCATGCAGATATTCCGGCAGATAATGGACGGGCGCTTTGATCTCGTCATGCACGGGGTGGCGTTTTTCGTCGGTCGGCCGCCTGAGCGCGACGAGTATCAGGTCGAACCCCGCACGCTCAAGACCGAGCAGTTCCTGCGCGATGAAGGTTTCGGACAGCCGCGGATAACCCTTCAGAACCACGACGATCTTGCGATGTTGCAACTCAGGTCATTCCTTCAATGACCGAAAGGTGATGGCCGGCCCGCCGGTCGAGCAGTTCCGCGACGATTTCGGAAATATGAGGCAGCCCCTCCAGCGTCAGATGCGGATTGCTCTGCGATGGGCGGGGCCGGTCCGGCAGCACCTTCAATGCATCAGCAAACCGCCGGGAATCCTCGGCTTCTTCCGGCAAAAGCATCTCGATGAGGCCGAGTTCGGCTGCGCGCCGTGCGCGGATCAGTTGTTCCTGGCGGGGCTCGACGCGCGGCACGATCAGCGCCGGCTTGTCGAAAGACAGTATCTCGCAATAGGTGTTGTAGCCGCCCATCGCCACTACCGCCTTGGCGCCGGCAATCAGGTCTTCCATGCGGTTGTCGAACTCGATGATCTTGATGTAGGGGATCTTGGACCCCTTCTTGAGCAGCTTGTTGCGCTTGCGCGCCGGCATGTAAGGCCCAAGCACGATCAGGGCTCTATGCTGCAATTGCGGATCCTGCTGATAGGCATCAATGACGTCGTGGATCAGATCGGCGCCGTCACCGCCGCCACCGGTAGTAATGAGGATATAATCGCCCTCGGGCCGGTGGCCGGGCAACTCGTTCCGCTGCAGGCTCCGTTGCAGGAAACCGACGAACCTCATCTTTGCCCTGACAGCCGGGGGCACATCCAAGCCGGTCAACGGATCGTAGAAATCCGGCGGACCATAGGCCCAGACCTTGTCGTAGAAGACGCCTATCTTGCGCATCACGTCTCTGCGTGCCCACTCTGCTTCGAGCAGATGCGGCGCATCCATCACCTCGCGCAGGCCAAGCACCAGCGTGGTGCCCCGCGTCTTGAGGTAGGACAGCGTGTCCTCAATCTCACCGCGCAGGCCGAGCGGTTCCTTGTCGACGATGAAGATATCCGGCCGGAAGGTCTCAGCTGTATGGCGGATGATCGACTGGCGCATCCTTAGCGTCTCATGCAGATCGATGTCCTTTTCCAGCGAGGTGTATTCGCCGTTGCGCAGCTTGATGACGCTGGGGATCTTCACGAAGTCGACACGGGCGCGGTAGTCGAAGGCGCCAGCGATAGTCGCACCCGAAATGATAAGCACCTGAAGTCCGCGGAAATCCTCGACCAGCGAATGCGCGATAGTCCGGCAGCGCTGCAAATGGCCGAGCCCGAACGTGTCGTGGCTGTACATGAGAATTCGAGCGTTTTCTGCGTGCTGGGTCATTGTTGAACGTCTCTTAGAATTCTCGCCTTGAGGACCGTGAGCGACCCGCAGGATTCGAAACCATCCTCGCGGGTCTACCGACCTGTTCTGAAACATGAGGGCGCAATTTTCAATTCGTATTACAAAGAGGGTCCATATGCTGAAACCAGGAAGCTACGTCTGCTCAGCGGCCTGCTTGCCACGTGGTCCAGAAGAACCTGCATCATTTCGCTGGTATTGACCATCTCGGATTCTCGGCGGCCTTGACCGCTACGATCAACGTGGAAACTCCAGAATGGAATAAGGTATGGGCTGGGTACTTCACTTCGAGCGTCTAAGCCAAGCTCCTAAACCATGATGTGCCTTGGCGGTGGGAAGCCGGAGCGTTGACGGAGTAGGGGACACGTTCGAACCGCCTAGATCTCGACTCTCAGACCAGAATCTGGGGGTCAGGAGTTCGACTCTTTTCGGGCGAGCCAATTGAACTCACTAGCTTTTTGGATGCCATGGGCGCATGAACTCGCCGATTGCAGGCGTGTCAAAGCTGACCTGTTTGCCGCCAACGACAGCGCCGGCCTTCGGACCGGCATCCGAGTCTTCGATCCCTTTCCGGTTGTGCCGCGCAGGTAATATTCGGCTTCCATATATTCGAGATTGAGGGCGAACCGGAAAAAATGTCTTCGTCTTTGACCTCATCCTGCGCATAGGCCCGGGAAACCGGGGCAAGGCCGGTGGCCGAAGCGAGCGTTGCTCCCAGGCCAAACTGCAATGCGCGGCGGCGCGAAACACGAAATGCAGGCGTGACGCGGATCCTGGCTTCCTCCCAAAGCCCGTCGGCATCAAACATTTTGGCACCTCAAAAGCGCGCCTGCGCTCCCAACTTCACGAAATGTGGAATGTTCCTCAATCGCCTTGAATGATCTCACCGATGGCCGAGCAGCGAGGTTTCCTCGACCCTAGCCTGATGTCAGCCGACGCACACTGCGCTGTAGCGGCGCCGGATCTGCCGGCAGCAAAAATCCCGCCGCTGCGGTCGTCCGAAGTACGCTGTCGATAAAATCCAGGACTTTTGCGTATCGATTTCGGACCAAGGTCCGTCTTGTAGAATACTGTATTTGAACAAAGCTAGGTAACAGCCGACTTTCGGATTCGGAAGTCCTGACGTTTTTCATCTGGAACCCATCCTGGCGGGAGGGCGACTCGAAGGAGGAACTATGAAAACGCGCACCTGTCTATTCGCGACTGTAGCCGCTCTCACCCTTGTCGCGTCTCCGGTCCTCGCTGCTCCCGGGGGCAATGGCAATGGCAACGGCAATGGCGGCAGCAACGGTAACGGCGGAAACTCGGCCGGGGCCGGCTCGCAGGGACACGGAGCCGCCACGTCCGCCGCGGCCAAGGACAAGTCGACGACCGGAGTTGCTCATGCAGCGGCGGTCGTTGCGACGACACCGGCCTCACCACAGGCCACGTTGGCCTTGCAGGCAGCGCTGGCAAGACAGACCGCGGATGACGCGGCAGACAGTTCCGACGACACTTCCGACGAAACCGAATAAACTTTCGAAGCAGCCACTTGTTGTGTTGAAAAGCCGCGGTTCGCCGCGGCTTTTTCGTTTCCCGACGACGAACTCTCAAGGTGAACAGCGCTTCCAGAAAAAAGCTGCTCCACGGCGGCACTGAAGCTACGCTAAGGCCAAACGCCGCCGCATCGGCGTCGGATTCGATTGCATTCGAGGAGATCCCATGACCGGCTTTGTCGACCGCGAGCGCGCAACTGACCTGATGCAGCGCGCCGGCATCGAGGCGATGGTGCTTTGCGAGCCCGAGGCGTTCCAATATGCCACCGGTGCCTGGATCGGCCCGGCCGGCCTGTTCCGGCGGGCCGGCGCCGGTTTCGTCGTTATTCCCAAGCGAGGCGACCTGCCGATCGGCGTCGTGGTGGCGGATTTCCAGGCTGCCCAGCTCCGGGCGGCGATGGCCGGCGCCGTGCTGCGCACGCATGCGATCTGGATCGAATCGGCGTCGCTCGAGCCGGCGACGGCCGACCGGCCTGTTGCGCAGCGCATCGAGGCCGGCTTGGTTGGCCGCGCCCCCGGTTTTTCACGTCCGGCGACCTTCGAGCTTGCCCGCTCCGTCCGCGAGCTGAAAACGATCCTCGCAGAATTCGGGCTGGAGCGTGCGACGCTCGGCATCGAGCTGGATTTCGTCTCGGCCAGCGATTTTTCCGCGATGCAGGCGATATTGCCGGGCACTGCCCTGGTCAACGGCTCGCCGGTTCTCGACAGGCTGCGGGCAATCAAATCGCAGAGCGAGATCGACCTTCTGCAGCAGGGCATCGCCCTGTCGGAAGCCGGCCTGTCGCGGCTGCAGCAGCATGCGACGACCGGCATGCGTCAGTCTGAGCTGGTCGCGCTTTACCGGCAAGGCGTCGCGGATGCAGCCGCCGGGTCGTCGCAGCAAATCTCGACGGCGGAATACGTCACGCTGGGCGCTCGCCCAAAAGGCGCCGACGCCGTCGCCGCCGCCGGCGATCCGCTGAAGGCCGACATGGTGTGCAGCGTGAACGGCTATGCCTCGGATATGTCGCGGAATTTCACCTTCGGGCCGCCGTCGCCCGAACAGGCCGAATTGCATGCGATAGCCGAACGCGCCTTCGCCGACGGGCTTGCCGCGCTTGTGCCCGGAAAGCCGTTAGCCGCCGTGCATCGCGCCGCCAGCGAAAGCCTGGCGCGCCAGGGCCTGCATTCCTATCGCCGCGGCCATTTCGGCCACGGGGTCGGCCATTCCGTGTTTTCCGAGCAATGGCCGTTCATCTCGGCCGACAGCAATGTCGTGATCGAGGCCGGCATGGTGCTGGCATTCGAGATCCCGCTCTACATCGACGGTCTCGCCAGCTTCAATCTCGAGGACCAGTTCCTGATCACCGCCAACGGTCCGTCACCGATGAACCGCCTGCCGAGGCGCCTGGATATTATCGGCTGAATCCAGCCGTTATCTGGCGCCGGCCACGCCCCTGCGGAAATCCGACGGCGACATGCCGGAAAGCTTGCGGAACGACTTGTTGAAGGCACTGAGCGAGCCGAAGCCCGATTCCATGGCGACGCGCAGCACATTGGCATCCTGATGCATCAGCAGCGCCTGCGCGTAGCTGAGGCGCAGCAAATTCACATATTCATTGAGCGTCATGCCGGTCGATTTCTTGAAGATGCTCATGGCGTATTTGGGATGGATATCGGCCGCCGCGGCGATGTCGACGCAATCGATCTCGTAGAGGAAATTCTCGGCGATGAAGTCGCACATGCGCCCGACATTGCGCAGCGATTGCTGATCGAAGGGACTGCCTATCTCCTGTTCGACCGGGGTTTCGGGCACCAGCCGGTAAGGCTCGAAGCGCACCCGCTCCAGCCGCAGCAAAAGCTCGTTGACGGCATGCTCGGCCTTGACCGGGTCGCCGGAGCGGGCATAGCGGTTCCAGCGCTCGAAATTGTGGTCGTCCGACCGGTCGGTGGCGTCGGTCACCAGCGTCGCGCCGGTCATCAGCCTGTTGCGGACCTCCACGGGCAAATGCAGCCGGAAGAAATGCACCAGCGGCAGATGCGCGCCGGCATAGATGGCATCGTCGGAGGCTTCGTCCATCTGGTGCGGCAGGCCGCCCCAGAACAGACACATGTCGCCAGCAGAGAGCGAAAGCCCGTGCCCGTCCATACGGTAATGCACGGCCCCGCGCACGATGAAATTCACCTCAACCTGGGCGTGCCAATGCGGCTTGAGCATCACCAGGGGCTGGGTGTGGAACATCTGCAGCAGCAGCGGCAGGCCCTCCACGCTGCTGGCGCCAGGCTGGTAAAACGGCCTTTCCGGCATCTTACTTTCCGCTCATTTCTTATTCCCTTTGTCGCGGACAAGGCTTTCCCGAGGCCTAGTCTAGCCACGCTCGCAAACAGAGAGCAACTGAAATGGGAGGATTTCAATGCGCATAAAATTGACCTGCGCCGCGCTCGCGCTTGCCTTGGGCTCCAGCCCGGCCTTTGCGCAGTCCGGTGAAATCACGATCTGGAGCTGGAATATCGCCGCTTCGTCGCTGAAGGCCACCATAGCGGGCTTCAACAAGCAGTATCCCGACATCAAGGTGACGGTCGAGGACCTTGGCAACCAGCCGACCTACGACAAATCGATCGCCGGCTGTGCCGCCGGCGGCGAGGGGCTGCCTGACATCGTTACGATCGAGAACGGCGAAGCCGAAAACTACTGGAGCCAGTTCCCGGATTGCTTCGTCGACCTGCATACGCTCGGCTACACCGCGGAAGACCAGGCAAAATTCCCCGACTTCAAGCGTACCGAGCTCGAGGTTGACGACAAGGCCTATGCGATGCCCTGGGATTCCGGTCCAGTGGCGATGTTCTACCGCCGCGACTTCTACGAGAAGGCTGGCGTCGATCCGTCCTCGATCAAGACCTGGGACGATTTCATCGCCGCCGCCAAGAAAATCCAGGCCGCCAATCCCGGCGTCACGATGACCAACGCCGATTTCAACGGCGATTCCGAATTCTTCCGCATGATCTCCAACGAGCAGGGTTGCGCCTACTTCTCCGCCGACGGGCAATCGATCACGGTCAACCAGCCCAAATGCGTCAATGCCATGACCAAGATCAAGGAGATGAAGGACGCCGGCATCATTTCCTCTGCCGACTGGAGCACCAAGATCACCAACAACACCGCCGGCAAGGTCGCCACGCAGATGTATGGCGGCTGGTATGAAGGCACCGTGCGCACCGAATCGCCCGATGGGGCAGGCAAATGGGGCGTCTATCTGATGCCGAGCCTGACCGCCGACGGTCCGCGCGCCGCCAATCTCGGCGGCTCCTCGCTCGCCATCACCTCGGTGTCGAAGAACAAGGAAGCCGCCTACGCCTATCTGAAATACACGCTTGCGACGAATGAGGGCCAGATCACCATGCTGAAAGGCTTCGGCCTGGTGCCGTCGCTGATCTCGGCGCTCAACGACCCTTATGTCTCCGAAGGCCTGCCCTATTGGGGTGGCCAAGCCGTGTGGAAGGACATCCTCGGCACCTTGCCCAAGGTCGTCCCCAGCCGCGGCACGCCGTTCCAGAGCGACGCCGAAATCATCATCCGCGCGGTGCAGACCAAATATCTGGCCGGCGGCTATCCCGACGCCAAAGCAGCGCTCGACGATGCCGCAAGCCAGATCGCCGCGGCGACCGGCCTGCCGGTCAAGTCGTGATCTAGACGAGGCGGCTCCGAGCGCGCGGCTCCCCTTCTCCCCAAGGGGGAGAAGGTATCGCCGAAGGCGACGGATGAGGGGTGCTCCAGCTTGGCGCCGGCGGCACTCCGGCCATCACCCCTCAACCGTCTCGGCGCTACGCGCCGATCCACCTTCTCCCACAAGGGGAGAAGGCAAGAACTTGAAAGCAGAAAGGAGGAAAACGATGCGCTACCAGAACGCCACGGCGTATCGCTTCCTCGCGCCGTATCTGCTGATTTTTTCGATCTTCTGGCTGTGGCCGATCATCGATTCTTTCCTGATCTCGTTCCAGGCGACGCGCACCGTGCCGTGGCGCTTCGCGCCGACCTTCAACTGGGGCCGGCTGATCGGCGATCCGGCCTTCTTCAATGCCTTGAAGAACACATTGCTGATCCTTGTCATCCAGGTGCCGGTGATGATTTCGCTGGCGATTGTGATGGCGGTGCTTTTGAATTCGCCACTGCTCAAGGCCCGTGGCCTGTTCCGCTTTGCCTTCTTCGCGCCGGTCGTGGTCGGCGAGGTCGCCTATTCGGCGGTTTTCCGGCTGATGTTCAATCTCGACTACGGCATCATCAACAAATTGCTGAACAGCATCGGCCTGCCCAGTGTCGACTGGTTTACCAACGTCACCCCGGCGATGGCGGTGATCATGATGGCGGTGACGTGGCGCTGGGCCGGCTACAACGCCATCATCCTGCTCGCCGGCCTGCAGTCGATTCCCGAGGATGTCTACGAGGCGGCGACCCTGGACCGGGTCAGCAAGGTCAAACAGTTCTTCTACATCACGCTGCCGCTGCTCAAGCCGATCATCGTGTTCTGCGCCGTGCTGTCGATCATCGGCACCATGCAGCTGTTCACCGAGCCCTTCCTGATCACCGAGCGCGGCGGGCCGGGCGGCGGCACCGAAACGCTCGGGCTGCTGCTTTACCGCCAGGGCTTCCGGTCGCTCAATTTCGGCTACGCTTCGGCCGTCGCCTACACCATGGCCGGGCTGGCGATTGCCATTTCGCTGGTGCAGATATGGCTGACGAGGGAACCGAAATGACCTCGCACTCAAGAGTCAGCCGTTCCCAGGCCAGATTGGGACGCAGCATCGCGCTGCATCTGTTCCTGACGCCGCTGGCGCTGGTCTGGCTGTTTCCGCTGTGGATGATGGTGGTTTTTTCGACGATGCCCGACAACGGCATCTTCAGCCCCGACATCGAGCTTTTGCCGCATGGCAATTTCCTCGACAATGTCAGCAATCTGCAGCGCGGCACCAATTTCATCGGCGCCATCGGCATCTCCGTGTCGGTGGCGGTGACCTATACCTTCCTGTCGGTGATGCTGACCTCGATGGCCGGCTGGGCGCTGGCGCGTTACAACTTCTTCGGCAAGGGCATGGTCGTCGCCATCATCTTCGGCACCATCACGCTGCCCTATGCGGTCGTGCTGATCCCGCAATTCATCATGGTGGCGCGCGACTTCAAGCTCGCCAACACTTGGGTGGCGCTGATCGTGCCGCCGCTGTTCAATTCGCTGGGCGTGCTCTTCATGCGGCAGAGTTTTTCGATGATGCCGCACGAGCTGTTCGACGCCGCCAAGGTCGAGGGCGTCAAGGAATGGCGGATATTCCTGTTCGTCGCACTGCCTCTGGCGCGGCCGATGCTGGCGGCGCTCGCCATCATCCTCTTCCTTGCCTCCTGGAACAACTATCTCTGGCCGCTGCTGATCAATTCCAAGCCGGGCGCAATGACCGCGCCCGTGGCGCTCGGCACGCTGATCGGTCTCACCAAGGTGTCCTGGGGCGGCATCATGGCGGGCGCGGTGATGCTGACGGCGCCAATGCTCGTCGTGTTCGTGCTTCTGCAGCGCCATTTCGTTGCCGGCATCGCCGCCGGCGCCATCAAGTAAGGATCAGCATGGCGGCAGTCACACTCAAAAACGTCATCAAGCGCTTCGGCGTCTTCGAGATCGTCCACGGCGCCAATATCGACATCGATGACGGCGAATTCGTCGTCTTCGTCGGCCCTTCCGGCTGCGGCAAGTCCACGCTGCTTCGGATGATCGCCGGGCTCGAGGACATCAGCGACGGCGAGATCGCAATTGGCGGCAAAGTGGTGAACGACGTCGAGGCAGCCGATCGCGGCATCGCCATGGTGTTCCAGTCCTACGCGCTCTATCCGCACATGACGGTCGAGCAGAATCTGAGCTTCGGCCTGAGAATGACCGGCAACCCCAAGGCAGATACCGAGCGGCGGGTGAAGCGGGCTTCCGAAATCCTGCGCATCGCCGAGCTGATGAAGCGGCGGCCGCGGCAATTGTCGGGCGGCCAGCGCCAGCGCGTCGCCATCGGCCGCGCCATCGTGCGTGAGCCGCAAGTGTTCCTGTTCGACGAACCGCTCAGCAATCTCGATGCCGAGCTCCGGGTGCAGATGCGCGTCGAGATATCGCGCCTTCATAAGGAACTCGGCGTTACCATGGTCTATGTGACGCACGACCAGACCGAGGCGATGACGCTGGCCGACAGGATCGTCGTGCTCAACGCCGGCAATATCGAGCAGATAGGCGCGCCGCTCGATCTCTACGACGACCCCGCCAACCGCTTCGTTGCCGGCTTCGTCGGCTCGCCGAAAATGAACTTCCTGGCGGCAAAAATGGTCGGGGCCGACAACGGTGCGGCGGTCGTCGAACTGGTCAATCATCGCGGCGCGCGACTGCGCAAGCCGCTTTCGGATGCCTTGCCTGCAACAGGCGGCGATGTCGTGCTTGGCGTGCGGCCGGAGCATTTCTTCGACGCCGGCCAGGGCGATTGCGACCTTACCCTCAAGGCCGACGTCGCCGAGCACTTGGGATCGGTGAGCTATGTCTATGCCAATTCCGGTACCGGGGGCGGACGCGAGGAACTGATCATCGAGCGCGAGGCCTCGCGGCATCGCGCGAACGGCGACGACCTGGTGGTGTCGATCAGGGCCGACCGCTCGCTTCTCTTCGACGCCACCGGCGCACGCATTCGCTAACCCATCTTTCTTTTGTCCGATCGCGATTGCTCGCGGCCACCCCACGGAGATTTGACATGACGTCCAAACCAGAAAAAGTTCGCTGGGGCATTCTCGGGCCCGGCAACATCGCCAAGGCTTTTGCCGGGGGCGTCGCCCATTCGCGCACCGGCACATTGGTCGCCTTAGGGGCGCGCAATCCCGGCAAGGCGGGGCTCACCGAGGCTTTCCCCGGCGCCCGCATCCTGGACGGCTACGAGGCTTTGGTTGGCGATCCGGATGTCGACGCGATCTATATTTCGACGCCGCATCCGAGCCATGCCGAATGGGCGATCAAGGCGGCCGAGGCCGGAAAGCACGTGCTTTGCGAAAAGCCGCTTGGCCTGACCGCATTCGAAGCCGACGCCATGATCCATGCCGCGCGCAAGGCCGGCACCTTTCTCGGCGAAGCCTTCATGTACCGGCTGCATCCGCAGACGGCCAAGCTGGTCGAGGTGATCAGGGCCGGCGCGATCGGCGACATCAAGATGATCAAATCCAGCTTCGGCTTCGCCATGCCGGGCTTCATGCCGGAGCACCGTCTCTACGCCAAGGATCTCGCCGGCGGCGGCATTCTCGATGTCGGCGGTTATCCCGTCTCGATGGCGCGGCTGATTGCCGGCGCAGCAGTGGGAAAGCCCTTCGCCGAGCCGGACAAAGTCGTCGGCGCTGCGCATCTCGGCCAATCCGGCGTCGACGAATGGGCGTCGGCGCTGTTGCATTTTCCGGGCGGCATCGTCGCGGAAGTGTCCTGCAGCATCTCGCTCGCTCAGGACAATGTCTTGCGTATTCTCGGCAGCAAAGGCCGCATCGAGGTGGCGGATTTCTGGTATGCCGGCGGCCAGCAAGGCGGCACCGGCGAAATCCGCATCATCCGTCCGGGTGACACCGAGGTGGTCGAGGTCAGGGAGGACGGCTGGCTGTACGCATTTGAGGTCGACGCCGCCGGCGAGGCCATTCTCGGCGGAAAGCAGGAGTTCGCCTGGCCCGGCATGGGCTGGGCCGACAGTCTCGGCAATCTGCGCGTGCTCGACAAATGGCGGGCCGCAATCGGGCTCGAATACGACATCGAGAAACCGGCAAAGCGCGTCAACACGATCTCCGGACGGAAGCTGCGCTCCGGCGGAACCGCCATCCCCAAGCGCAGCATTCCGGGCCTGCCGCGGCCGGCCTCGTGCCTGGCGCTCGGCTTCGAGGATTTCCGCACCTTTTCGTCGGGCGCCATCCTGCTCGATGCCTATTTCGAGGCCGGCGGCAATCTGTTCGACACCGCCTTCGTCTATGGTTCCGGCTATACCGAGACGCTGCTCGGCCAGTGGCTGAAGAACCGCGGCGTGCGCGAGCAGTCGGTGGTCATCGGCAAGGGCGCGCACTCGCCGCTCTGCTATCCCGACGTCATCGGCAAACAGCTCACCCAGTCGCTCGAACGGCTGCAGACCGACCATATCGACGTCTATTTCATGCACCGCGACAATCCGGATGTGCCGGTCGACGAGTTCGTCGATGCGATGGACCGCGAGGTCAAGGCCGGCCGCATTCGCGGTCCGTTCGGCGGCTCGAACTGGACGATGGAACGCATGGATGAGGCGATTGCCTATGCCGAGCGCACCGGCAAGCAGAAGCCCGGTGCGCTTTCCAACAATTTCTCGCTGGCCGAAATGCTGGAGCCGATCTGGGCAGGCTGCGTCACCTCCTCCAGCGACGAATGGAAGGCCTGGCTCGCCGCCCGGCAGATGCCGAATTTCGCCTGGTCGAGCCAAGGCCGCGGCTTCTTCACCGACCGCGCCGGCCGCGACCGGCGCGACAATGAGGAGCTGGTCCGGGTCTGGTATTCGGAGAGGAATTTCGGCCGTCGCGACCGCGCCATCGAGCTCGCCAGACGGCTGGGCAAAAGCCCGATCCACGTCGCGCTCGCCTATGTCCTGGCGCAGCCCTTTCCGTCCGTCCCGCTGATCGGGCCGCGCACGCTCGACGAATTGGAAGACAGCCTCCAGGCGCTCGACATTTCACTTTCGCCGGACGATCTTGCATGGCTGGATAGCGGTTCGGATCAGGCCCGCGCGCAGGCCTGACGGCAGCGGCGATCGCTTCGGCCTACGTTGGCCCCTTAGCTTCCGGACTGTTTGCGCTGCCCTCACCCTCTCCCGCAAAGAACCCGGAAAGGGTAAGAATGAGGGCAGCGCAAACGTCACTGGAAGTTAGGGAAGACAGATGCTCGACATCGCACCGACGAAACAGGCGGCCACCTGGCTCGATTCCTTTGCCCGGGCGCTCGAGGCCGGCGACGTCGAGGCCGCAACCAATTTGTTCGTCGAGGACTGCTACTGGCGCGATCTGCTGACCTTCACCTGGAACATCAAGACGATGGAAGGCCGCGCCGCGATCCGCGACATGCTGGCGGCGACGCTGGCAATGACTAGGCCTGCCCAGTGGCAGCTCAGCGGCGAAGCGACTTCGGACGAGGGCACGATCGAGGCCTGGTTTTCTTTCGAGACGTCATCGGCGTGGGGCCATGGCATCATGCGCCTCAGGGACGGCAAATGCCGGACGCTGTTTACGGCGATGAGCGATCTCAAGGGGTTGGAGGAGCGCAAGGGCCCGGCGCGGCCGCTGGGCGTCCGCCACAAGGCGGATCCGGAACGCGAGACCTGGCTGGAGGCGAGGCGCCGCGAGGCGCGTGATCTCGGCGTTAGCCAGCAGCCCTACTGCCTGGTTATCGGCGGCGGCCACGGCGGCATCATGCTGGGGGCGCGGCTCAGGCAATTGGGCGTGCCGGCCATCGTCATTGAGAAGAATGCGCAGGCCGGCGATTCCTGGCGCAATCGCTATCGCTCGCTCGTGCTGCACGACCCGGTCTGGTACGACCATCTGCCCTACATCCCGTTTCCCGAGAACTGGCCGGTGTTCACGCCCAAGGACAAGATGGGCGACTGGCTGGAAATGTATACGCGCGTCATGGAGCTCAACTACTGGACCTCCACGACATGCGTCAGCGCGTCCTACGACGACGCCGAAAAAATCTGGACGGTCGAGCTCGATCGCGCCGGCGAGCGCATCACGCTGAAGCCCAGGCACATCGTCTTTGCAACCGGTGCTTATGGCCCGCCCAGGCGCATCGACCTGCCGGGCGCCGAGGTCTTCGACGGCGAAATCTTGCATTCCAGCCAGTATTCCAGCGGCGAGAAATTCCGCGGCAAAAAGGTCGCCGTCATCGGCGCGGCAAGTTCCGGCCATGACGTCAGCGTCGACCTCTGGGAGAGCGGCGCTGAGGTGACCATGGTCCAGCGCTCGCCGACGACGGTGGTCAAGTCGGACACGCTGATGGAGATCGGTTTCGAGATCTTTTCGGAAAAGGCGCTGGCCCGCGGCATCACCACCGAGAAGGCCGACATGATCGTCGCCTCGACGCCGTTCGCGCTGCTGCCGCAAGGCCAGCGCGCGCTTTACGACATCATCAAGGCGCGCGACGCGGCCTTCTACGATCGCTTGCGCGGCGCCGGCTTCGCCATCGATTTCGGCGACGACGAGACCGGGCTCCTGATGAAGGCCTACCGCACGGGCTCGGGTTTCTATATCGACGTCGGCGCCTGCGATCTGATCATCGACGGCGAGATCGGCATCCGCAGCGGCGTCGGGATCAAGTCGCTGACGCCGACAGGCATTCTCTTCGACGACGGCACCGAACTCACGGCCGACGCGATCATCGCCTGCACCGGCTATCAGTCGATGAACGAAACGGTGGCGGCGATCGTCTCGCGCGAAGTCGCCGACAAGGTCGGCCCGTGCTGGGGGATTGGCTCGGGCGTGAAAGGCGATCCCGGGCCGTGGCAAGGCGAATTGCGCAACATGTGGAAGCCGACGGCACAGGAAGCGCTGTGGTTCCACGGCGGCAATCTGGCGCTGTCGCGCTTCTATTCGAAGTACGTCGCGCTGCAGATCAAGGCGCGCATGGAAGGCATTGCGACGCCGGTCTATGGAGCGCCGGGGGAGTAGGCTGCGCGGCCCTTCCCTTCTCCCCTTGTGGGAGAAGGTGGCCGAGCGAAGCTCGGTCGGATGAGGGGTGTTCCAGCTTGGCAAAGACGGCGATCCTCCCAACACCCCTCAACCGTCTTGGCGCTGCGCGCCAATCCACCTTCTCCCACAAGGGGAGAAGGAAGAGCCGCACAGCCCTCAATCGTGCCCACGCCCGAAATGCCGGCTCGCCACCTCGACATGCGTGTCGTGCGCATGCGCTTCGAAGCGTTCGGTCTCGCCGAGATCGTCCACCGCCTCGTTCGGCCACCAGCTGCCGCCGACCACGATACCGTCCGAGACCAGCCTTTGCTCGGCGACCAGCGAGGCGCCGACCGAATCGACAAAGGTAAAGCGGCCCGGACGCAGCCGCAACACCGCGATGTCGCCGACCGCACCCACCGCAAGCCTGCCGAGATCGGGCCTGGCGATCGCCTCGGCCGGCCGCTGTGTCGCGGCGCGCAGCACCTCGACAAGCGGCATGCCGAGCGCCAGCAGTTTCGACATGCAGACCAGAATGTCGAAGGCCGGCCCGTCGACACAGTAGAGATGCACGTCGCTGCTGATCACGTCCGGCGCCAGCCCCTCGCTCAGCATCGCCTTGGCGACCTCGAAATCGAACGAGCCCATGCCGTGGCCGATGTCGAAGATGACGCCGCGCTCGCGCGCCAGCCGCATATCTGGCCGCACCGCCCCCGAGGCGAAGACCGGCGCGTTGGGAAACGGCCGGAAGCAGTGGGTGAGGATGTCGCCCTTGCGCAGCCGCGGCAGCACTTCCGAGCGGCCCGGCGGCGGCTCGTCTATGTGCGCCATCAGCGGCAGGCCGGCTTTGTCGGCGGCTTCGAGCGCGAGATCGACCGGCGCGATGCCGCTGCTGCCGCCGGCATGGCGACCCGAGCGGACCTTGACGCCGACAACCACGTCCGCGTGCTCGCGAGCCGCCGCTACCGTCTCGCGCGGTTCGCAGAGCCGGAGGTCGCTACACTCGCCGACCGCCACGGTCTGCGAGAAGCCGAATATGCCGGCAAAGGAAATGTTGACATAGGCCAGGATGCGGACTTTCGAGCGCTCGATGACGTGGCGGCGAAAGCCAAGGAAATTGCCGGCGCCGGCACTTCCGGCATCGATGAAGGTGGTGGTGCCGCTCTTTGCGGCGAGCCGGTCGGCATCGACGCCGAGCGACGTGCCGCCCCAATAGACATGGCTGTGCAGGTCGATCAGGCCCGGCGCGACGATGGAGCCCGTGGCATCGATGACGCGGGCGGCACGTTCGAAGGGGATTTCGGTGTCGATCGCGGCGACACGGCCGTCGGCAATCGCCAGATCGCGCTGCGCGTCGAGGCCGGACGCCGGATCGATGAGGCGGCCGCCTTTTATCAGGAGATCGAATTGCATCGCGCCTGTCTCCACTTTCCCGTCAGGCCGGCCTGTAGGCAACGGCCTCGACCTCGATCTTGATGTCGATCATCAGCCGCGACTCCACTGTCGTGCGCGCCGGCGGGTCTTTCGGAAAATGCCTGGCATAGACGGTGTTGAAAATGCCGAAATCGCGGGCGTCTTCGAGCCAGACCGTCGTCTTGACTACGTCGTCGAGGGTACAGCCGGCCAGCGCCAGTGCCGCCTTGACGTTCGACAGCACCTGCTCGGTCTGTTCGGCGATGCCGCCCTTGACCACCAGCCCGTCTGTGCCGACCGGCACCTGGCCTGAGACATAGACGAAGTCGCCGGCCCTGACCGCCGGCGACAACGGCACATGGGATTTTCCAAAACACTGCTTGGGCAAGGAGGCCTCCTCTGGAAATCGTTGCGTGACCGCGCGACTTGTCAGCTTGGCGCGAGAGGACGCGGCCTCTCTGCGAGTCTCATCCAACATTTTCGAAGCCTATATCGCTTTGCCGCGAGAGCGCCAGAACGATCACTGCGCTCGGTGATCCTTCGCGCCCCCCTCTGCCCTGCCGGGCATCTCCCCCACAAGGGGGGAGATCGGACGTCACCTTGGCTTTCGCCAATCTTCACCGTCGTAGGAATGAGCGGAGCGCCGAAGCTGCCGATCTCCCCCCTTGTGGGGGAGATGTCCGGCAGGACAGAGGGGGGCGCTGTCCCGCCACCGTCTCTGGACCCGCGTCGTCAGGCCCGCTCAGCGGTCGATCCGCGTCGACAGGATGATCGACGACGACGTGCGCTCGACTCCGTCCATGGCGCCGATCTGGTCGAGGAGCGTGTCGAGATCCCTGATCGACGGCGCTTCGACGATGACGATCATGTCGAAATTGCCGCTGACCGAGTGCAGCGTGCGAACCGGTGGCAGCGCCTGCAGGCTGCGCACTACCTTGTCGGCAAGCTTGGGGGTGACGGTGAGCAGGACATGCGCCCTGACCAGCCCCTGCTCGTAATCCGGCGACAGCCTGACGCCGTAGCCGGTGATGATGCCGCGCTGTTCCAGCCGCTCGATCCGGCTTTGCACCGTCGTTCGTGAGACGCCCAGCCGCCGCGCCAGTTCGGCGGTCGAGGCGCGCGCATTGGTGCGCAGCAGGGAAAGCAGAGCCTGGTCGGCATCGCTGAGCATTTCGACGAACCTTACCGGCACATTGCCCAAAGAGAGGCTGCGTTTCGTACAATCTCACGCTTCCTTTCGACAGGCAAGCTGCGATTCTAACCGTGAATTTAGCATTGGTGCGAGGGACCGGTCATGAAGGAAATCATCGTCGTCGGCGCCGGCAAAATTGGCTCGACCATTGCCGAGATGCTGGCTTCCACGGGCAACTACCATGTCACGCTCGTCGACCGCTCGGCGGCGCAGCTCGGCGCGGCCGAACTGCCTGAAACGGTCGAGACGCTGGAACTCGACATCGAAGCCGCCGGCACCCTCGAAGCGGCCTTGGCCGGCAAATTCGCGGTGCTCAGCGCCGCGCCCTTTCATCTGACCACGCGCATCGCCGAGGCGGCGGCCAGCGCCGGCGTGCACTATCTCGATCTGACCGAGGACGTCGTCAGCACCAGGCGGGTCAAGGAACTGGCTCGTTCCGGCAGCAGCGCCTTCATCCCGCAATGCGGTCTGGCGCCGGGCTTCATCTCGATCGTTGCCAACGATCTCGCCAGCCGCTTCGACACGCTGGAAAGCGTGCGCATGCGGGTCGGCGCGCTGCCGCAATACCCGTCGAATGCGCTGAACTACAATCTGACCTGGAGCACCGACGGCGTCATCAACGAATATTGCGAGCCGTGCGAGGCGATCGTTGAAGGCGAGCTTGTCGAGGTGCCGCCGCTGGAGGAGCGTGAAGAATTCTCGCTCGACGGCGTCACCTACGAGGCGTTCAACACCTCGGGCGGGCTGGGCACGCTGGCCGAAACGCTGAAAGGCAAGGTGCGGACGCTGAACTACCGCACCATCCGCTATCCCGGCCATGCCGCGATCATGAAGGCGCTGCTCAACGACCTCGGCCTGCGCCACCGCCGCGACGTGCTGAAGGACATTTTCGAAAGCGCCCTGCCGGCGACGCTGCAGGACGTGGTCATCGTCTTCGTCACTGTCAGCGGCCGCAAGAACGGCCGCCTGCTGCAAGAGACCTACGCCAACAAGATCTACGCCAAGCGCGTCGGCGAAACGGTGCGCAGCGCCATCCAGATCACCACCGCCTCCGCCATCTGCGCGGTGCTCGACATGCTGGCCGACGGGACCTTGCCGGCGAGAGGCTTCATCAAGCAGGAGGACATCGCCCTCGACGCCTTCCTAGCCAACCGCTTCGGCCGCGCCTATGCGCAGCACGAAATGGTTAGCCGGCTTGCAGGGTGAGCTGCGTAATCTCCCCCCTCGAGGGGAGATGTCGCCGAAGGCGACAGAGGGGGTCGCCTCGCGTAGAGCGCCAACCTCCATCTGTCGCAAGGGAGGTCGCATCCAGTCGAACCGACCCCCTCTGGCCTGCCGGCCATCTCCCCCTCAAAGGGGGGAGAGCGCGAGCCCTCAGATATGCAGTGCGTGCCCCAGCGCCTTCAGCGCCGCTTCCTGAAAACCCTCGCCCTGTGTTGGATGGGCATGGATCGTCCCGGCGATATCCTCTAGCGTCGCGCCCATCTCCAGCGCCAGCCCAAATGCCGTCGACAGTTCCGACACGCCCTGGCCGACCGCCTGGATGCCAAGCACCAGATGGTTGTCCGCCCGCGCCACTACCCGAACGAATCCGTCCTCGCCCAACTTCGTCATCGCCCGGCCATTGGCGGTGAAGGGAAACAGTCCGACCTTGATCTCGCCACGGGTCTTGGCCTCCTCCGGCGACAGGCCTGCGGTGACCAGCTCCGGATCGGTGAAACAGACAGCCGGGATCGCTCGTCTGTCCCAGCTGCGCTTGTGGCCGGCGACGATCTCGGCGACCATTTCGCCTTGCTCCATGGCCCGGTGCGCCAGCATCGGCTCGCCGGTGACGTCGCCAATGGCAAAGATGCCACGCATCGAGCTGCGGCACTGGTCGTCGATGCGGATGAAGGGTCCGGCCATGTCGAGGTCGATCTGCTCCAACCCCCAGCCTTCGGTCACCGGCTTGCGACCGACCGTGACCAGCATCTTGTCGGCGGCAATCTTGCCGTTCTTGCCGCCATTCGTCTCGACCAGCAGCGCGTCGCGCTTAGTGGACAGCCCCTTGGCCTTGGCGTTCACGAGCACCTCGATGCCGAGTTCGGCCAGCCGCTTCACCACCGGCCGGGTCAGTTCCGCATCATATTGCGCCAGCACGCGCGGCAACGCCTCGACCACGGTCACCCTGGCGCCCAGCTTGGCAAAGGCGATGCCGAGTTCCAGCCCGATGTAGCCGCCGCCGACCACCGCCAGCCTCTCCGGAACTTCGCTCAGCGCCAGCGCCTCGGTCGACGAAATGACCGGACCGCCGAACGGCAGCGATGGCAGCTCGACCGGCGCCGAGCCGGTCGCTATCACCACCGTTTCGGCGCGGATCACCTGCATGCCGATCTCGGTCTCGACGGCAACGGTCTTGCCGTCGCGAAATGTCGCCCAGCCATGCACCGTCTTCACGCCAGCTTTCTTCAGCAGGCCGGCGACGCCGTTGTTCAGCCGGCTAACGATGCCGTCTTTCCAGGCAATGGTCGCCGCGAGATCAAGCGACGGTGCCGTGACCGTTATGCCGAGTGGACTTTTGCCGCCGGCCATGTGCGAGAGCTTTTGGAACTCTTCGGCTGCATGGATCAGCGCCTTTGACGGGATGCAGCCGACATTGAGGCAAGTGCCGCCCGGTCTGCCTGCCTCGACGATCACCGTGTCGATGCCAAGCTGCCCGGCGCGGATGGCGCAGACATAGCCGCCCGGACCGGCGCCGATGACCAGCAGCTTGCAGGAGATTTCCTTCATCATTGCACCTTAGTTCGACGAGCCGGCGGGGCAGCACCCCCCTCTGTCCTGCCGGACATCTCCCCCTCAAGGGGGGAGATTGGCAGCTTTCGCGTTCGGCTTAGTCCTGCAAAGCTGGAGATTGGCGAAAGGCGGGATGACGGCCGATCTTTTCCCTTGAGGGGGAGATGCCCGGTAGGGCAGAGGGGGGCGCGAAGGATCGCTACTGCTCTCATCTCGCGCCCCTGCGATCCTCTGTTCATCTCTTCAGTCCACAAAAATCAGTGCCGGCGTTTCCAGCAGCGCCTTTATCCGCTGGATAAATACCGCCGCGTCCCAGCCGTCGATGACGCGGTGGTCGAAGCTGGAGGACAGGTTCATCATTTTGCGCGGGATGAACTGGCTGCCGTCCCATACCGGCCGCACCATCATCTTGTTGACGCCGACGATCGCCACTTCCGGATGATTAATCACCGGCGTCGTCGCCACGCCGCCCATGGCGCCCAGCGAAGTGATGGTGATGGTCGATCCCGAGAGTTCGTCGCGCGTCGCCGTGCCGGATTTTGCCGCCTCGGCCAGCCTGACAACCTCGGCTGCACAGTCCCAGATGTCGCGCGCCTCGGCGTGCTTGACCACCGGCACCATCAGCCCGGAAGCCGTCTGCGCGGCGATGCCGATATGGACGCCGCCATGCTGGTGGACGATGCCGGCTTCGTCGTCGAACAGTGCGTTGATATTGGGCTGGTCGGCGATTGCCTTGACCATCGCCCGCATCAAGAACGGCAGCAGCGTCAGCTTCGGCCTGTCCGCGCCCGGCCGCTTCTCCTTGTTGAGCGCGGCGCGCAAATCCTCGAGCGCGGTGACGTCGATCTCCTCGACATAGGTGATATGCGGGATGCGCGACTTGGCCAGCGTCATCTTCTCGGCGATCTTTCGCCTGAGCCCGATTATCTTGATGTCCTCGACCGCCTCGTTGCGGACGAGGCCAAGGGCCTTCGCGAGCTGCGGTCCGCGTGCCAGGAAGGCGTCGATGTCCTCGGGCCGGATGCGGCCGGCTGGGCCGGTTCCCGGGACCTGCCGAAGGTCGATGCCGGCCTCTTTCGCCCTGAGGCGGACGGCCGGCGAGGCCAGTGGCTTTTCGCCCTCGGGGCGCCGCGCACCGACCGGCGCTATACCCCCGAAAGCCGGCGCAGTACCCCCACCCCTAGCCCCTCCCCACAAGGGGGAGGGGGATTCGCCACCCGCCGCACTTAGTCCCTTATGCGTTGGTGTTTTTCCAGGTGATCGTGGAGCGGTCTCGGGTTCGGCCTTGGAGGTTGCGGCACGTCCCCCTCCCCCTTGTGGGGAGGGGTTAGGGGTGGGGGTACTGCGCCCGGTGGGGGTATTCTTGGCGCCCGCCTCAGTGGCCTGCGACGCAGCATCCCTGACATTGCCCTCGCCCGCCACCTTCAACCTGACAATCGGCGAGCCGATCGCCACCGTGTCGCCGATCTCGGCGCCCAACCAGACGATCTCGCCATCGACGGGCGACGGAATTTCGACCGTCGCCTTGTCGGTCATCACGGCGGCAAGCACGGCGTCCTCGCGCACGAGGTCGCCAACCTTGACCTGCCATTCGACGAGCTCGGCCTCGGCGACGCCTTCGCCGACATCGGGCAGCTTGATGACATATTCGCCCATCGTTCCCCCTTCAGGCTTCCATCGTTTCGACCAGCGCGCGGCCTAGCCGGGCAGGACCGGGAAAATAGTCCCACTCCTGCGCATGCGGATAGGGCGTGTCCCAGCCGGTGACCCGCGTCACAGGCGCTTCCAGATGGTAGAAGCAGCTCTCCTGAACCAGCGCCGAAAGTTCGGCGCCGAACCCCGATGTCAGCGTCGCCTCGTGCACGACCACGCAGCGCCCCGTCTTGTTGACCGAGGCGACGATCGTCTCGAGATCGAGCGGCAGCAGTGTCCTCAGATCTATGATCTCGGCATCGATGCCGGTCTCCTCGGCTGCCGCCTGGGCGACATAGACCATCGTGCCATAGGCAAGCACGGTGACTGCCGCACCCGGCCGTCGGATCACCGCCTTGCCGAGCGGCACCGTGTAGTGGCCGTCGGCGACTTCGCCGAGCTCATGTTTCGACCATGGCGTTACCGGCCGCTCGTGATGACCGTCGAAGGGGCCGTTGTAGAGCCGCTTCGGCTCCAGGAAGATCACCGGGTCGGGATCCTCGATCGCCGCGATCAGCAGGCCTTTGGCGTCATGCGGATTGGACGGAACCACGACCTTCAGGCCGGAGACGTGGGTGAACAGCGCCTCCGGGCTCTGGCTGTGGGTCTGGCCGCCGAAAATGCCGCCGCCGGTCGGCATTCTCACGACGATCGGGCAGGTGAAATCACCGTTCGACCGGTAGCGCAGCCGCGCCGCTTCCGAGACGATCTGGTCATAGGCCGGATAAACATAGTCGGCAAACTGCACTTCGACGCAAGGCTTCAGCCCGTAGGCGGCCATGCCGATGGCCGCGCCGACAATGCCGGATTCGCTGATCGGCGCATCGAAGCAGCGGCTCTTGCCGTATTTCGCCTGCAGGCCCTGGGTGCAGCGGAAGACGCCGCCGAAGAAGCCGACATCCTCGCCGAACACGATGACTTGGCTGTCGCGCGCCATCGACACGTCCATGGCGTCGCGGATCGCCTCGATCATGGTCCGCCGCGGCATGATCAGACCCCTGCCTGTTGGCGCTGGCGCCTGAGATGCGGCGGCATCCCGGCATAGACGCCCTCGAACATGTCGCGCGCCGAGGGCTTGCCGCCGGCATGCAGCGTGCCATGGCGCTCGGCCTCCCGCTGCGCCGAAATCACCGTGTCGAGGATTTCCGCCTCGGCCTGGGCGTGGCGTTCGTCCGACCAGACGCCGCGCTGGATGAGATGGTTCTTCAGCCTGACGATCGGGTCGCCGAGCGGCCAGGCGTCGGACTCGGCCTTCGGCCGGTAGGCCGACGGGTCGTCGGAGCTGGAATGGGCGCCGACGCGGTAAGTGACGTATTCGACCAGCGTCGGCCCGAGATTGCTGCGCGCCCGTTCCGCCGCCCATTTGGCCACCGCATGGACGGCGAGATAGTCGTTGCCGTCGACGCGCAGCGACGGAATACCGAAGCCGAGCCCACGGGCGGCAAAAGTACCGGAGCCGCCGCGGGCGATGCCCTGGAAGGTCGAGATCGCCCACTGGTTATTGACGACGTTGAGCACGACCGGCGCCTTGTAGGTCGAGGCGAACACCAGCGCCGAATGGAAGTCGGACTCGGCGGTCGAGCCGTCGCCGATCCAGGCGGCGGCGATCTTTGAATCGTTGCTGATTGCCGAGGCCATCGCCCAGCCGACCGCCTGGATGTACTGCGTCGCCAGATTGCCGGAGATCGAGAAGAAGCCGTGCTCCTTCGACGAATACATGATCGGCAATTGCCGCCCTTTCAGCGGATCGGCCTCGTTCGAATAGATCTGGTTCATCATCGTGACCATCGGGTAGCCGTCGGCGATGAGCAGGCCGGCCTGCCGATAGGTCGGAAAATTCATGTCGCCCCGCGACAGCGCCTTGCGGAAGGCGCAGCTCACTGCCTCTTCGCCGAGATGCTGCATGTAGAAAGAGGTCTTGCCCTGGCGCTGCGCCATCTGCATGCGCGCATCGAAGCTGCGCAGCGTCATCATATGGCGCAGCCCCTCCAGCAACTCGTCGTCCGAAAGCAGTCCTGCCCACGGCCCGACCGCCTCGCCGGCGCGGTTGAGCACGCGGATGATCGAGAAGGCCAGATCGCGGATGTCGCGCGGGTCGACGTCGATCTTCGGGCGCGGCACCGAGCCAGCTTTTGGAATGCTCACATTGGAGAAATCCGGCGTCCCGCCCGGCCGCACTTCTGGTTCCGGAACATGGAAGCGCAGCATTCCGGCATCGGCCATGATCTCGGTCCTCCACTGTTGCCCGGCCAGGATATTTGCACACCGCCAGACCAGTGCCAATTCGTCGGGCGAGGCTTCGCTGCCGCTGGCTACTGCCCGCGGCAGACAGGATGGAGATATGTCGGCGAAATTTCTTGTCGATCTTCCGCGCCGGCGCGCAATTTGGCGAATGGCCCGGGCCGATCTGGCGCATGAGAAGACATTCCTGGTGGCAAGATCCCTCTGTCGGAGTTCCTTCGCACCCCCCTCTGTCCTGCCGGACATCTCCCCCTCAAGGGGGGAGATTGCGCCCTCATCTCGGCTTTCGCCAATTACCGAGGGTGTTAAGGGAGAGCTGTCGGCGAAACTGCCAATCTCCCCCCTTGAGGGGGAGATGTCCGGCAGGACAGAGGGGGGTGCTGCCCCTCCGGCGTCTCGAAACAATCCCCCAGCCCTCCGTTCACCCCGCGCCCGCGTCATGCTAATCAGCGCCCATGGCACAGAAGAAAGCATACGAGGTCGATGCATGGCTCGCGAAGCCGGATCCGCGCGTCTCGATCGTGCTGCTTTACGGTCCCGATCGCGGGCTGGTTGCCGAGCGGGCAAAGACCTTTGCCGGCAAGACCGGCCTGCCGCTTTACGATCCGTTCTCGGTGGTCAGGCTGGACGGATCGGAAGTCGATCGCGACGAGGGCCGCCTGCTCGACGAGGCGCGCACCGTGCCGATGTTTTCGGAGCGGCGCCTGCTATGGGTGCGCAATGCCGGCGCCCAGAAGGGGCTTGCCGATGATGTCAAGGCGCTGACGTCGGAGCCCGCGCGGGACGCCATCGTCCTCATCGAGGCCGGCGACTTGAAGAAGGGCGTCGGCCTGCGCGCCGTGGTGGAGGCGGCGGACAATGCCATGGCATTGCCTTGCTATGCCGATGAGGCCAGGGATATCGATACGGTCATCGACGACGAACTGCGCAAGGCCGGCATGTCGATGACGCTGGAGGCGCGGCAGGCGCTGCGCCGCAATCTCGGCGGCGACCGGCTGGCCTCGCGCGCCGAGATCGAAAAGCTTGTGCTTTATGCGCATGGCCAGCCCGAAATCGGCCTCGACGACGTCAAGGCGACGTCTGGCGATGTCTCGGGCCTCTCCTTCGACGCGGCGGTCGACGCCCTGCTCGAAGGCAGGATCGCCGACTTCGACACCGCCTTCACCCGCCATTGCCAGTCCGGCGGCCAGCCCTTTCTGGTGCTTTCATCGGCGATGCGGCAGTTGCAGGCGATCCAGGCGATGCGCGGCCAGATGGACGCCGGCGGCCGCAATGCCGCTTCGGTCGTAGCCGCGGCGCGCCCGCCGGTGTTTTTCTCCAGGCGCAAGCTGGTCGAGAAAGCCCTCGAACGCTGGAGCAGCGAGGCGCTCGGCCGCGCCCTCAACCGCCTGCAGACGGCGGTCCTGCAGACACGCCGGCGGCCGGATCTGTCGGTCGCGCTGGCACGCCAGGCCCTGCTCGGCATTACCGTAGAGAGTGCCAGGCTGGCGCAGAGATAGGAGCACCCGCCCTTCTCCCCCTGTGGGAGAAGGTGGATCGGCGCGCAGCGCCGAGACGGATGAGGGGTGTTGGACGGAATGAGGCGTCGGCGTTCCCTGGAACACCCCTCATCCGTCGCCTTCGGCGACACCTTCTCCCACAGGGGGAGAAGGGAGAGCCGCGCCAAGCCTTCAACGCTGGCAATACAAGCCGCGCACCCTGGAGTGAACAAGAGCTTGAGGCTTAGCAGAAGCAGCGTCTCTGCCCAACCCGGATATTATGCGCCGGCTAACTACCTACTCCCGCTTCAGCCTTCGGCAAAGCTCGTCGAGCTGCTCCAGCGTCCGGTAGGCGACGCTGATCACGCCGCCGCGCTGGTTGTGCTCGATCGTGACGATCATGCCGATCGTGCTGGTCATCAGCCGCTCCAGCGCCAGTGTGTCCGCATCCTTTTGCGGCGGGGGCGCGGGCTGGCGCTTTGCCGCCGGCGCGCCGACCGGCAGCTGCGCCAAGGCTTCGGCCTGGCGCACCGAAAGCCCCTCGTCGATGATCCGCTTGGCAAGCCCGGCCGGGTCGTCGGCCGTCACCAGGGTGCGGGCGTGGCCGGCCGAGAGCGCGCCGTCGACCAGCATGTCGCGAATGACGTCGGGCAGCTTGAGCAGCCTCAGCGTATTGGCGACATGGCTGCGGCTCTTGCCGATCACCTGGCCGAGATCTGCTTGGGTATAGCCGTGGTCGTCGATCAGCTGCTGGTAGCCGAACGCCTCCTCGACCGGGTTGAGGTCGGTGCGCTGGACGTTTTCGATGATCGCCAGTTCGAGCGCCGTGCGATCGTTGACGTCGCGTACGATGATCGGGATTTCGGTCAGCCCGGCGCGTTGCGCCGCGCGCCAACGACGCTCGCCGGCGATGATCTCGTAGCGGCCCGTTTGGGTTTTCGACGGCCGCGCCACCACCGGCTGCACCACGCCATGTTCGCGGATCGACTGGGCGAGGTCGGTCAGGTCGGCGTCGCCAAAATGCCGGCGCGGGTTTTTGGGATTGGGGCTGAGGAACTCGATCGGCACCTTGCCGTCGGCCGCCAGGCCCGGCTTTTCCGGTGCCGCCGGGCGATCGATTTCGCCGATCAGGGCCGCCAGTCCCCGTCCCAGTCTTTTCCTCGAAGGGTCTTCGTTCATCGTCCGTCCAGATCGTTTCGGTGTCGAATCGGCTTATTGTTTAGGCAGCACGCAATTTGCGCTCGCGGCGGATGACTTCCGAAGCAAGCTGCAGATAGGCCTGGCTGCCCGAGCATTTGAGGTCGTAGAGAATCGCCGGCTTGCCGTAGGACGGCGCCTCGGAAACGCGGACATTGCGCGGGATGACGGTTTCATAGACCTTGTCGCCCATATGCGCCCGCACATCCTGCACCACCTGGTTGGCGAGATTGTTGCGCCCGTCGAACATGGTCAGCACGATGCCCTGGATCGTCAGGTCGGGGTTGATCGAGCGGCGCACCTGCTCGACCGTCTCCAAAAGCTGGCTCAGGCCCTCCAGCGCGAAAAACTCGCACTGCAGCGGCACCAGCACCGAATCGGCCGCAGCCATCGAATTCAGTGTCAGCAGGTTGAGCGAGGGCGGGCAGTCGATCAGCACATAGCCGAAATTGGCCGAGCGCTCGGCCGAAGCCCGCAGCGCGTTGCGCAGCCGCAGCACCCGATCCGGCGCCGAGGCGATTTCCATCTCGATGCCGAGCAGGTCGAGCGTCGACGGTACAATCGACAGGCCAGGCACCGCCGTCGGGATCGCCGCCGCTTCGAGGTCCAGTTCGCCGGTCAGCACGTCATAGGAGGAGACGGTGCGGTCGCGCCGGTCGATGCCAAGCCCGGTGCTGGCGTTGCCCTGCGGGTCGAGATCGACGATCAGCACCTGTTCGCCTATGGCGGCGAGCGCCGTGGCCAGATTGATGGCGGTCGTCGTCTTGCCGACGCCGCCTTTCTGGTTGGCGACGGTGATGATTCGGGGGCCGTTCTTCATCATGGGTCTATGCCAGAAAGTCATTTGGGTCGCCGGTCACAAGCCAGGGTGCTGTCGCAAGTCGGATACTTCGAGAATGACGCCCTGCGCGTCGGTTGCACTGGCATGTTCTACCAGATCGAAAGACCATCGTTGAGCGCTTTCTGCCACTTCGGCACGGTAATCCCGGCCTTTGTGAAACAGGCCGCGCGACCCCTTGGTCAGCCACGGTGCCGTCAGGTCGAGCAAGCCGGGCAGCGAGGCGAGTGCCCTGGCTGTGACGATTTGCGGTGCAGGAACAAGAGGATAGCTGTCTTCGATGCGGCGCGCGATAACCTTGGCGGGCAGGCTGAACTGTCCGATGACCGCTTGCAGGAACGATGCTTTTTTCCGGTTGCTTTCAACCAGGTCGATACCGGTGCCGTCCCGCTCGGCAAGCAAAAAGGCCAGCACAAGGCCGGGAAACCCACCGCCGGAGCCGAGATCGACCCAGCGCTTCGCCTCTGGTTTGATTCGCGCCAGCTGCGCGCTGTCGAGGATGTGGCGGCGCCAGACATCGTCCTGCGTCGATTGCGCGGCCAGATTGATCCGGCGGTTCCATTTCTGGAAGACGGCCTCGAACTCGACCAGGCGATCGAATGTTTCACGTGAAACCGGGCCCGCTGCCGCCTGCAGGTTTGCCCAGGACGCAGCGCTCACGCGACCTGCTTTCGCGCGGTCGCCTCGGCATTGCGGACATGGGCGACGATAATCGCCAGCGCCGCCGGCGTCATGCCTTCCATGCGTTGCGCATCGGCAATCGAGCGCGGCTGGCGTGCCAGCATCTTCTGCTTCAACTCGTTCGACAGGCCGGGAACAGAAGCAAAGTCGAGCGATTCGGGAATAAGCCTGCTCTCCTCATGCCTGATCTGCGAAACATCGGCCTGCTGGCGGTCGAGATAGACAGAATATCTGGCTTCCGTTTCAAGACGTTCGGCCGTTTTGCTGTCGATCGCCGCGAAAGCCGGCTCGATCCGCGCCAGCCAGGCGATGTTGACGCCGGGATAGGCCAGCAACTCATAGGCCGAGCGACGGACGCCGTCCCGGTTGATCTCGAGCCCATGGCGCGCCGCCTCATTGGGGGTCATGGTGGTGCCGAGGGCGAGCTGTCGCGCCTTCTCAAGGTCTTGCATACCATTGTTGAAGCGCTGCATCCGCTCCGGCGAGGCAATCCCCAGCCCTATCGCCAGTGGCGTCAGCCGCTCATCGGCGTTGTCGGCTCGCAGCGATAGCCGGAACTCGGCCCGCGAGGTGAACATGCGGTACGGTTCGGCGATGCCGCGGCTGGTCAAATCATCGACCATCACGCCGATATAGGCTTCGGTGCGGCTCAGCACGATTTCCTCGCTCGCCGACGCCTTGCGCGCTGCATTCAAGCCGGCAAGCAGCCCTTGCGCGCCGGCCTCCTCGTAGCCGGTGGTGCCGTTGATCTGGCCGGCGAGGAAAAGGCCGGCGATCCGCCTGGTTTCCAGCGTTGGCTTGAGCTCGCGTGGATCGACATGGTCATACTCGATGGCATAGCCCGGCTGCAGCATGGTTGCCCGCTCCAGCCCCGGAATGGTCTTCAGGATGTCGAGTTGCACGTCCTCGGGCAGCGAGGTCGAAATGCCGTTCGGGTACACCGTGTCGTCGTCCAGCCCTTCCGGCTCCAGAAATATCTGGTGGCCTTCGCGGTCACCGAACTTGACGATCTTGTCTTCGATCGACGGGCAATAACGCGGCCCGACGCCTTCGATCGAGCCCGAATACATGGCCGAGCGGCCGAGATTGGCGCGAACCAGCTCGTGCGTCGCATTGGTCGTTCGGGTAATGCCGCAATGGATCTGCGGATTTTCGATGCGATCGGTCAGCAGCGAGAACGGCACAGGGTCCTCGTCCGCCGCCTGGCTCTCCAGTGACGCCCAATCGATCGTCCTGCCGTCCAGCCGCGGCGGCGTGCCGGTCTTCAGCCGCCCGAGCCTGAAGCCGGCGCGGCTCATCGTCGCCGACAGGCTGATGCTCGCCTGCTCGTTCATGCGGCCGGCGACGATCTTCTTTTCGCCGATATGGATCAGCCCGCGCAAAAAAGTGCCGGTCGTCAGCACCACGGCGCCGCAGGCGAACCTGCTTCCATCCGCCAATAGCACCGCCGCGATGCGTCCGTCGTCGGTTTCCCGGTTGTTGATTTCGAAATCCAGCACCTCGCCCTCGACCACGTCGAGGCCAGCCTGTTCGCGAATCGCCGCCTGCATGGCGAGCCGATAGAGTTTTCTGTCGGCCTGCGTCCGTGGCCCGCGCACCGCCGGTCCTTTGCGGCGGTTGAGCAAACGGAACTGGATGCCGGCCGCATCGGCAACGCGGCCCATCAGCCCGTCCATGGCGTCGATCTCACGAACCAGATGCCCCTTGCCGAGGCCGCCGATCGCCGGATTGCAGGACATCACGCCGATCGTGTCGAAGCGCAGCGTCACCAGCGCCGTCCTGGCGCCAGCCCGCGCGGCCGCACTAGCCGCCTCGCACCCAGCATGGCCGCCACCCACCACCACCACATCGTAGCGATTGGTCATTTCAGAATCCCGAATTCAAGTGGACCGACACATGTCCCTGGAGGCACGCGCTGTCAAGGACGCAGGGCCTTCAGACGCATGACTGCCCCCGACAATGCAGACAGAGATCGCCTGGCGCCGTTTTGTCTTCCCTTCTCCCCTTGTGGGAGAAGGTGGATTGGCGCGCAGCGCCAAGACGGTTGAGGGGGTGCTGGACGGAGCACTGTTGGTGCCAAGCTGGAACACCCCTCATCCGACCGAGCTTCGCTCGGCCACCTTCTCCCCCATGTTTGGACTGGGGACATCGCGAACAGATGTGCGAGGACATCGCGAACAGTTTTGCATGCTATCGCGCCAGGACATTGAGGTCGATGGTTTCTATTTTCTGAT
>NZ_JAMYQL010000024.1:0-95808 GCF_040320865.1 Mesorhizobium sp. M0598 | reverse complement strand
CACCACAAGCACATGAAGTCGACGAACATGCTGGAGCGGCTGAACCAGGAGATCAAGCGGCGCACCCTGGTCGTTCGCATCTTCCCCAACCCGCGGAGCTGTCTGCGGCTGGTTCGGGCATTGGCGGTGGAGATCCACGAGAACTGGCTCGAGGCGACCCGCTACCTCAACATGGATCATCTGCGCGAGCACAAGAAGGAGAGCCTGAGGGCCTTGGCCGCCTGAGCACCGTCATGTGTCCGCCGCTCCGCTAAACACGGGGGCTGCGCGGCGGACACGCCGACGTCACCGCAATGCCACGCCATTTTGCAGAACTTGACGCACACAACTCTCATTCGCTTCGCTTCCTACAGTCCGTGCTCGCTCATCGAGCAGCCGATTGATCGGACAGCAACATCGGCGCGCTTTACGCGTGCTCATGTCGCGTTCATGTCGCGTGGAGTTGCCGACAGTCGCAGGAAACCCTTGAAAATCAACGGTAACAGTTCGCAACACGGCGCGACATGAAATGCCGTAAGTCGCCAAGTTGGCGACACTGCAAGCCATTGATTTTATATGAAGAACTAGTGGTGCCCAGAGGCGGATTCGAACCACCGACACGCGGATTTTCAGTCCGCTGCTCTACCAACTGAGCTATCTGGGCCTGCTCCGGCGGGCGGCAATCTGCACACCGGGTTCATGAAAGCGCCGTCGGCACCCCTTGAAAGCGCGTGGGTTATAGCACGGGAATTCGGCCTGTCCAGCGCTTAGAGCATGATCCCGAAAAGTGGAATCCGGTTTTCGGAAAAGATCATGCTCAAACAAAAAGCATGATCCCGAAAAGTGGAATCCGGTTTTCGGAAAAGATCATGCTCAAACAAAACGCCGGAAGCTGTTCCGTCCGACAGTGCCCGGATGGAACAAGTTCTGGACATTGATTTCAGGCGGGAAACGACAGGCAGTCCGCAAGGCCGATCATCGGTCACGATCGCGGCTGCGAAACCGTCCCAAACCTGTGGAAAACCGCAGGTGGACGGCGCTATTTCTGGTCGTCGTTCTCGTCCTCGTCGTCGCGGCCCGGGATGACGTAGACCCCCTTCAGCCAGCGGTTGAGGTCGATGTCCTTGCAGCGCGTCGAGCAGAACGGGTAGGTTTCGCGCGCCGATGGCTTGCCGCATTCGGGGCAGGGCCGCTTGGGCCGCAGCGGCGTGACCTTGTCGTCCGGGCTCATATCCGCGCACCCGACAGCCAGTTGGCGTGCACCTTAAACCCTTCGCCGCTCAAAAGCGCTACCGTCTCGTAGAGTGGCAGGCCGACGACGTTGGTGTAGGAGCCGACAAGCTTGACGACGAAGGCGCCGGCAAGCCCCTGGACGCCATAGCCGCCGGCCTTGCCGCGCCATTCTCCGGATGCGATGTAGGCCTCGATCTCCTCGCGCGGCAGCCGCTTGAAACGCACCCTGGTCTCCACCAGCCGCAAGCGCTGCTTGCCGCCCGGCGTGATCAGGCAGATGCCGGAATAGACCCGGTGCGAACGGCCGGACAAAAGCCCGAGGCAGTTGGCGGCGTCGTCGAGCGTCTCGGCCTTGGGCAGGATGCGCCGCCCGACGGCAACCACCGTGTCGGCGGCCAGCACGAAGCTCGGCAGGTAGTCGGCTTCGGTCTTCAGCGAAGCCAGCGCCTTCTCGGCCTTTTGTGTTGCCAGGCGCTTGGCCAGCGAGCGCGGGTGCTCGGCGCGCAGCGGCGTCTCGTCGACATCGGCCGGCAGCACACGGTCCGGCTCGATGCCGGCCTGCTGCAGCAGCTCGATCCGGCGCGGCGAACCCGAGGCAAGCACGAGCTTCTGCAAAATGCCCATCGCGATCCCGGCCGGGTTCTTGAACTTACTTGAAGCGGTAGGTGATGCGGCCCTTGGTCAGGTCGTAGGGCGTCATCTCGACCAGGACCTTGTCGCCGGTCAAAACGCGGATGCGGTTCTTGCGCATGCGGCCGGCCGTATGGGCGATGATTTCATGTTCGTTTTCGAGCTTGACCCTGAACATCGCGTTGGGCAGCAGTTCCGTCACGACACCCGGAAACTCGAGGACTTCTTCCTTCGGCATTCGATACCTTTGCTTGGATGGGTACTTCCAGCGCCCCGGCCGGAAAGTTGCGCGGAACCTATATGATAAACGCCCGCTTGTGAACATGCTTAATCCGCGGCTTTTTCAGCCCCGTTGCCGAGAAAACGGCGGCCGATCCGCGCCTTCAGCCGCTCGCGCACGTCGCGGTAGGCGGCCATGATCTGCTCGCGTGTGCCGCTGACGCCGGTCGGGTCGGGCATCGGCCAATACTCGACCTCGACGGCCAGCGAGCGGGTGAGCTCGAGCGCGGTGTGGTGGGCTTCCGGCGCCAGCGTGACGATCAGGTCGAAATAGTCGTCCTCGAGGTCGTCCATCGTTCTCGGGTGCCGTTCGCCCAGCGACAGCCCTTCTTCGGCCAGCACGGCATCGACGAACGGATCGCGTTCGCCGCCGCGCACTCCCGCCGAGGCGACGAAGGTGGTGGGCGGAAGCACCTTGCGCGCCAGCAATTCGGCCATCGGCGAGCGCACGGCGTTCATGCCGCAGACAAACAGGATCGAGCGGGGCAGGATCGGGCGGGGCAGCGGGGCGGCCAGTTCAGCCTCGCCAGTGCAGCACGCAAACCAGCGTGAACAGCCGGCGCGCCGTGTCGAAGTCAATCTCGATCTTGCCGGCAAGCCGGTCCATCAGCGTCTGCGAGCCTTCATTGTGCAGGCCGCGCCGGCCCATGTCGATCGCCTCGATGTGGCTGGGTGTCGCGGTGCGGATGGCATCGTAATAGCTTTCGCAGATCATGTAGTAATCCTTGACGATGCGCCGAAGCGGCGTCAGCGACAGGATGTGGGTGACCACGGCTGCGCCGTCCTCGCGCGCCACCGCAAACACCAGCCGAGATTCGGCCAGCGACAGTTTCAGCCGGTACGGGCCGGCGCCGTCGTCATTGACCGGCTGGAAGCGGTTCTCCTCTATCAGGTCGAAGATCGCCACCGCCCGCTCATGCTCGACATCGGGCGTCGAGCGGCCGATCGTCTCGTCGAGCTCGACATCGATCAGCCTGGCGCGGGTTTGGTCGTAGTCGGACATTTCTACATGTTCAGCCGGATGGCGACGGAGCGCCCATGCGCATCGAGGCCTTCCGCCTTGGCGAGCGTGATCGCCGCCGGCGCCAGCGCCCGTAATTGCTCCGGCCCGAGCTTCAGGACCGAGGTGCGCTTGACGAAATCGAGCACCGAAAGCCCGGACGAAAAGCGCGCCGAGCGCGCCGTCGGCAGCACGTGGTTGGAGCCGGCGACATAGTCGCCGATGGCTTCCGGCGTATGACGGCCGAGAAACACCGCACCGGCATTGCGCATCCGCGCCAGGAAGGCCTCTGGGTCGTCGATGGCAAGCTCGACATGTTCGGCCGCGATGCGGTCGACCAGCGGCAGTGCTGCCTCGATCGTCGGCACCAGGACTATGGCGCCGAAATCGCGCCAGCTCGCCGCCGCCGTTTCTCCGCGCGGCAGGTTCTGCAACTGGCGTTCGACCGCCTGTTCGACTGCTGCGCCAAAGGCACGGTCGTCGGTGATCAGGATCGACTGCGCCGACACGTCGTGTTCGGCCTGGGCGAGCAGGTCGGCGGCGATCCAGTCCGGATCGTTGCTGCCGTCGGCGACAATCAGCACTTCCGACGGCCCGGCGATCATGTCGATGCCCACCGTGCCGAACACCTGGCGCTTGGCCGCCGCGACATAGGCATTGCCGGGGCCGACGATCTTGGCGACGGGCTTTATCGTTTCGGTACCATAAGCAAGGGCCGCGATCGCCTGGGCGCCACCAACGCGGTAGATTTCGGAGACACCGGCTAGGTCGGCTGCCACCAGCACCAGCGGCGGCACCTCGCCGCCGGAGGCCGGCACCACCATGGCGATGCGCTCGACGCCGGCGACCTTGGCCGGTACCGCGTTCATCAGCACCGAGCTCGGATAGCTCGCCGTGCCGCCCGGCACGTAGAGCCCGACGGCCTCGATTGCCGTCCAGCGCGAGCCGAGCTCGACGCCGGCGGCATCGGTGTAGCGGTCGTCCTGCGGCAGCTGCCGCTGGTGATGGGCGCGGATGCGCTCGCGCGCGAATTTCAGCGCCTCGACCGTCTGCGGATCGGCGGCCTCGTAAGCCTTGGCAATGTCGTCCCTGGAGACGGCGATGCCGAGCCTGGCCAGGTCACCGCCGCCGAATTTCTGCGTGTACCCGACCAGCGCCGCGTCGCCCTCGGCACGCACCTTGGCGATGATCTCGCGCACCACGGTGTCGACATCGGCCGAGACTTCCCGCTTGGTCAGCAGGAACGCGGCAAAGCGCTGCTCGAAATCGGCGTCGGACTGGCGAAGCGTGATGGCCATCGGCTCAAACCCTGTGGACCGGGCGCGACGTCGCTTCCCAGGCGCCGCCGACATCGGCAAGCCGTGCCTCGATGCATTCGACATCGAGCATGATCGCGCCGCCGCCCGAAAAGATCAGCTCGACGATGCCGGCCGGCTTGTCGAGCGCGAGAAAGCTGATCGCCAGCAGCGACAGCACCTCGTCCGGCTTGTCGCGGGCAATGCCGCTGGTCTTGGCGCCGAGCACCCGGTCGAAATGCAGCACGGCCTGTCGCCGCTCATTGTGCTGGCGCAAGAAGCCGGATTTCGCCTCCCAGACGAAGCGGTTCATAGTCAGCACGAAGCGCTTTACAGAAGGCAGGTATTCGAGATCGCTGACCTTCATGACGGCATCCTGGACATGCGCCGAGATGATGCTCAGATCCTGATCGTCGAGCGCGACAAGCTTGAGGCCATTCATGCGGAATTCGCACCTGCGAGTTGATTATTCGACCTTCTGTTAGGCGGTCTTTCCGGCTCGTGCAACCGCGCCGGAGGTCTTGGCCAGGCAATCGCTCCGGTCGGCGCCGCCCTTCATCCTCCTGCCGGGACCTTCTCCCGTATAGGGACGGGTGTAGGGGCTGGCCGCAACCTCGGCACCCTCTCCGCAACGCCGGAGATTGGCGAAATCCTTCGCGAGGCGGTCCTACTCCCCGACCCTATACGGCGAGAAGATGCCGGCAGGCAGGTGAGGGGCAGCGCCGACCTGAGCCTGCTATCGTTACCCCGAAATGCGCTCGATTTCCGCGCCGCAGCCAGACAGCTTTTCCTCCAGCCGCTCGAAGCCGCGGTCGAGATGGTAGACGCGGTTGACCGTGGTTTCGCCTTCGGCAGCAAGGCCGGCAATAACCAGCGACACCGAGGCCCGAAGATCGGTCGCCATGACCGGCGCGCCCTTCAGCTTCGCTACGCCGTCGACGATCGCCGTCTGGCCGGACAGCGTGATGTGGGCGCCTAGCCGGGCGAGTTCCTGGACGTGCATGAAGCGGTTTTCGAAGATCGTCTCGGTGATGCGCGACTTGCCCTTGGCCATCGTCATCAGGCCCATGAACTGCGCCTGCAGATCGGTCGGGAAAGCCGGGAAGGGCGCCGTCGTCACGTCGACCGGCGAAATGCCGGCGCCGTTGCGCCTGACGCGGATGCCGGAATTAGTCTGCGTGATCTCGGCGCCGGTCTGCGAAATGATGTCGAGCGCCGTCTGCAACAGGTCGGGCCGGGCGCCTTCCAGCACGACGTCGCCGCCGGTCATCGCCACCGCCATCGCATAGGTGCCGGTCTCGATGCGGTCGGGGATCACCCTGACGCGGGCGCCCGACAGCGCCTCGACGCCGTCGATGGTGATGGTCGCCGTGCCGGCGCCCGAGATCTTCGCGCCCATGGCGTTGAGGCATTCGGCGAGGTTGACGATCTCCGGCTCGCGCGCGGCGTTTTCGAGCACCGTCTCGCCCTTGGCCAGCGAGGCCGCCATCATCAGCACATGGGTGGCGCCGACCGAGACTTTCGGGAACACATAACGGTTGCCGACAAGCCGGCCGTTCCTGGTCTTGGCGATGACGTAGCCGGTGTCGACGTCGATATCGGCGCCCAGCGCCTGCAGGCCTTCGAGGAAGAGGTCAACCGGCCGTGTGCCGATGGCGCAGCCGCCGGGCAGCGACACCTTGGCCTCGCCCATGCGGGCCAGCAGCGGGCCGATCACCCAGAACGAGGCCCGCATCTTCGACACCAGCTCGTAAGGCGCCGTCGTGTCGACGATGTTGCGGGCGGAGAAAGTGATGGTGCGCGAATAGCCTTCCTGCTGCTTTTCGCGGCGGCCATTGACCGAATAGTCGACGCCGTGATTGCCGAGGATGCGGATCAGCTGCTCGACATCGGCCAGATGCGGCACGTTTTCCAGCGTCAGCGTGTCATCGGTCAAAAGTGCGGCGATCATCAGCGGCAGCGCAGCGTTTTTCGCGCCCGAGATCGGAATGCTTCCGGCAAGCTTGTTGCCGCCGACAATTCTGATGCGATCCATGAAGAGCGTCCCCTCGGCGCCACGGCCGGTTTAAATCGGTTGAGTCTGTTGCGGCCATCTAGACCATTGGCCGGCTTGGTTCAAGAAACAGGCTACTCCCCACTTTGGCCCACGCCGACTTGGCCAAAGTACCGGCGCCCAACATAGCCGATTCGCGTTAATCTTTTTTCATCGCCGCCTGCAGCCCCTCCGGCCGCTCGTCGGCGTCGCCGGCGCGCCGCTTGTCGGCGTCGCCGGTCCTTCGTGAGCGCGATTGCGCCTTGCGCTTCTGCAGGTTGGCGCGCAACTGCTCGGCCAGCCGGTCCTGGCGGCCCGTTCCGGCCTTTTTCGCTGAACCATCCTTCTTCGGTGATCCATCCTTGTTCGGAGAAACTGTCTTGCCGTTCATCGTTCTGTCCCCGGCCGGCGACCCGCCGGTGCGTATCAAGGGATAGCCAACATTGTGGCACGGCCATGTCCGCAACGATCGCCCGGTGCGGCCTTTCAACCCGTCTTTGTCTTGGCCTTGCGCTTGCCGGTTCGATATGGCAGAAGCCCCGCCATCGGCGGCTGCGGTAGCTCAGTGGTAGAGCACTCCCTTGGTAAGGGAGAGGTCGAGAGTTCAATCCTCTCTCGCAGCACCATCGAATTCAGCATGCACCTGTTAGCGTCAACTGGTCGCCGACTGTCTGCAACAGGTGGAGAGCGGAAGTACCATCCCGGGAAATGTCGCCTCAATCGAGGCTGGCCGGCGACGAGAACGGCTGATTGGCGTCGACCACGAAGATGGCCAGCTCATCGAGATCGGTTGTGCCGGCGCTGAACACCTCCATCGGCGTGTTGGCCCCGTGTCCGATCATTGCCGTGCCAGCTTCAGCATAGGTCACTCCGTGGGGCGTTCTCTGGCCGAGCTTGCCGGCCAGCACATAGAAGGCCTCCGGTCCCGGATGCGTATGGATCTTCGTCTTGACGCCGGGCGCTCCACCGGCGCGGTTGACACGCAGCAAATACTCGCTTGCGCTGATCGGAGGGATCGGTCCGATCTCGACGACCTTGGTTCCGCCGGTCGTAGAGCCATCCTTCGGTCCAAGCGTGAACAGCCAGACCTTGCCTGCGACCTCGGCCGAAAGGGAGGTCGGGCCCGCAACGCTTTGGGCTTGCGCCAGCGTTGGCAGATTATCCAGCCGCCAGTACAACGGTCCGGAGGGCAGTTCCTTCACCTTTCTCTCAACCACCGGCTCGACGGCGAATTTGCTGTCTGCGGGCATTGAGGCTGACGTCATCAGCCCGAAGGCACACACCGAGAATATAAGCAGGCCAATACGGGCGCGGAGGGAATGCGGCTTCATGGTTGGTCCTCCCTTTCATGGTCGTCCCCTCGACCCAATATTAGCTATAGCATATGTACCGCCTTACGGCACGGACCAAGTTTCGGGCGAGCTAAAGCGCCTGCCGCCAAAGAAGACTGTTCATGATGCCAAACCCTCTAGGGAGAGTTTTCAAGCGTTGGAACTAGGTGTCGCGGTGGCATTGGCTGCGATGACGAGTGCCAGCAGCGCAAGGCGTCGCTCCTCCGCGTCGTCAAATGGGTAGCCGACGGCCCCCGTTTAGAGTTCGAAGCAGTCTTGCCCCCAGGCTACTGTGTCTGACGTGAGTCCAACGGTCCAGCCGTCCAAAATCGGCCCGCGCATGGCGGCCAGCCCCGTTCGGGCGGGCGCCCGAAAATGCCTGAGGTGCCAAGCATCTCGCGATGCTAGGAAAATGCCAAAGTCGAGGCACAGCTCCGGTCGCATGCGCCATGATGCGCGCGGGGAAGGCGTTCCAGTCTGCCCCGCTGCAGGCGGCTTAACAAAGCTTGCAGCCGGGAACAATCACTCAACGACTCGCGTTTCTTGCCAAGGCCCGCTTCTTTTGCACGGGCGGCGGGCGTCGAAGGCTCGCAAATGTCGCGCCGGCGTTTCAATCGCACTCGCCTCAGCCCTCACGATTTGGCTATTTGTGAACGCGTGTTTGATCAGGTTTGCGCAGATGAGCACATTGACCCTCTAAGCCTGGCTGCCGAAGCCTTGGCGGTGATGATTGTCGCAATCTTCCGAAACGTGACTACCAATGAGCGCGAACTGCTGGAGGAAGTTAGGTCTCTTCGTCGCTCAAAAGGCGCAGAGAAGGCGCACTAGCTAGGCGGCGTTCCGAGGCGAATTGTTCTAGTCCCGCATTGGCACAATCGGATTGGCATCTGAATTGCCCATTGATGATCGCCAGAGTGTAGCCACCGAGCTTGCGAAGGGGATGGAAATGGGTTTGGCCGAAGACTTATCTGATGTCGCGCTCACATTCGAATGTCCGGATTGCTCACACCCGGCGGTAAGAAAGGGCTCCGCACTAAGAACAATCGCGCACTTCAGATGCGACGGGTGCAACGCCAAGGTGCGGATGACCTATCCGCAGAAGCTCGCGATCTTCGAAAAGCACAAGCTATTGGCCGCAAGCAGCCGGCAAAGCCGCGGGAAGCGATTGTACGCCCCCTACCGGGGCTGATTGCCGCCGACAACACGACACAGAAGGAAAATGCCCAAGGTCAGGGGCACAGATGCGGCCGAAGTGGCTTCGCGACCCCTGCCGCGTGCAGCGACGCCTGCTAAGCCTTCCTCATCCGCGCGGCCTTCGCCCCTTTTCATGCATGTTGACCATGACAATGCGCCCAATCGGAATAATTCGGGCGAACGGCTCGCTAGTTCGTTAGACGGTGCTAAAATACGGCAAAGTGTCCGAATGTCATTTCATGAAGCCCGCCAGACAGGCTGCGGCTCGCTCTGGCCTAACCGCGAAGGGAACCAGGAATGAAAACGGCTGTTTCGACCTCTTTGACAAGACGAAGTGTTGTCGCCGCGCTGGCGCTGACCGCGGCATCGACGGCGGTATTGCCTGCCGACAACGCGCTCGCCCAGGCCAAGAAAACCACAGCTGAGAAAAGTCTGTATGAGCGGCTGGGCGGCGTGTTTGCCATCGCAGCGGTGATCGGTCACTTCAGCGTCGCCGTCGTGAAGAACCCGATCGTCGGCAAGAAATCTAAGAATCCGCAGCTGCGCAAATGGCACACCAAGAACCTGGAAAGGTTGCCCGGCCTCAAGTTCATGCGCACGCTGTGGGTCTGCGACGTTTCTGGCGGTCCCTTCAAGTTCGTCGCCACCAAGCCCGGCACGACGCCGCTCGGCCTCGAGGAGGCGCATCGCGACCTGCGGATTTCCCCCGCGGAATTCGATGAGGTCGCAGCCGAACTCGGGCGGACCTTGGATCATTTCAAAATTCCGAAGCCTGAGAAAACCGAAGTCCTGGAAGCTTTCGCCGCCCACAAAGACGAGGTCACCGCCGGCTACGTCAAGCGGGGCTGAAGCGCCTATATCGCGCGGGCATTCGTTCTGAGCATGGCGCGCATCGCCGTGACTATGCGGCGCGGCCGTAGCTCAGCGCGCGCAGTCTTCCGATGGATACTACTCGGAACCTGCGCGAACTGTTTCCGCGCTGAGCGACCCTTCCGGCAGTGGCAGCATGAGTTCAGCCTCGGACTTCGTCAGATGGATCCATGCCGCCCAGTCCGATGGCCGCAGCACAACCACTTGCCGATTGTGATATGGCGCGACATCCGGCCCCGGATCGGTCGTCAGCATCGTGAACGTCGGCGGCTTGTTGCCGACACCCTCGCGCCACAGCCCGGCAATCGCCATGAACGAATGGCCATTCAGTGTGAACCTGTGCTTGGTTTTTGGATATTTCGTTCCCGTGAATTCGAAGAATGCCGACGCCGGAACGAGACAGCGCTTGCTATTGCTGAACTGCCGGCCCTCCGAGCGAAAGTTGAATACAGGTCCGCCTTTTGGCCCGGCCGGGGGAAAGCCGAATGTCATCGACGCCAGTTCGATTGCGTCGCCGGCGGCGCGCATTACAGGTGCGGGGTCGTTGATGTGGATGTCATCCGCCTGCGGCAGATCCAGTTCGGTTTGATGGCTGGGGATTTTGAGCGCCAGCGATTCCATCATCCGGCAGTATTCGGCCCAGGCGATGTGCTGCTCGTAGTCATTGCACATGGAAAGGCTCCGTACGCTCGACCGAGATCAGTTCAACATAGCGTTTATCGGTTGGCGCCGATTGCTGGCGGATTTGATATAAGCCTATTTGGGCCGGCGTGCGGCAGCGATGGCCTGCAACAGATTGATGCTGTTCACGTCGGGTTCGCTGGATGCGGCAACGGCAAGTGCGGCGGCTTCGGCTATTTTTGCGACGTCGTCGCTGCTGATCGTTCCACGCTTTTCCAGCAGATTTACGAGTTCGACAACGAGAAGAAAGGCGTTCACGCCATATCGTTCGGCTTTGAGCTCGAACTCGCCTCGAGCCAATCTCTCCGCGTTTCCTTCAGCCCGTTTGTCCACGTGATCGCCCTCTACTTTTGCCGATAACCTATTAACGCTTAGCACGAATGGTTTAATCCTTCGAACTGGCCACAACCTTCGCCAATTGCCGGGCATAGTGTCGCCGGTGGCAAGGGCATGGGTTCAGCCAAGGATGAGACCAACCAACAGAACGGTAAGAATAAAGGACAACACGACGGCAAGTAGCCCGCATGCTTCCAAAGTGTTGGTTTGCCAAGCTTTCGTCGGGCGCCTCCGGTTTGAATTCCCGTTTCGCGAAACAAACTTCATCGGGCACCAGATCGGACGCGGAGCCGGCTTGAATTTGGCAAAGCGCTCCTCTTCATCGGCCCGGAAGGCATCTCCGCGAAACTCCGGAGCACCGTATGCGCGGCGCCGGCCTGCCTTTCATCGACGCGAGCAATCACCAATACGACACCCTCAGCGATCTTCGGCTTGCGCGGCTTCTGGGCAAAATTGGCAAAAGTTCCGAGAAGCACGCCGGCAAAGCCGCCCCAAGCCGCACCGACCAGGGCCATGCCGGTCATCCCCGCAGGATCAACGTCTTGAGCTCCAAAAGCGCTGAAGCCGGCCAACAGACCAGCCGTCGCGCCAAGTGCGGCACCAGCGACGGCACCTCGCCAGAGAGCGCTCATCTCATCTTCGTAATATCCAGCAACGCTGATCGGTTCATCATTGTCATTGTAAGATCCGACGACGCTGATCTGGCGGCGGCGAATCCCGGCAGCCTGAAGCCTGGCAACGGCACGTGCTGCCTGGGCATGGGAATTGAACAGCCTGCTGATCGTTTGCATTTACGCCCAGGCCCGCCGCCCGTTCGGAGCGTCGGGGCCTCTCCTCCCTGGCTTGAACTCTTCCGCCCGGACGCATCTTCGTCGCGCCAAAGCTCACCACAACGTGAGCCAGCCGGCTACGTTCCTCAGCCGGGGCTTCGGTCCAATCCTGGAGTATTTTGCTTGGGACCTAAGTCTGACCTGCTTGAGTGCAACGGGCAGTGAGCCACGCCGAGAGGGAGCCGTTGCCGAATGGAAGAGGTCGAGGAGAGGGCTAAGGCGCTATCGCAGACCCAAAAAGCTCAAAATGGCGATTACGATCACGATGGCGCCGACCAGCCAGATAATATTGTTCATGATTACGCTCCTTCGCCTACGGGCTGGGCACGCCGAGGCGAAGCCCGCCACGCAAGTAGAACATCAGATATGGCTAAAGGTTCCTCGCGGGCCTCGCTGTCGAAAGAGCCCACCGCACCAGTCGGCACGGCGGGCGACGCAGAGTTTCACCCCGGTGGTGGGCAGCAAACGGCATTGCATCCAAAGGCTCAGCTGATGCTTCTGGACCAGTCATCTACCTGGCGCTCCGCCTCTTCCTTGGCGATGCCATATCGCTCCTGGATGCGTCCCAAGAGCTGGTCCCTATTGCCCTCGATACGATCAAGATCGTCGTCGGTGAGGTCACCCCACTGCTCCTTCGCCTTGCCTTTGAACTGCGTCCATTTTCCCTTGATTTGATCCCAGTTCATGTGTTCCTCCTTTGCCCTCCGCGCGCTTTGCCGAGCATGCAACAACAAAATAAACGTTGTCGGGACTCTAAAGGTCCCTCGCACCTAGCCTTGGAACTTGTTCGGAAACTGTTTGGCGATGCCTTCCGTCAGCATGTCAGCGAATTTCAGCATGTGAACGTGCCCTTCGTCATAGGACTTGATATCCTCTGACCAATTCTTTTTCAGCCGGCCAACCACTTCGCCGGTTGTCAGCTCCAGATGCTTGTGAAGCATTTCTTCCAGGTCTTTTTCGGACCAGTTCGGGTTGGCCTTACTAAGAAACATGGCAATATCGTCAGCGTTGCCAGTCCATTTCTTCTGGGCGGCCGCAAGCTTGGCTTTGTTGCCAGATTTGGCCGCTTTGACCACTTCCGTCGCAATCTTGATGTGATCTTTCAGGAGCGACGAGAGTTTTTGACCGGCTGCATCGCCATAATATGGTTTTACCGCATCCCCGATGTCATCCTGGTTCTTGAGAAGTCTCTTGGCAACGTCGTCGGCATCTGGAAGTTCAGCAAGCGCACTGATGATGTAATTCCGCGTGTAAGTGATATGGTCTTCCCAAAGCTTCCGCATTGCCGCTCGAACGTCTGCCGCGGAAGGCGCCTCGGCAGCGCGGGCAGATGTGAAGGGCGATAGTCCAGCGGCCGCAAGGGACGCGGTGGTGAGTGCTGAAAAGAGCATTAGTCGCCTGTTCATGGCTCGATCTCCGAATGTGCGACAGCAAATGAACGCGGTCCGCGCCACAAACGGCAAGGCGGCGCGCCGATCGGGCGCATCCATCCGATCTTCAACAGGCACCGAGGGGCGATGTTTGTTGCTCGGGAATAAAGATTAGCGCGCGCTAAAGGTTCCGTTGCTGGTGCAAAAAAGCGCGACGGAGTAAGCCCGGAATCGAAAGCCGCCCAATCCTCCCTCGCAGCGCCATCCTATCCCGTTGAAGTCGCCGAGCTTCTCGCTGGTTGGCTTTGGCTGGCAAGCCTCGAAAGGCTACCCGGCAGCATTGTTCTGTCCTTGCCGATCATGAGCACGCCGCTGTCGGGCGCCAACAGTGCCGAGAACGGCAGCATCGCCGCGCCGATCGGCGAGGCCTCGGGGCCGAATTGTCCCGAGACGATTTCCGGCGCCACGATGCCGATGGCGCTGATCCTGTTGAACTGGGTCTGCACCTTTGCCAGCAGCTCGAGATGGATCGGCCGCGGCAGGATGCTGTCGAGAACGATCGCCTCGATGTCGATGACGGAGGTGATGGCGATGATCGCCTCGACCAGCGCATTGGCGCAATCGTCGATCCATTCGGACAGCGGTTCGCGCGCCCCTGGCGGCAAGGGGTCGAGTTCGCGCACGCGGTTGATCTCGATGCCGCGCGATTTGAGATGATTGACCAGCACATAGATCGAAGCGCGATGCAGCAGGCTCTGGTAGCGCGCCGGCTTGGCCGCCACCGAATCGAGGCTTGAAGGCGAGACCGGCAAAGGACCGAGCGCGGCGCTGTTGCCGTGCGGCCCGGTATGGACCTTGCCGCTTTGCACCAGTCCACCGCCGACAAAGGTGTCGATCGAGATATGCATGAAGTCGCGGAACCGCGCGCCGGTCCCCTGGATGAGTTCGGCGAGTGCGGCCGATGATGCGTCGTTTTCCACGAAGACCGGGGTCTTCGGCTTTGTGGCGAAGAACGTCGTCAGATCGATTGCTTCCCAGCGGCTGCCGAGATCGTCGGGAAAGCCGAGCTCTTCGCTCCAGCCGCCGAGGAAATATGGCGAGGCGATGCCGACGCCGACGATGCTGGCATCGCCAAGCCCCTCGACCAGCTTGTCGAAATTGGCCAGCGACATGTTGCCGGCCTTGAGCACCATGTCGGGATCCGGAAAGCGATATTCGTGCGACTCGCGCGAGCGGACCTCGCCGGCAAAGTCGACGAGCACGGCTTCCAGCGCGCGCCGGCCGATCTTGATGCCGACGCTGTAGATACGCTCAGGTGCAAGTCGGTAGAGAGTGGATGGCGATCCGCGTTGCCCGAACCTTTTCCCCACTTGCTTTACGAATCCGGACGATTCCAGCCCGTCGACAATGGTGGCGACCGCGGCTGGCGTCAGATTTGCGGCGCGCGCCAGATCGGACTTGGATGCCTCCTTCAGGCGGCGAATGGCATCAAGCACGAAGCGCTCGTTATAATGCCGAACCTTGACCGAATTGCTGCCTTTTCCGGACAAAACCGGCGCCTCCCCATTCATTCCCGCAGAGCCACTCCAGCCGCTTGCAGCTTTGCGGCTGCCGCGGGGTCGAGCACTCCAATCGCACCCGTGCGCGACGCGACAGTGCCCTTCGCGGCCATGGAAGTCAATTTTCCAGTTGCGGCATTCGGCCATTTAATATAGCAAATTGAAAAAAAAGGACCAGGGAGGAAAGGTGCTGCACTTGGGCGCATTAGGCGAAGCCGACGCCATGGTGAAGAGCGACGCGGCTGTCCCCGTTGCCTTGGTTCAGGCGACAAAAGCCTTCGGCGGCACGATTGCCCTCAAGGACGCGTCCTTCGAATTGCGCTCAGGCGAGGTGCTGGCTCTGCTTGGCGAAAACGGCGCCGGCAAGAGCACCTGCGTGAAGCTGCTGGCCGGCGTGTATCTTCCGACCGGCGGCCACGTCGAAATCGATGGCAAGCCTGTGGTCTTCCATTCGCCGCACGACGCCCAGGCTGCCGGCATCTCGGTCATGCACCAGCACCCCGGTCTTTTCCCGGATCTTTCGGTGGCGGAAAACATCTATCTCGGCCATATGCCGCGCGACCGCTTCGGCGGCATCGACAACGCCGCCATGCTTGCCGGCGCGAGCAGGGTGCTGGCGACAGTCGGCCTCGACGTGCCGGCCGAAACCCGGCTCGGAACGTTGCGCACCTCCGAACAGCAACTGGTCGAGATCGCCCGCGCCCTGTCGCTCGACGCGCGGGTGCTGATCATGGACGAGCCGACGGCCGCCCTGTCACAGCGCGAGGTCGAGCGCCTGTTCACTGTCGTCGCCGACCTGCGGCTGCACGGCGTGGCGATGATGTTCGTCGGCCACCGCATGGACGAGATCTTCCGCATCGCCGACCGCATCGCGGTGCTGCGCGACGGGCGCCTCATTGGCGTCAAGCCGAAGGCCGAGCTTGGCCGCGCCGCTGCCATCGGCATGATGGTCGGCCGTGAGGTCACCGACCTCTATCCGCAACGAAGCCACGCCACCGGCGCACTGGTGCTGGAGGCGAGGGGGCTTTCGCACGCCGGCGGCTTTTCCAATATCGACCTCAAGCTCCATGCCGGCGAGGTGCTCGGGCTCGGCGGCCTGGTCGGCAGCGGGCGGACCGAGATCGCGCGCGTGCTGTTCGGAATCGACCAGCCCGATGCCGGCGAAATCCTGATCGACGGCGAAGCAGTGCGCTTCGCGTCGGCACGCGACGCCATGGATGCGCGTATCGCCTATGTCTCTGAAGACCGCATGGGCCAGAGCCTGGTGATGGATTTTTCCATCCTCGACAACGCGGTGCTGCCAGTCCTCGACAAGGCAGCCCGCTCCGGCTTCTACCGCACGAACCGCGCGATCAATCTGGTTTCGGACTGGCTGAAGCGCATGAAGCTTCGCTTTTCCGGCTACGCGCAGCCGGTAAAGGAACTGTCCGGCGGCAACCAGCAGAAGGTGGTGTTGGCCAAATGGCTGCGCACCGAACCGCGCGTCCTCATCCTCGACGAGCCGACGCAAGGCATCGACGTCGGCACCAAGGCGGAAGTGCATGCGATGATCGCCGACCTTGCCGCCCAGGGCATGGCAATCATCCTGATTTCCTCCGAAATGCCCGAGCTCATCGGCATGTGCGACCACATCATCGTCCTGCGCGAAGGCCATCAGACGGCCGAATTTGCCAGGGGCGAAGCCACTCAGGAAAAGGTGCTGGAAGCAGCGACCAAGGCCGGCGAAAGCGCCGATGCGGCGGCACAGGCCGCCGGCGAGGAGAAGAGAAAAGGACCGCTCGACATACTGAAGCGGCGGGAGTTCGGTCTGCTCGCCGCGATGCTGGCGGTCGCCATCCCGGTCACCATCATCAACCCGCGCATGGTGAGCGCTGCAAACCTGACCGCCGTGTCGATGGATGCCGCCCTGCTCGTTGTTGCAGCACTCGCGCAGATGCTGGTGCTGATCACCCGCAACATCGACCTTTCGATCGCTGCGGTGATCGGCCTGTCGGCTTACATGGCGGCCAGCATGGTCCAGGCCTATCCAGGGCTCGACATCGGCATTGGCCTGATAACCGCATGCGCCGTCGGTGGCGTCGCCGGCCTGATCAACGGCCTCGTCGTCACCAGGGGAAAGATCCCGGCGATCGTCGTCACGCTGGCCTCGATGTCGATCTTCCGCGGCTTCAACTCGATCTGGGCAGCCGGTGACCAGATCAGCGCCGACGAAGTCACGCAAGCCTGGCTCGACATGACCGGCCTGAAGATCGCCGGCGTGCCGCTGATCGTCGTCATCGCGATCGTCATCCTGTGCCTGGGTTATGTGCTGCTCTATCGCACGGCCATCGGGCGCGAACTGTTCGCCGCCGGCTCCAATCCCGACGGCGCGCGTCTGATCGGCATCCCCGTCGACCGGCGCATCCTGCTGGCCTTTGGCATGGCCGGTCTGCTCGGCGGCCTGTGCGGTGCGCTGTGGGCATCCCGCTATGCGACCATCGATGCCCGCGTCGCGCTCGGCTTCGAACTCACCGTGATCGCGTCGGCGGTGGTCGGCGGCGTCGCCATCCGCGGTGGTTCCGGCACGCTGCTCGGTATCATCCTCGGCGCGCTCACGCTGCTCGTCATCAAGAACGGGCTGACGCTGGTGCGCGTCGACCCGCTGTGGCTGCAGGGTGTCTACGGCCTCGTGATCCTGGTCGCCATCGGCATCGACACCTTCATCGTGCGGCGGGCCGAGCAGGCAAGACAGGCGAGGGCGCGGTGAAAGAGTTCCTCCGTTCGATCGACTTCTGGGATCTGCTGCTGGCGACCTCTTGCGTGGCCATCTTCCTCTATGCCGCGATCTTCGTGCCGAATTTCGTTTCCGGCTTCAATCTCTCGCAACTTGCCGCCAGCGCCTCGGAAAAGGCATTGCTGATCCTGCCGATGACGCTGCTCATCATCACCCGCGAGATCGACCTGTCGATCGCCTCGGTGCTGGCGCTGACGTCCGTCGTCTTTGGCTTGCTGGTCCAGGCCGGTGTGCCGACACTTGCCGCAATCCCGCTGACGCTCGTCATCGGCGGCCTGCTCGGCGCCTTCAACGGCTATCTGGTCTCGGGCCTTGGACTGCAGTCGTTGGTTGTGACGCTCGGCACCATGGCGCTCTATCGAGGCATTGGCTACATCCTGCTCGGCACCGGCTCGGTCAACATCCTGCCGCCCGCGGTCGTCGATTTCGGCATCAACAACCTGCCTGGCACCGAGATACCGTGGACCATCGTGCCCTTCCTGTTGCTGGCGCCGGTGTTTGCGGTCGTGCTGCAGAAGACGCCGACCGGCAAGCGCATCTACGCGCTCGGCGGCAGCCCCGAAGTGGCGCGCTATTCCGGCATAAACACGCGCCGGATGGTGCTGAACCTGTTCGTCGTCTCGGGCGTCGTCGCGGCGATAGCCGGCATCGTCTATACCGCGCGCCTTTCCAACGCCCGCGCCAACAATGCGCTCGGCATGGAGCTCGACGTCATCACCATCGTGCTGCTCGGCGGCGTCAGCGTCTTTGGAGGCAAGGGCCGCCTGACCGGCGTCATGCTGGCACTGGTCCTGATCGCCATCATCCGCAACGTGCTGGCGCTGAACCAGATCGGTGGCGACGCGCAGGGCATGATCATCGGCCTGCTTCTGATCGGCTCGCTGCTGGTCGGCAATTACTGGCGCTCCACACAGGAGATGCTCAGCAGATCCCGCGCAATGCGCGAGAAAAAGGGGTGATCTCGGGCCCCTTCCTTCAAGCCCGAATTTTGACGGAGGAGTCACAATGAAAGCGTTTAGATTAGCCCTGCTCGCATCCGCGGTTCTGCTTGCGCCAAGCTCGCTGGCCTTCAGCCAGGAGTGCGCCAAGGAACCCGTAACGGTCGGTTTCCTGCCCAAGCTCGACACGGATCCCTACTTCAAAGTGGCCTTTGGAGGCGCACAAGAGGCAGCCAAGGAAATTGGCGGCACCGCTACCCAGGTCGCCCCATCACAGGCGACCGCCGAGGCGCAGATCGAATTCATTAACAGCCTCGTGTCGCAGAAGGTCGGAGTCATCGCAATTGCCGGCAACGACGCCAATGCCGTCGCGCCTGCGCTGAAGCGCGCCGTTCAGCAGGGCGTCAGGGTGATTTCGTATGACTCCGATGTGGCCGCCGATGCGCGTGCGGTGTTCGTCAATCAGGTGAAGGGCGACAGCCTCGCCGAGATGATGCTCGAAAGTGCATTCGCCCTCAGCGGCGGTGAAGGCGAATTCGCGATCCTGTCGTCGACGCCGACGGCGACCAACCAGAATGCCTGGATCGACTTCATGAAGGCGAAGATGGCGGCCGAGCCGAAGTTCTCCAAAATGAAGCTGGTGCAGGTGGCCTATGGCGAAGAAAGCGAACAGATCAACCAGCAGCAGGCATTGGCGCTGGTCCAGGCGTTTCCCCATCTCAAGGTGATCATCGTCCCGGCAGGCATCGGCCTTCCGGCGGCCGCGCGTGCACTCGAGGAAGCGGGCATGATCGGCAAGGTCAAGCTGACCGGCCTCGCGCCGGCCACTCTGATCTCGAAATACATCAAGGACGAAGCGGCTCAGGATATCTGGTGGAACGTCACCGATCTTGGCTATCTTACTTATCAGACGGCCCAGGCGTTTGCGCAATGCAAGATCACCGGCAAGAAGGGTGAGAAGTTCACGGCAGGCAGGCTCGGCGAATACACGATTGGCGCCGGCGGCGAACTGATCCTTGGTCCGGCCAAGATCGTGACTCCCGAAAATCTGGCCGAGTTCAAATTCTGATCCTACAGAGCTTGAGTTCTAGGGGGCGCCGGTCCATCCGGCGCCCTTCCTAAAAACCTCTCGAATGAAAACAGTGCGGGGCGGCAATGAAGATATTGCTTGCAGGCGAAACCTTTGCAGCGACGACCTCGGTTGCCATCGGCAGCGACGTGCTTACAAGTGCGGCCTCGACAAATGGTGCGACGGCCTTCAATGCCGCGCTGGCCACCGAAGGCATCGCGGTCACGCAGATCGGCGGCGAGCGTTGCAGCGCGGAGCTTCCCTATGACCTCGATGGGCTCGCCCAATATCAGGCGGTGGTGATCTCCGACGTCGGCGCCCTGACATTGCTGGTGACGCCGGATGCCCGCGCCGGGCGTGTCGGCGTCAACCGCCTCGATGTGCTCAAGGCCTATGTCGAAGGTGGCGGCGGGCTGATGCTGGCCGGCGGTTACATGGGCTTTCAGGGCATGTTCGGGACGGCGCGTTTCCACGACACCCCGGTCGAGGACGTTCTACCGGTCCGTTGCCTACCCTACTGCGACGGCATGGAGGTGCCGCAAGGCCTGCAGGCCTCCATCCTGCAGTCGTCACATCCGATTTTTTCCGGGGTGGAGGGGCCTTTGCCGCCGATTCTCGGCATGAACAAGCTGGAATTCAGGCGCGACGGTTCGTCCCGGCTTCTGGCGACCTGCCACCATCGCGGCACCGACTGGCCGCTCCTTGCCGTCGGTAGCCATGGCCGCGGCCGCACACTGTCCGACTTGATGCCATTTCTGAAGCTCGGGTGGCACCTCGAAAAACGTACCTGAAAATAGCCGCTCCTCAGCATGATAATGCACAGCGGCAAGCCAAAGGAAAACAAAGTGGTCCTCCCGAAGACGTACGGACTCGTCGGGATCGCGAAACCGAAGCTTCGCGGAACAGAAGGCATTTGCATTTCCCTCGATATGTTCGACAAATGTCGGCACACTCGCAAGCGCGCGATCGTAAGCTGCTAGGAAGGCGGGGTCTGTCTGCGAGATAGCCGTGAAGAGTGGCTCATTCCGCGGTTCGTCGAATTCACCGTTCGATTGAGATTTTTCGCTCATAAAAGACCTCTTGGACTAACCTTGCGAAGTCCGCGCGCTTCTTCCTGGTGTGGGAGACGGCGCTCGCGAAGCGGTATCGCACTACCAGCCAAAGAGCCTATCACGCTACCGACCAACCGCCATCCACCTATATATTCGCGCCAGTGATCAGTGACGCCGCCAACACCACGGTGCCCGCGACGTCGATCGGGTCGCCGATGCGGCCGAGCGGAATGTGGCCAGCACATGCAGGCGAGTGCGCAGGCGCGGCCGATGCCGCGCGAGGCCCCGGTGACCAGCACCACCTTGCCGGCGAGGTCGAATTTCGGCGTGAACTCATTTGTCATGCGATTCCACCTTGTTCTTCAAATCGGACCGGCTGCCGTGTCGAACCGAAAAGGCTCGCGTGAATTCGGCGCCCAGCAGAAATATCTCGGCCGAATAATAGACCCATAACAGCACGACGAGCAGGGCGCCGGCCGCGCCGTATGACGATGAGATGGCGCTGGTTCCGATATACCAGCCAATCAGCGACTTGCCGATGGTGAACAGAAAGCCGGTGACCACGGCGCCGATGCCGACATCGCGCCATTGCAGGCTGCGGTCCGGCAGCACCTTGTAGATTGCGGCAAACAGCAGCGTGATCAGTGCAAACGAGACGATCCCGTTGATGGCGCTCAGGATGATGGTGCCGAACGGCAGGTAGGCGTTGATGACGTCTCCGAGCGCCGAAATTGCAGCGCTTACGACCAGCGACACCAGGAGCAGAAAGCCGAGCGCGGCGACCAGGCCCAGGCTTGCAATGCGTGCCCGAACCATTCGTGAAATCGTTGCCCCGCTCGGTTTGACTTTCCAGATTTCGTTCAACCCCAGCTGCATCTCGCCGAACACGCCGGATGCGGCGACGAACAGCGTGACCAGCCCCAGAATGCTGGCGAGGGTTCCGGCTTCCTTCTGCGAGGCGTTTTCGATCGTAGCTCGCAGCAGCTCGGCACTTTGCGGCCCCATCAGGCCAGCAATCTGTGCCGAAAGGGCGAGTTGCGCCGCCTCGTGCCCGAAGGCCATGCCGGCGATAGCGACGACGATGAGCAGGATCGGCGCAAGCGAGGTCGTGGCATAAAACGCTATCGCCGCCCCATGGCTCAGCGCATTGTCGTCGATGAAGCCGATGACGCTCTGCTTGAGGAGCCTCCAGCCCTCTGCTGCCAAATTCCACATATCCGCCTCGCATGCCTGTCAGCAAACAAGTAGCGGCGCCGCGGCGCTGGGCGAGGGGTGGGGGCTCGGCCGGAACAAAGCCGGCAACGGCACGCTGTACAAGGCGATCGCCTATAAAGGCGGCGTGCAGCGAACATCCTGCGAAAGGTGCCGCTCGACTGGCCGGGGACGTGCTCACGATGCAATCAGGGGAACTGTGACAGTTGTCTGATAATGTATCGGATATCGGTTGAAATACGGGAACTCGATCACGAACGCATATTGGGCGGTCAGATGTGCCATGCGAAAGCCGCCGCTGGCGACGTCGATTGCTATTGTTACGTCGACGTCTTTCAATCCCAAATCCAGTAATTTTTCCGTGGCAATGGCTTGGATCTGGGCCTGAGTCAGCGAGTTCTTCATTTGCAGCGCACGTGACGACGTTTCCAGCGTGTACCGAACACTCGACATAGCATTCAGAGCCCAGCCGAATGCAAAGATGCCGATCAAAAGCATTATCAGAAAAGGCGCGATCAACGCGAACTCTAATGCAGCTCCGCCTGATGCATCCCCCGTGAAAGCTCTCGACTTAGCGGACACGAATCACCTGTTGATGACTGAGTTCGCGCGAGAGGGAAAACGCGCCAAAACTGAAGGGCGGTGACCAGGTGGCTGTCGCCTGTATTACGAGGAAGACCGAGGGGGCTTTCAAAGCGTCGCACAGGACCGATGGATCGGCCACGATGTTCCCGCACATGTATTTCCGGCTCACTGCCACCTGCGCGCCATCAGGATGGTTTTCCCAGCTCGAAAGAGCGACAGCTTGGATGGTCGTATCCTCGACTGCTCCTTGCATCACGAGGTTCGCCGCGGTTTTGACGCCTGCACGCATCGACAATGCGCTCGAGACAAAAGACCAGCCGTCGATGATGCCAAGAAGTACCAGGCAAAGGGCGGGCAGAACCAGCGCAAACTCTACCGCGGCAACACCCGAATCACTCCGGAACATCCGGACTTGTAGCCGATCCACGAAAACTACTCGACAAGCTGAACGGTTTGCGTGGCCGGAATGTCTCGCATTCCAAGGCTCGTGCAATCCTGAATGATGTTTGCGTTGCCGGACCATTGCACGGTACTTGCGACGACCTGCGTGCAACCACCTTTGCCCGAGAAATTGCCGAGATAATTGACGCCCTGTGTTGGAAAATACAGAGCGCCGGTCAATAGCGAATCCGCCGTGCCATTAAACGTGTTGGATCCCGCCAGGTTGGCTCTGTCGCCATAGAACAGCACACCTGAATAGGTGCCCGACGTCGGTGCGCTGAGCTTGACGGTCGCCGTGCCGTTCATGCTAACGCCGGAGGTACCGGCCAGATAAATGACGACACCCTCGCCGGAAATATTTGCATTCGAGCTCGCTTTGAAATCGCCTCCCTCAATGACGTATATCCCGGGCGAGAGGCTTACATTGCCGCTCAAGCTGAGCCCCTTGCAGTATGTTCCAGGTTGCAAGGTTGACTGATTGCCGTTTTGACAAGGGTTCGTGGCCGGCGGCACCGGCAGGTCGGCAAAAGGATCAGCAGCGGGCAGCGCCTGAGTTATCAGGCTGGCGCAAACGGTCTTCACGACGTTGCTCAACGAAACACCGCCTGCCGATATCAGGCAATCGACATCAAGGCTTGCCGATCCCTGAAGTTTGATGGCGTCCGGAGCTATCGAATTCGACATGACGGAGCAGCCTGTCAGTTTTGTGGTCGAACTGCCGGAAAAGAGCGCCGCTTTCGAAGCGGAAGGATCGACCGTCAAAATGCAGGCTTTTGAAGCATCCGTAATAAGAGCCACCGCCCTTGCTTGTGCGCCAACTGCGTTTTGCGTGAATATCGACGTAAAGAACCGATCGAGGTTCTGATGAACGACTACCTCAACCGCCTTTTTTCCGACATTTGGACCGGCTGACGGAGGCGAGAAGACCTCTATTGTACCTGCTGACGGTCCCCAGCCGTTCGTGGTCGCTGACGCTGTCGCTGCGGAGACAATCTTTGGCGTGTCGGATCCCGAAACCTTTTCCAAAGCGCCAGCATAGGCCGCCGCATCCGCCACCGCTTGTAGCTTCAGGCTGCTGTAATACCAATAGGAAGTCTCGATACCGAGGCCCGCACCGCCGACGACAATCGGCAAAGACAGAGCAAAAATAGTAGCAACGTTGCCGCTCTCGCCGATGGGTCGCATAGCGCGGAAAAAACACCTAAAAATGCGGGCACGCCAGTCCATTTCCCTATTAAAGCAGGATTGCATAAAAGAATGACTAAGAATTTCCGTACATTTCTTGGCTGCGATCCATCCGGGCTTAACGGCCCGTTCCGCCGCTTCAACGCGGGCCTTTGGCGCCACAGGACCCTCGTTAGTCCTTCGGCCGGGTGCATGTCTTCATAGGAACAATTCTGGTTTCCGGGGTCATGCGCAAGAAAAGACCGCCGCGGCCGGTTTCGATTGGCAATGGGTTGCCGTTCCCTGCTATTCCCGCTTCATTATGCATGTCGCCCAAAAGTGTGCCGCGGTTTTGGGACAACGACATGCATAAAAACAAAGACTTAAAGCAGTGGACGTTTCCAGTATGACCAATGTCGCCTTGACCGGGCTTGCCCGCGATCTTGCCAAGCGTGCCGCGGAAGGCCGCCCGGTGCGCATCGGCGTCATTGGTTCTGGCGAGATGGGCACCGACCTGGTGACGCAAGGCATGCTGATGCCGGGCATTTCGGTTTGCGCGATCTCGACGCGCCGCCCGCATACGGCGCGTGAGGCCATCCGCATTGCTTATGGCGACCAGGCGATGGCAGCCGAAGCGGACAGCGCTTCGAAGGTCAGCCAGGCGATCGAAAGCGGCAAGATCGCCGTCACCTCGAACGAAATGCTAGTCACCAATCCGCTTATCGATGTCGTCATCGATGCCACCGGCAAGCCCGGGGTCGCCGCCGATTTCGACCTGATGGCGATGCAGCACGGCAAGCACCTGGTGATGATGAATGTCGAGGCCGACGTTACCATCGGCTGCTATCTAAAGCAGCAGGCCGACCGGCTCGGCGTCGTCTATTCGGTCGGCGCCGGCGACGAGCCGTCGAGCTGCATGGAGCTGATCGAGTTCGCCTCGGCGCTCGGCTACACCATCGTCTCCGCCGGCAAGGGCAAGAACAACCCTCTCAACCACGACGCCGTTCCCGACGACTACCGCGAGGAGGCGCTGCGCCGCAACATGAATCCGCGCATGCTGGTCGAGTTCGTCGACGGCTCGAAAACCATGGTCGAGATGTGCGCCATTGCCAACGCCACCGGGCTGGTGCCCGACGTTCCCGGCATGCACGGCCCCAAGGCCGATCGCGACGAGCTGGTCAAGGTGCTGATCCCGCGCGAGCAGGGCGGCATTCTGTCGAAGAAGGGCGTCGTCGACTACACCGTCGGCAAGGGCGTGGCGCCCGGTGTCTTCGTCATCGTCGAGGCGACGCATCCGCGCATCATCGAGCGCATGGACGATCTGCATATCGGCCACGGTCCCTATTACAGCTTCTTCAGGCCCTACCATCTGACCTCGCTGGAAGTGCCGCTGACGGCCGCTCGCATCGCGCTTTACGGCAAGCCCGACATGGTGCCGCTGCCGCGGCCGGTGGCCGAGGTCTGCGCCGTGGCCAAGCGCGATCTGGCGGCAGGCGAGGTTTTCGATGCGATCGGCGAGACCTGCTACCGCTCCTGGACCATGACCGTCGAACAGGCCCGCGCCCATCGCGCCGTGCCGGTCGGTCTGCTCGAAGGCGGCAAGGTGCTGAAACCGGTGAGGAAAGGCGAATTGCTCACCGCCGACAATGCCGCGCCCGACCCTACGACCGGGCTGTTCGCCTTGCGCCGGCTGCAGGACGAGATGCTGTATGGGAATCTTGGTGATGGCTGAGGTCCGTGAATCCGAGTTGAAGCGGGAAAATGGACGCCCTTCTCTGGCAGAGCGGCTCGCGGCCATTGCCGATGATCTCAAAGCCAAAGCCGGCAAAGACGGGCGGCCCGTGAACAAGGACGAGATCGACGACTTGTGGGGACATCGCTGATATCTGTCGACATTCTAGGCTATCGCGATTTTGATGTCGGCAGGACAGTGGAGGGCGCGAAGGAACGCCGCGTAACGGCTTTTCTACCGGTTGCTATTGCCGAAAGGAACGGTCGGCCATCACCGCCGACCGGCTCCCCCAGAAGCCCTACTTCCCCAGCTCGATAGACCGCAGCCGCGCCGCTTCCACCGCCTCGGTGAGCAGGCGCGTCAGCCGGTTCTCGCTCATCAGCACCGCAAGGGCCGCAGCCGTGGTGCCGTTGGGGCTGGTCACCTGCTGCCTGAGCACGCCCGGCTCCTCGCCGCTTTCGGCGGCCAGCGATGCGGCGCCGTAGACCGTCTGCATGGCCAAGAGCTTGGCAGTCCCGGTCGGCAGGCCGGCTTTCTCGGCGGCCACGGTCAGCGCTTCGATGAAATGGAAGATATAGGCCGGCCCCGACCCGGAGACTGCCGTCACCGCATCCATCAGGGCCTCGTCGTCGATATCGGCCACTTGCCCGCTTGCCGAAAGCAGGTCGGCGACGAAGCGTTTGGTGTCGTCGGAAACCAGCCTGTTGGAAAACACCACCATCATGCCCTTGCCGATCGCCGCCGGCGTGTTGGGCATGCAGCGCACGATCGGCGCGCGATCGCCGAGAATGCCTTCGAACGTAGCGACCGGCGTCCCGGCGGCGATGCTGAGAAAAGTGGTTCGGCCATCGTTGAAGCGGATGTAGCCGGTCGTCACGTCGCGGATCACCTGCGGCTTGACCGCTATGACGACGAGGGCCGGCACGGCGTCCGCCGGGATGGCGCCGGCGTCCGCGGCAGCAGAGCAGCCCAGTGCTTCGGCACGCTTGCGCAACTCGGCATGGGGCTCGACCACGAATACCGCAGCCGGAGCGAGCTTGCCGGCTTTCAGCCAGCCCGAGAGCATGGCGTAGCCCATATTGCCGCAACCGGCGAGAACAAGCCTGATCGTCATCGAAAGCCTCCCATAGAGATGGCTTCCCCATAGACGTTCGCGGCAGGGCGGGGAAGCCCTGTTGGGACCGTGATCAGGCGGAACCCCGACCTTGCGGTTGGGATGCGCATGTAGTCGCGCAGCCGCGCGGCGACCAAATTAACCTTTTATTTCCTACGCCTGTTTAGCATCGCTTAACCAGTGTCGGTCGCTACGTCCCAGCCCGAGGGGAAGGCTCCAGAAACCATGGCTTATAGGAAAAATCGTGAACACTGGAGGAACGAGCAGTCCTTGCTGTCGCTCGTCGAGGCGGTGCGCGGCGAGGACGAAGCATCGCTGGTTTCGCTAGAGGACCGCGCAGGCCCGTCATGGCGCGAGGATGCCGCCACACGCCATCGTCTTGCCCGCTCGCGCCGCGAAGCGCGTGCCAGTCCGATCCTGTTGGCAGCCGCCGGCATAAGCCAGCCCGATCCTGATGAGCCAAAGGCCGGCACCATACTGATGGAAGAGGCTGCAGCTGCCGATGGGTTTTTCGACCCCGCTGGCTCCCTTGGTGGCCCCGATGCCGGTTCCGCCGATCACGCAGCATACCGGGCAGCGCCGCCTCCCGCTCAGCCGGTCGAGGTCGCGCGTACCAAACGTCCTGGTCCGATCGGTGCCGTGTTGTCGGCGCTGAGCCGGCTCATGCCTGGCAGAGCGCCGGAGGAGATGGCGCCCGGTGAGACTTCCGCCGCGACAAATTCCACCGCAGCGATGCCGGCTGCGTTCCACCCGCAGCCGCTCTATGCCGGTCGGGCACCTTATCCGCAGCAACCCACGCCGCCGCATTCGGCCCATACTCAGGCCTGGTCGAGGAAGGCAAATCAGGCCTCGGAAGCCGCCGATCAGCAAAGCCAGATCGAGGAAATCCGCGCCAGCCTGCGCGAATTCCGCGAGGTCGTTCGCGAGCTCACCGAAAACCGTGCGCGCCGCCGCTATTTCTGAGCGTCGAATAAAACATGCCGGTTTCGAGTTAACGGCATGGGACGGCGCATTGACGGGATTGCCCGGCTCGATTTTCGTGAAAATGCCGCGCTGCATGTCCGCCCACAGCGCATGGTTCTGGGCAACGGCCTGCATAAAAGATATCTGGAGCGCGCCGCATGGATGTTTTAACGCGGCAGGCTTACGCGATAGGCGTCGAGGGTGGTTCATGGCTGAGTTGATTGACGGAAAAAGCGTCGCCGAAGACGTGGTGCGGCGGGTCAAGGCCCTGACCGCCGAACTGGCGGAAAAGGGCGGACGGCAGCCCGGTCTCGCGGTGGTCCCCGGTCTTGCAGTGGTCATCGTCGGCGAGGATCCGGCGAGCCAGGTCTATGTCGCCTCCAAATCCCGCACCGCCAAGGAATGCGGCTTCCATTCGGTTCAGCACACGCTGCCGGCCGAAACCTCCGAGCCGGACCTGTTGAAGATCATCGGCCAGCTCAACGCCGATCCGGCCATCAACGGCATCCTCGTGCAGCTTCCGCTTCCCGGCCATATCGATTCCGGCAAGATCATCCAGACCATCGCGCCGGAGAAGGATGTCGACGGCTTCCACTTCATCAATGTCGGCAAGCTCGGCACCGGCGAACTCGAGACCGCCTTCGTGCCTTGCACGCCGGCCGGCTCGATGCTGCTGATCGAACGCGTGCGCGGCAAGGACCTGTCCGGTCTCAATGCGGTCGTCGTCGGGCGTTCGAACATCGTCGGCAAACCGATGGCCAATCTTCTGCTTGCCGCCAATTGCACCGTCACCATCGCACACAGCCGGACCAGGGACCTGCCGGCGCTTGCCCGCACCGCCGATATTCTGGTCGCCGCCGTCGGCCGGTCTGAAATGGTCCGCGGCGACTGGGTCAAGCCTGGCGCCACTGTCATCGATGTCGGCATCAACCGCGTCGCCGCACCTGAAAAGGGCGAAGGCAAGACGCGCCTCGTCGGCGACGTCGCCTTTGCCGAAGCAGCGAAGGCGGCCGGCGCCATCACGCCGGTGCCTGGCGGCGTCGGACCGATGACCATTGCCATGCTGATGGCCAACACGCTAGCTTCCGCCTATCTCGCAGCCGGATTGAAACGGCCTTCCTTCTGACCAGAAAGCAGCGTCCTTGCCGAACCTCACTGTTCCCTTAGAACGGCCGGTCACCAATGATCCCGTTCAGGGCGGGCGGCAGTTCGGGTTTCTGTTGGTCGACAAGTTCTCCATGTTCTCGCTGGCCGCGGCAATCGACACGTTCCGGTCGGCGAACCGGCTGCTCGGCCGCGATTTCTATGGCTGGACTACGGTGTCGGCCGACGGCGACGCCGTCATGGCGTCCAACGGCCTGCCGCTCAAGATCGACTACGCGGTTGCCGATCTGCCGCCGGTCGATATCCTGTTCGTCTCGGTCGGGCTGACGACGGAATTTCCCGGCAAGAGCAAGGTGCTGGCAGCGCTGCGCAGTTGGGGCCGGCGCGGCAATGCGCTCGGCGCGCTTTCGGTCGGCTCCTATTTGCTTGCCGAAGCAGGCCAGCTCGATGGCTATCGCTGCACCATCCATTGGGAAAACCGCGCCGGCTTCCTCGAACGCTTTCCGGACATCAGCTGCACCGGCAACGTCTTCGAGATCGACCGCAAGCGCTACACCTGCGCCGGCGGCACCACATCGATCGACCTGATGCTGGAGATCGTGCGCGGTGATTTCGGCTCGAGCCTCGCCAATGGCGTCGCCAACCAGTTCCAGCATGAGCGCATCCGCTCGGCCGGGGACCGCCAGCGCGTCGGCCCGGAACGCGACCTGACCGGCAAGTCGGAGAAGCTGCGCCGCATCGTCGAGTTGATGGCCGACCATCTCGACGAGCCGCTGTCGGCGGTGCAGCTCGCCAAGTCGGCGGGCCTGTCGGTGCGCCAGGTCGAGCGCCTGTTCCTGCGCCATCTCAGTGTGACGCCCGGGCGCTATTATATGCGGCTCAGGCTCGAGCGGGCGCGCGAATTGCTGCGCCAGACCAACATGCCGATCCTCGACGTGGCAATCGCCACCGGCTTCACCTCGCATTCCTATTTTGCCCAGAGCTACCGGCTGCAATTCGGCCGGCCGCCTTCCGAGGAACGCCGCACGGCCTATTGAGGTTTTGGCAGAGAGGCGACGCAGCTTCGTACTCCGTCCGGGCTTGTGTCGCGACCCGGCGTCAAATAGCTTTCCGGCGCCGAGCGGCGGCGACTGACGGGGGAGATTTTTGATGGCGGGATTTGTGCAGAGCGTCGCTGCGGCGGCCCTGTTGCTGTGGACGACGGGGTTCGGCTTCGCCGCCGATCGCGTCATCGTCATTCTCGATGCCTCCGGCTCGATGTGGGCGCAGATCGACGGCAAGCCCAAGCTCGAAATCGCCCGTCAATCGCTGCGGAACGTGCTGCAATCGGTCCCGGCCGAGGAGGAAATAGGCTTCATGGCCTATGGCCATCGCGAGAAGGCCAGTTGCGACGACATCGAACTCATCGTGCCACCGCAGGCAGGCTCGGCAAGTGCGATCTCAGCCGCGGCCGACAGCTTGAAATTTCAGGGCAAGACGCCGCTGACCGCTGCGGTCAAGCAAGCGGCGGAAGCATTGAAATACACCGAGGACAAGGCGACGGTCGTTCTCATCACCGATGGCATCGAGACATGTAGCGGCGATCCTTGTGCGCTCGGCAAGGAACTGGAGGCTGCTGGCGTCGACTTCACCGTCAATGTCGTCGGCTTCGGCCTGACGGCGGCCGAGGGCAAGCAGGTCGGTTGCCTCGCCGGCAATACCGGCGGCAAATATATCGAAGCGTCGGATGAAAAGGCATTGCAGGACGCCCTCGTCGAGACCGTTGCGCCTCCGCCACCCGCCCCTGAACCGACTCCCGCCCCGCCGCCTGCTCCCCAGCCGGCGCCCGCCCAGCCGGCGGAGTCCAATTTCGTGCCCACCGTCGTGCTTGCCGAGGGTGGCGATCCCGTCACCGACGGCAATGCCTGGGAGATCTACAAGGCGAATTCCGACGGCACGCGCGGCGATCCCGTCACCACCGAATATGGCACCTACAAGGGCAATCTGGAGCCGGGCGACTATATCGTCGTCGCGCGTGCCGGCGAGGCCAGGGCCGAACAGAAGATCAAGATAGAGCCTGGCCAGGTCGCCAAACCGCACTTCAACCTGAATGCCGGCACGCTGGTCATCCACCCGCGGCCAAGCGAAGGAGCGGACGTTGATGACGGCGCGGCTGTCGTAATCGGCTATCCCGGCGTCGACACCCCGCCGACCTACTACGGTGACACGAAAGTCGTGCTGCCGGCCGGTGACCAGAAGGTGACGGTCACGATCGGCCAGGGCATGGTTATCGAGACGATCCCGCTTGCCGCCGGCAGGGTCATCGACAAGGACATCATCGTCGGCGTCGGGCGTATCGTCGCCAACGCCTATTATGCTGCCGGCGGCGACAAGGCCGAGGGTTCGGGCGTCGCCTTCAAAGTGCTCCAGGCGAAAAAGAACGTCGACGGAACTAGGCAGGAGGTGACTTATGCCTACGGTCCGGACAGCAAGTTCTATCTGCCGCCCGACGATTATGTAATGGTCGCGACGGTCGACCTTGCGGTGGCCGAGCAGCCGTTCAGCGTCAAGGTTGGCGACCATCAGGATCTGAAGATCGCGATGAACGCCGGCGTGCTGACGATAACCGCGCCAGGGGCCTCGAGGATCGAGATATTCGAGGCCAGGAAGGCCATCGACGGAACCCGCAAGTCGGTCGGCTACGCCTACGACCAGAAGTATCAAGCCACTCTGTCGGCCGGCGACTACGCGGTGGTTTCGGAGAAATCGGACAACAGCTCGAGGGAAGGCACGGTAACGGTCAGGGCCGGCGCGCGAGCCGAGCTGACGGTTCAGTAGATCTAATGCATGTCGCGCAAAAGTGTGCAGCGGTTTTGCGATAACGACATGCATAAAAACAAGATCCTAAAAGCGCGTCGCGTGAGGCCGATCGAACGCCACGCGCTTTTGGAGAGCGGCCACCAGCCGCTCTTCCATGGTCGAAAAGTCACGCCGTACCGAAGGCGCTGGCGCCATGGTCGGCGCGTCCCACCAACTGCCGGAACCCGGCGAAAAGCTCGCGGCCGAAGCCGAATTCATTGCCTATGAGGTCGCTGTCTGCGGGGCGGCGCAGTGCGAAATCGCCGGCTGGCACCAGTACCTCCAGCGTCCCGGCCTCGGCGTCGAGCCTGATCATATCGCCGTCATGGATCCTGGCGATAGGCCCGTCCTCCGCCGCTTCCGGCGTCACGTGGATCGCCGCTGGCACCTTGCCTGAAGCGCCCGACATGCGGCCGTCGGTGACCAACGCCACATGCTGGCCGCGGTCCTGCAGGATGCCGAGCACGGTGGTCAGCCTGTGCAATTCCGGCATGCCGTTGGCCTTCGGTCCCTGGAACCGAATGACGGCGATGAAGTCGCCGGTCAGCGACCCCGCCTTGAACGCCTCGTTCAGGCCTTGCTGGCTGTCGAACACCTTGGCCGGCGCCTCGATGACGCGCCGCTCCGGCTTGACCGCCGATGTCTTGATGACGGCGTGGCCGAGATTGCCCGAAAGCACTTTCAGACCGCCGCTCGGCTGGAACGCCTTCTTGAACGGCGCCAGCACCTTCTCGTCCCCGCTCTCGCGCGGCGAAGCCTCGCGCACGACGCCGCCGTCGGCGCCGAGCCTGGCCTCGACCGCGTAGGGGCGCAGCCCTTCGCCCCACACCGTCTGCACATCCTCGTGCAGGATGCCTGCGTCGAGCAGTTCGCGGATCAGGAAGCCGAGCCCGCCGGCGGCGTGGAAGTGGTTCACATCGGCAAGGCCGTTCGGATAGACTCGCGCCAGCAGCGGCACGGCTTCCGAGATGTCGGAAATATCCTGCCAGGTAATAGCGATGCCGGCCGCCGCTGCCATGGCGATCAGGTGGATGGTGTGGTTGGTCGAACCGCCGGTGGCGTGCAGGCCGACGATGCCGTTGACGATCGAGCGCTCGTCGATCATCCGCCCGACCGGCGTGTAGGCGTTGCCGAGCGCGGTGATCGCCAGCGCCCGCTTCGTCGCTTCCCTGGTCAGCGCGTCGCGCAGCGGCGTGCCGGGATTGACGAAGGAAGCGCCAGGCGTGTGCAGGCCCATGATCTCCATCAGCATCTGGTTGGAATTGGCGGTACCGTAGAAAGTGCAGGTTCCCGGCCCGTGATAGGATTTTGATTCCGCTTCGAGCAGTTCGGCCCGCCCGGCCTTGCCCTCGGCATAGAGCTGGCGAATCTTGGCCTTTTCGTCGTTCGGAATGCCGGTCGTCATCGGCCCGGCCGGGATGAAGACCGCCGGCAGATGACCGAAGGTCAGCGCCGCGATCACCAGCCCGGGCACGATCTTGTCGCAGACGCCGAGATAGACGGCGGCATCGAACATGTTGTGCGACAGGCCGATTGCCGCGGCCATGGCGATCACGTCGCGCGAGAACAGCGACAGCTCCATTCCGGGCTGGCCCTGGGTGACGCCGTCGCACATCGCCGGCACGCCGCCGGCCACCTGGGCGATGCCGCCGGCCTCGCGCGCCGCATCCTTGATCAGCGCCGGAAACGTCTCGAAAGGCTGATGTGCCGACAGCATGTCGTTATAGGAGGTGATAATGCCGAGATTCGGCACCCGGTCCCCGCCAAGCGCTACCTTTTCGGAAGGGCTGCAGACGGCAAAGCCATGGGCCAGGTTGCCGCAGGACAGCACGGCCCGGTTGGCGGTGCGGTTCGAGGCTTCGGCGATGCGGCCGAGATAGGCCTCGCGACCGGGCTTGGAGCGCTCACGGATGCGCTGGGTGATGACTTCGATATCGCGTCTTGCGGTCATGGCGGTCGGTCCTTTCAGGCGAGGTCCCGCAAACACCTTCCGGCTGTTGCCGGGACCTGCAGCCAAGTTGAGATCAGGGTGCCCAGAAAACCTCTACGGGCTTTTGAGTGGCATCGAGCACGGCGCGAATTGGCTTTCGTGTTCCAGTTCCAAGCGCGGCCTCGAATGCGCTGCGTTTTTCCGCGCCCTCGATATGCAGCGCGATGAAGGCGGCATTGATGATCCGCGCCAGTGACAGCGTCAGCCGTGGCTCGCCGGCGCTTGCCGCGTGAACCGGGAGCACGATCCTTTGCGACGACGGATCGAGCAATCTTGCCAGGTTGTCGGCATCCGGAAAGAACGAGGCGGTGTGGCCATCAGTTCCCATGCCGAGCACAACAACGTCAAGTGGCCAAGGCAGCACTTGCAGCGCCTCACTGTCGGAGACCGCTGCACCCTCGATACTTGCCGCGGCGTGGTAGAGCGGCACGAAATTCGCGGCGGCGGCCGCGTTCTGCAGCAGGTTGGCGGCAACCAGGCCGGCATTGGAGCGCGGCGATGAGGGCGGCACGAAGCGCTCGTCGACCAATGTTATCGTCACTTTTTCCCAGGCGATCGGAACGGTCGAAAGCGCCGCGAAGAATTTCGCCGGCGTCGTGCCGCCCGAGACCGCAAGCAGCGCCGTGCCGCGCTCGGCGATCGCCTTTGACAGACGGCCGGCGACGTGGCCGGCAAGCGCTGTCGCCAACTCCTGGCGTCCGGCAAATTCGTGCCAGTTGTAGGCGCCGCCTAATTGCTCTCGTGCCATGTCCGCCCGTCGCGTTCGATCAGCGCAATCGAGGCCGAGGGGCCCCATGTGCCGGCGGTGTAGCCTTGCGCCTCTTGCCTGCCGCTTTCCCAGGCGTCCTGGATCGGGTCGATCCATTTCCACGCCGCCTCGACCTCGTCGCGGCGCATGAACAGCGTCTGGTTGCCACGGATGACGTCCATGATCAGCCGCTCATAGGCATCGGGGGCGCGGCCGTCGAAGGATTGCGCAAAACTCATGTCGAGCGGAATCTGGCGCAGCCGCATGCCGCCGGGCCCCGGATCCTTGATCATGATGAACTGCTTGACGCCCTCGTCGGGCTGCAGCCTGATGACCAGCTGGTTGGCGGAGATCGGCCCGGCGCTCTCGCCGAAGATCGAATGCGGGATCGGCTTGAATTCGATGACGATCTCCGAAACGCGCGTCGCCAGCCGCTTGCCGGTCCGGAGATAGAACGGCACGCCCGCCCAGCGCCAGTTGCCGATCTCGGCTTTGAGCGCAACGAAAGTCTCGGTGTTGCTGTTCTTGCCGAGCTCCTCGACATAGCCTTTCACCGGCCCGCCGGCCGAGGCGCCGGCACGGTATTGTCCGCGCACCGTGTGCTTCGGCGCTTCGTTGCCGTTGATGCGCTTCAGCGCCCGCAGCACCTTCAGCTTTTCGTCACGGACGGCATCGGCGTCCATCGACGACGGCGCCTCCATGGCGACGAGGCAGAGCAGTTGCAGCATGTGGTTCTGCACCATGTCACGCAATGCGCCGGCCTTGTCGTAATAAGTGACGCGGTCTTCCAGGCCGACTGTCTCGGCCACGGTGATCTGCACATGATCGACATTGGCGGAATTCCAAAGCGGCTCGTAGAGCGCGTTGGCAAAGCGCAGCGCCATCAAATTCTGCACCGTCTCCTTGCCGAGATAGTGATCGATGCGGAAAATCTGGCTTTCATGGAAGTCGTCGCCGACCAGATCGTTGAGCGCGCGCGCCGAAGCTAGATCACGGCCGATCGGCTTTTCCAGCACGATGCGCGAATTCGGCGTGATCAGCCCGTGCTCCTTCAGCTTGTGCGAGATGTCGCCGAACAGTGCCGGCGCCACCGCCAGATAGAAAGCGCGGATGTGTTCGCTGTCGCCGATCGCCTTCTCCAGCCTGTCGAAGCCGGCACCTGTGGTTGCATCTGCCGGGACATAGGAAAGCCGTGCGAGGAACGTCTTCAGTTCCGTGGCGTCGATATCTTCCGGCTTCACGTGGTCGGCAATCGCCTGCCTGGCGAAAGATTGGAACTCCTCGTCTGTCATCTTCGAACGCGATGTGCCGATGATGCGCGTCGGCTCGGAAAACTGGTGGTCGCGTTGGCGGTAGTATAGCGACGGCAGAAGCTTGCGTTCCGACAGATCGCCAGTGCCGCCGAAAATGATGAAGTCGAAAGGGTCGACGGGAATGATCTGGCTGGTCATGGTCTGTCCGCTGTGACGCCGGTCGCGATAATGCGGCTGATATAATCTAATCGATTTAAACTTGCCAGTGCCATTGCGTCACATCCGCGTGTGCTCTTGACACCGGCGCTGGCCGGAGGCTTGTCGGCAAGCGATGCTTCCGGAGCCTTCGCAGTTGCAGCATAGAGCCGGATGGCAGCGAAAGCCAAAGGAGAAATCGGCGATGGACGCACATCTTTCGATGGCCTGGCCAAACGCGTCATCGATCGCTTTCAACGATGAGTGAGAAAAGCATGCGCCTCAAAAACAAGGTCGCCATCATCACTGGCGCTGCCTCGGGCTTTGGCGAGGGCATGGCCAGGCGCTTTGCCGAGGAGGGCGCGCGCGTAGTCGTCGCCGATCTGAACGCCAAGGGCGCAGAGCGCGTTGCCGGCGAGATCGGCGAAAAGGCGATCTGGACCCAGACCGACGTCTCGCTAAGGTCCGAATTCGACGACATGGTCCATGCCGCAATGAGCGCCTTCGGCCGCATCGACATCATGGTCAACAACGCCGGTTATACATATCGCAACGGTGACATGCTGGAAGTCGACGAAGCGACCTTCGACCTGATCACATCAGTCAACATGAAGGCGATCTACCACGCAGCGCTTGCAGTGGTGCCGGTCATGGAACGGCAAGGCGGTGGCGTCATCCTGACGACGGCCTCCACGGCCGGTATCAGGCCGCGGCCTGGCCTCACCTGGTACAATGCATCGAAGGGCTGGGCGATCACCGCGACCAAATCGATGGCGGTGGAACTCGCGCCGAAGAACATCCGCGTCAACTGCCTCTGCCCAGTTGCCGGCGAGACCGGCATGCTCGCGAAATTCATGGGCGCCGACACACCCGAGATCCGCGAGAAGTTCCGCGCGTCGATCCCGCTCGGCCGGCTTTCGACGCCGCTCGACATAGCCAATGCCGCGCTTTGGCTCGCTTCGGACGAGGCGGCTTTCATCACCGGCGTGGCGCTGGAAGTCGACGGCGGGCGTTGTATTTGAACGGTCCGGTTATCCGGCGGAGGACCGGCTGATGGCGAGCGACCCGCAATCGCTCTGCCGGCCCTACGCCCCGGTTTTGACGTAGCTCTTGTAGATCCAGCCGCGCTTGCCGTTGTAGACGATCTGGCACCATTGCTTGCAGCTCATCACTTGCACCGATGTCTTGGCCGGCACGGTGAGAATGGCGGCCGCATTCTTTTTTGGGCCGGTGCGCATGGTGACGGATCTCAGGATGCGTCCGGTACCGGCAGTATTGGCTCTTCCGGAATTTGCCTTGGTGCTGTTGTCGTCTTCGCTCGCGGTCTGCGTCGGCAGTTGCGGCTTGGGCGTGGGGATGGCGGCGGTCTGCGCGCCATCGGGCCCGCTGTTTTTCGTTGAGCTGCCGGGAGCCGCGACCTTGGCAAACAATGCCGCAGCGTCGGGTTTTGCTGCCGGGTCGGCGAATGCCACCGAAGCAGACGATTTATCGGTCGCCTGCTCGGTCTGGCTTGCCAGCTGGTCGGATGCTGCCGTGGCGGCGGCCGATGCCGTCGTTGGCCCTGTCCAGCGCGGATCGTTGGGAGCCAGCGCTGGTATCTCGGCTTCCGCTGCGGCCACCGCTGGGGAAACCGCATCTGCCTTGCCCGTCGTCCGCGGCGCCGCAGCAACCTTGGCAGGCATGATCTTCGTCGTCTTGACCGGGATGGTCGGAACGATCTGCTCAGGACTTGCGGCCGCTTGTCGCTCATTTGCCGGCAATGCCAGCCACAGTGCCACCGCGGCAACGCCGAGCAGTGCGGCCGTGCCAAGCGCGGCTATCACCAGATGCGCGTTCGACCGGACCCCGTGCCAGAACGTCGGCCGCATATCGTAACCGAATTGCATCGCAAGGCGCCGTCGTTCCGGCGCGCCGAAACTGAAGGGCTCTCTCACACTTGCCACCTCCATTTGCGGGCCGATGTTCTTACGACCCATGCCGGAGAGCCGGCATTTCGATCGGCATCGGTCCCAAACCAAAAGCGGGCAGGCCCGCAAAAATTCCCCGTTCAGCTGCCCACGAGCATCATCTTTCGCCCGCGATTGTGGCATCACTGCGCCCTTGGCGGGAATTCTGCGCCCTGGTTAAGGATTCTGCAACGTCTGGTTAGATCCTGTCCCGCAACGCGTACCAGTTGAGCGCAAGAAAGAGCAGTGGCGCGCGCAAACGCCGGCCGCCGGGGAAGGGTGGAATTTTCAGGTCCTCGATCAGCTTCAGCCGGTCGCGGTTGCCGGCGACCGTCTCGGCATAAACCTTGCCGAAAAAGTTCGACAGCATGACGCCGTGGCCGGAATAACCGCCGATCGAGGTCACATTGGGCATCACTTCGCGCACGAACGGCTTTCTCGGCACGGTGATGCCGACATAGCCGCCCCAGCCATGGGTGATCTCGACGTCCTTCAGTGCCGGATAAATCTCGGCAATCTGCCGGCGGATGTGGATGTGGATGTCCTTGGGATCGTTGACCGCATAGATCTCGCGCCCGCCAAACAGCAGCCGCCCATCCTTCGATTTGCGGAAATAGCGCACGACGAAGCGCGAATCGTCGACCGCCTCGCCACCCGGCAGTACTTTGGAATCGGCTCCCAGCGCTACCGTCGCGCCGATGAAGGAGCCGATCGGCATAATATGCGCGGCACTCACCGGTTCGAGCGTGCCCCCATAGGCGTTGACCCCGATCAGGCATTTAGCGGCGGTGATCGTGCCCTTCGGCGTCACAACCCTCACCTTGCCGCCGCCGGAGGTGATGCCGGTCGACGGCGTCTGCTCGAAAAGCTTTGTGCCGGCCTCTGCCGCCACCTTTGCGGTGCCGATGACCAGTTTCAGCGGATGGATGTGGCCGGTGCCGGTGTCGCGGGTGCCGCCGAAATAATGCGTCGAGCCCAGCCGCTCGGCTGTCTCCGCGGCATCCATGAATGAGATGTGCGGATAGCCGAAACGGCTCGCCATGATCTCGGCATGCGCCTTGTAGTCGTCGACATAGCGCTTCTTGTGCGCCACCGACATCTGGCCAGGCATATAGTCGATCTCGATCTGGTGCATCGCGGCAAAGTCGAGCAGATGCGCCTTGGCCTCTTCGGCCAGGTCGAACAGCGCCTTGGCGCGGGAAAAGCCGTATTCCGCTTCCAGTTCCTCTGCCCAGGCCCGTTGTCCGGTGCCGAGCTGGCCACCATTGCGGCCCGATGCGCCGTCACCGAAACGATGCGTTTCGATAAGCACGACATCCGCGCCTGTCTTGGCGAGATGAGCCGCCGCCGACAGACCGGTAAAGCCGCCGCCGACAATCACCACATCGCATGTCCGGTCGCCGTCGAGCGCCGGATATTCTGGCCTTGGCCCGGCCGTGTCTTCGTACCAGGAGCGGCCGGGGGAGATTGGGGATTGGTAAATCATAGGCGCGCCGCCATTCGGCAGCGGTGAATACGGTGAATGGTGAATGGTGAATGGTGAATAGAACACAAAGCGGCCCGCTTGCCGCCGGCGAAAACATTTTTCATCTCAACCATTCACCATTCACCATTCACCATTCACCATTCACCATTCACACATTCAGCAGCAAATACTCCCTCTCCCACGGGCTGATCACTTCCATGAAGGTCTCGAATTCCGCTCGCTTGATCGCCGCATAGGTGGCGGCAAATGACTTGCCGAGCAGCGCGCCGAGTTCTTCGTCAGCCTCGAACAGGTCGACGGCTTCGAGCAGGCTGCGCGGCAGGTCGATCTGGTCCTCGTTGGCGGTCGTCAGAACCGGCGGCTCGGCCTTGATCTTGTTGGTCATGCCGATCAGTCCGCAGGCAAGCGATGCCGCCAGCGCCAGATAGGGGTTGGCGTCGGAGGAGGGGATGCGGTTTTCGACGCGCCGCGCCGCCGGGTCGGAGCGGGGCACGCGGAAGGCCGTGGTGCGGTTGTCGTAGCCCCATTTGTTGTTGACCGGCGCCGAGGCCGACTGCGTCAGCCGCCGGTAGGAATTGACGTAGGGCGCAAACATCACCAGCGCGTTCGGCACATGTTTCTGCATGCCGCCGATGAAATGGAAGAAGGCCTCGGTCTCCGAGCCGTCCTCCGCCGAAAAAACGTTCTTGCCGGTCTTCTTGTCGATGATCGACTGATGGATATGCATGGCCGAACCGGGCTGCCCTTGGATCGGCTTGGCCATAAACGTGGCGTAGATCTCGTGCTTGAGCGCCGCCTCGCGGATGGTTCGCTTGAACATGAACACCTGGTCTGCGAGCTCGATCGGATCGCCGTGACGCAGATTGATTTCGAGCTGGCCGGCGCCCTCCTCGTGGATCAGCGTGTCGATCTCCAGGCCCTGGCTTTCGGAGAAATGGTAGATGTCGTCGATCAATTCGTCGAATTCGTTAACCCCGGCGATCGAATAGCCGGCGCCGCCGCCGATCGGCCGTCCCGATCGACCTACTGGCGGGGTCAGCGGATAGTCCGGATCGGGGTTCTTGCGCACCAGGTAGAACTCGATCTCGGGTGCCACGACCGGCCTCAGCCCACGCTTGTCGTAGGCGGCAAGCACGCGCTTCAGCACGTTGCGCGGCGTGAACTCGACCGAGCGGCCGTCCTGGTGGACGAGGTCGCAGATAACCGCCGCGGTAGGGTCCTCCTCCCACGGCACCACCGTCAGCGTCGAGAGGTCAGGCATCAGCTTGAGGTCGCCGTCGTCCTCCGGATAGTGGAAGCCGTTGCCGTCCTCCGGATAGCCGCCGGAAATCGTTGTCATGAACACCGCCGAAGGCAGCGCCAGCGAGGTGTTGGAGGTGAACTTCTTCGATGGCATCATCTTGCCGCGCGCAACCCCGGCCTGGTCGGGTGTGATGCATTCGATATCTTCGATGCCGCGCCATTCCAGCCAGGCGCTGACTTCCTTCCAGTTCTTGACGCCACGTTGGTTTTTCACGAAGGCAGGCGTGCGGGCGCGTCCTCCGCGGCTCGACGGACGGACTTCCTTTTTTGCAGGCGGCATCAATCACCAGATTTGTTGCAGATTGTGGAGTATAGCCGTTGCCGACGACGAAAGGGAAGGGGAGCCGGCTGGCGTGCGCCTCGATAACCGGGGGAACACAACGACTTCCGGATAAAAGCCTCCTGGTCTAGGGTCGGCCTCCCGCAACGCTGCAATTAATGGTCCCCATGCAACACAGCCGCAAACTGACGACGATCGGCTTCGACGCCGATGACACGCTGTGGCAGAACGAACAGTTCTTCCGCGTGACCGAGCAGCGCCTCGCCGCGCTGCTCGCCGACCACGCCGAGGAGGATCGGATTACGGCAAGATTGCTGGAGGCCGAGAAGCGCAACCTCGCGGTCTACGGCTTCGGCATCAAGGGGTTCACGCTGTCGATGATCGAGACGGCGATCGAGGTCACCAACGGCCAGGTGCGGGCCTCGACTATCGCCGAAATTCTCGCCGCGGGCCGCGAGATGCTCAACCATCCGATCGAGCCACTTCCGCATGCGCGCGAAACCGTGGAAAAGCTGGCCGGCGCCTACCGCCTGGTGCTGATCACCAAGGGCGACCTGTTCGACCAGGAACGCAAGCTCGCGCAATCCGGGCTGGGCGAGCTGTTTGATGCCGTCGAGATCGTCAGCGACAAGAGCGCGGCCACCTATAGCCGCATCTTCAGCCGCCACGGCGACGGCCCGGAAAAGGGCATGATGGTCGGCAACTCGCTCAAATCGGACGTCGTACCGGCCATCGAAGCCGGCAGTTGGGGCATCCACGTTCCGCATGATCTGACCTGGGTGCTGGAACATGTCGAGCCGCCGGTCTCGGCACCACGCTTTCGCCAGATAGCCAATCTCGGTGAACTGCCGGGCTTGATCGAGCGTATCGGCGAGATTGATTAATCAGGTCTGCAGTCGACGCGTCGCGGTAGAAGTCAGTTGCGGCCGACCCCGACCAGCCGGTCGATCACCGGCTGCAGCCGTTCGGTGGTGATCGGCTTGACGACCACCGCATCGATGACGCTCGACAGGCCCAGGGTCTCCGGAGTGCCGGTCTTGACTGAAAGCAGGATCACCGACGGAAGCGATTTGCCTGACGCCCTCCGCAGTGCATCGATGCCAGTCAGCAAAGCGTCGCAGTCCCCGTTCTCCGCTCCGCCGTCGAGAACGACAGTGCCGGGAACCAGTGCGTGCAAGGCCTTTGCCGCGGTTTCTGGCGTTTCCGAGATCGGTTTGAGGCCGGACCGCTCGACGATCTTTGAAACCACGACCCGGTTGATCGATGATTTTCCGACCACCAGCACACGCGAGAAATCCGGAAGCATGCCGGTCTCCACGTCCCGGCTACCGAAAGCCAGCTGTTTTGCAGTCTCGATATCGCGATTCGCTGGGCACATGGCGGGGGCAGGCCGTTGTTCAATGTTTCAATGCAGGGTTGAAACTTGGAGGTAATTGGCGTGAGATCGCTGCTCATGTCAAGCTGAAATGGCATATCAGGAGAATATCGCAAGAACATTAAAATTTAAATTAAGTGCTTTTCTTTGCCGCCGCTCGAAAGGAGAAGTCGCCATTGCAACTGGGCAGGCTTCAGCGAAGTTTGGCTGTGCAGCGCGAACGCATCAACTCGCAGCCATAGCCGGATTGACGCAGGTTGGATGAAGGCGAGGCAAGTCTGTCGCGAGCTTGTCGCACCGTCTCGCTGGACTATCCTTCCTCGTTGGCTAAGCACGTCTCTTTGGGCGACGGGAGATGACAATGGAACTCGTGACTCACAAGAAATTTAAAAACGGCCGGTTGATGCCATGGGGAAAGGGTACGGTCGTTACCGGCGCAAAGGGGTTTGTCTACCTTTCCGGAAACACCGCGACGGCCGACGACTACGATCCGATCGGCAAAAGCGGTGGCGGCGCCGTTGGAGATGCCGCGGCGCAGTGGCGCAAGATTCTCACCAACATCAAATCAGATCTGGAAGAGCTTGGCACTGCGCTCGAGCATCTCATCAGGCTGACCTTCTTTGTTAAGGGGCCATTTCCCGATGGCGGTGTTCTGAGCTCTCCCAATTTCCGCCTGGACGTCTTGGACGAATTCTTTGCGGTGCACTGCCCGAAGCACTGCAGCTACAACAACCCGCCGCCCTCGGAAATTATTGGCGTTGCAGCGCTTGCGCAGCCTGATCTTGTCATTGAAATCGTTGCATTAGCGGCTCTGCCGGATTAGGCAAAGCCGCGGCGTGCAAGGTGCAATAGCATGCGCTCAAAAGAGGCGCGGTGCTATCGGGTTTGTCTGTCGTGGCTACGCTGCGTGACGATGACCGGGATCAGCAGATCGCCCCAGTTGCCGTCGCCGCCATGGTGTCGTGCCGAGCGCACCAGCTCGACCGAGACGCCGGCCTCGACCGCCTTCATCACCGACTGATTGAGCCTGTGCAGATCGTTCGCCAGCATGCGGATGGTCGCCTGCTGGTCGACATTCATGCTGGTGGCCTGCTCTTCGGCCCGTTCCTTGACGCGGCTTATCGATGCCATTGGTCTTCTCCCTGTGTTGCCATGCCTGTTGTGTTGCCATGCCCGTTTGGGCGTTCCCTCTGTTTGTCTGCTATTCCGCCGCCGGCCTGAATTGGGCGCGCTCGGTCGATCCCTGCATGGCCGTGGTCGAAGACTGGCCACCGGTGATCGCCATCGAGACGGCGTCGAAATAGCCGGTGCCGACCTCGCGCTGGTGCTTGGTGGCCGTGTAGCCATTGGCTTCCGCGGCGAATTCCGCCTCCTGCAGTTCCGAATAGGCTGCCATCTGCCGCTCCTTGTAGCCGCGAGCGAGCTCGAACATGCCGAAATTGAGCTGGTGGAAGCCGGCCAGCGTAATGAACTGGAACTTGTAGCCCATGGCGCCGAGTTCCTTCTGGAACTTCGCAATCGTCGCGTCATCGAGATTCTTCTTCCAGTTGAAAGACGGCGAGCAATTATAGGCAAGCAGCTTGCCTGGATGATGCTTGCGCACGCCCTCGGCAAACGTCCTGGCCTGCCCCAGATCGGGCCTGGAGGTCTCGCACCAGATCAGGTCCGCATAGGGCGCATAGGCGACGGCGCGGGCGATGCAGGGCTCGATGCCGTTGCTGACATGGTAGAAGCCCTCCGCCGTGCGGCCGGCGCCATAATCGACGAAGGGCCGGTCGCGTTCGTCGATGTCGGAGGTCAAGAGCTTTGCCGCTTCAGCGTCGGTGCGCGCCACGACCAGCGTCGGCGTACCCATGACGTCGGCGGCAAGCCGCGCCGCGTTGAGGTTGCGGATGTGTGCGGCGGTCGGGATCAGTACCTTGCCGCCGAGATGGCCGCATTTCTTCTCCGAAGCCAGCTGGTCCTCGTAATGGACGCCGGCCGCACCCGCCTCGATGAACGCCTTCATGATCTCGAAGGCGTTGAGCGGCCCGCCGAAGCCGGCTTCGGCATCGGCGACGATCGGCGCGAACCAGGTGTCGACCGACAGCCCCTTACCTTCCGAAGTCTCGATCTGGTCGGCGCGCTGTAAGGTGCGGTTGATGCGCTTGACCAGTTCGGGCGCGGCATTTGCGGGATAAAGCGACTGGTCCGGGTACATGGCGGAAGCGGTGTTGGCATCGGCGGCGACCTGCCATCCTGACAGATAGATCGCTTTCAGCCCGGCCCGCACCTGCTGCATCGCCTGGTTGCCCGACATGGCACCCAGCGCGTTGACGAAATCCTCTTCATGGATGAGCTGCCACAGCCGGTTTGCCCCCATTTCGGCGAGGCTCTGCCGGATCTGAACCGAGCCGCGCAGCCGCTTCACGTCGTCCGGCGAATAGGGCCTTTCAATGCCATCAAAGCGGCCTTGCGGCGCCGATGGGACGAGGTTGTAAAAGTCGGTCATTAATCACTCCAGGCGGTTTTGATGCCGGTTTGGGAAGGCGTCGCAGAGGGAAAATATGTGCGCCATATGTGTGACACCATTTACACGTCGGCACGACGCAAGCGAGGTAAACCTCCTGATCAGTCATAAAATAAGGGAAAACCTGTGTTGTGTTTGACCGATGAGAGCTGTAAATCTGTCATGATTGTAAAGACAGTCATGCCATCGGCGGATGTAAATTTCTGTCAAGGAAACTCGATTGGCCGACCACAAAATCTTTGCCGGGCCGCGCATTCGTCGCATCCGCAACGCCAAGGGGCTGACCCAGACGGCGATGGCCGAAGGGCTCGGCATCTCGCCGTCCTATCTCAATCTCATCGAGCGCAACCAGCGGCCGCTGACGGTGCAACTGATCCTGAGGCTGGCAACCGTCTACAAGGTCGACCCACATGAATTGCAGGGCGAGGCGAGGGGGTCGGTCGCCGATTTGAAGGAAGTGTTTTCAGATCCGTTGCTGGCCGGCGAACTGCCGGGCGACCAGGAACTCATCGAGCTTGCCGAGGCGGCGCCAAACGCTTCCGCCGCTGTGATAAAACTGTTTCGCGCCTATCGCGAGCAGGCCGAGCGATTGTCGGATATCAACGAGCTGCTCGCGCGTGAGGGCAAGGCCACCGCCCTCTCCGGTGCCAGGCTGCCGATCGACGAGGTGCATGAGATTTTCGAACGCCGGCCGAACCATTTTGCCGCGCTCGAAGAGGAAGCCGAGGCATTCACGTCGGTGCTCGATCCCGGCGACGATCTGTTCAGTGCGTTGAAGGCTTGGCTGCGGCGTGAATTCGGCATCGTCGTCAAGGTACTGCCGGTCGCCACCATGCCCAACTGGCGGCGTCGCTATGACCGTCACTCGCAACGCCTGTTCCTGTCCGAGCGGCTGTCGCCATTCGATCAAGTGCGCGAGGTGGCGATGGAGGCCTGCCTGATCCGCATGAGCGTCGCTGTCGCCGCCGAGATCCAGGCGCTGAAGCTGACCACGGACGAAGCCCGCCGGCTGGCGCGTTTCGAGCTCGGCCGCTATGCCGCGCACGCTCTGATGATGCCTTATCAACCTTTTCGCGCCGCTGCGGTCCGTGCCCGCTATGACATCGACATGTTGCGGTCGCGCTTCGGCGTCTCTTTCGAGCAGGCGGCGAACCGGCTGACCACGCTGCAGCGGCCGGGTGCGTCGGGTGTGCCGTTCTTCATGCTCGAGGTCGACAGTGCCGGCAATCGGTTCCGCAAGGCGGGCAGCCACGGCTTTCCGCAAAGCCGCTTCGGCGGCGGCTGTCCGAAGCTGCCGGTCCATGCCGCCTTCGCCCAGCCCGGCCAGATCCTGGTCGAGGCAGTGGAAATGCCCGACGGTGCGGCGTTCCTCTGCATGGCCCGCACGCTCGAAGGGCCGCAGGGCTCGTTTGCCGAGCGCCCGCGGCGCACGGCGCTGTTGCTCGGCTGCGACATCGGTTTTCGCGACGAGGTCGTCTATGGAGCGGCATTGCCGGGGCCGGCCGCCATCGGTAAGACCGGACAGAGCGCCGCTGCGCTGGCGACGCCGGTCGGCCCTGCCTGCCGGCTGTGCGAGCGCATCGGCTGCCTCGCCCGCGCCGAGCCACCCGTTACACGTCCGCTCGGCCTCGACGAGATGGTCACGGGACTGTCGGCGTTCGATTTCCAGTGATTCGGCTCCAGCAATATTGCGGCTGAATCTTCGACCAAAGGACCTCATCTGTTCCTGCGGCCGCAACCAGTAAGCTGGTTCGCGGTTGCCGGCCAAAATATTGGTTCAGCCAAAATATTGATTCAGCCGAATATTGATTCAGCATTGACGGTACGGTATCAAAAAAAAGAACTGCGCAACGGTCGGGGGATCAATGATGGGCAGGACAGTTTTTTGGCTTGGCTTGGCGCTCGCGTTTTCCGCCGATCCCGCATTGGCTGAAAAGTCCTCGGATTTCTTCAATTCCTATCAACACTATAACGATGCCGGCAAGGCGTTCCTGGACAAGATCGATCCGAAGACCGGCGCGATAAATCTTGCCGAAGGCATCCATCTCGACCTCAAGGACAAGTTCTATTTTCTGGACAAGAAGGACACGCTCTCCGTCCTCACCGAAGCCTGGGGCAATCCGCCCGACTCTGGTTCCGATGCCCTCGGCATGATCTTTCCAGTCTCCCATGATCCCATTGCCGACAACAATTGGGGGATAGAGCTGCGCTGGGAAAAGATCGGTTACGTCGACGACAGCGACGCCGCGTCCATTGATTACAATGAACTGCTGCGCAACATGCAGTCAGACACTCTGTCCGGCAACGATCAGAGGGTAAAGGATGGCTATGCGCCCATTACGCTGATCGGCTGGGCGTCGCCGCCGGTTTATGACGCGGCCCACAAGCGCCTGCACTGGGCTAAGGAGCTGCAATTTGGCAACGATGCCGCCCATACGCTCAACTACGACGTCCGTTTCCTTGGCAGGGAGGGCGTCTTCGTGATGAGCTATATCGCGACGGTGGAACAATTGCCGGAGATAAGGCAAAGCCTGGATGAAGTGCTTGGCCTCGCGGACTTCAATACCGGCAAGACATACGCCGATTTCGTGCCGGGCGTCGATACGGTTGCGGCGATTGGCGTCGGTGGCCTGATTGCCGGCAAGCTGGCGGCGAAAGCAGGTTTTCTGCTCGTGGCGCTGATCGCGCTGAAAAAGTTTGGCCTGCTCCTGCTGATTCCGCTGGCCGGTCTCTGGCGTTTTATCCGCGGCAACAAGAGCACCTCGTAACGCATCATCGACAGGTCGCCTCGGATCATCGCCGGGCGAGGGGCGAGGCGCCCTCATCAGTGCGCCAAACGGAACATCGAACTGGATCACGCCCGGCCTTCTGCTTTGCGTTACGCGAATTAGGCACGTCTCTGTCGTCCATTGCACATCGTGCTGCTCCGAATTCGGCGACAGTCGTACCCATGACCGATACCGCATCATCTCCGGTTGCCGCTTCGCCGATCGTGTCGCCGCAAGGGGAACGCGTCGGCTTCCTGCTGGTATTCCTGTCGGCGTTGATGTGGAGCTTCGGCGGCAGCATTGCGCGCTTCATCGACAACGCCGACAGCTGGACGGTGGTGTTCTGGCGCTCGGTCTGGGCCGCCGCCTTCCTGCTCTGCTTCATGGTCTGGCGCGACGGCTGGCGTGGCACGCTGAAGCTGTTTCGCGGCATGGGCCTGGCCGGCCTTGCGGTGGCGTTCTGCTTCGCCACGGCGTCGACCTCTTTCGTCGTGGCGCTTGCCTATACCACCGTCGCCAACATCCTGTTGATGCAGGCCGGCGTGCCGCTTCTGGCGGCGCTGTTTGCCTGGGCGCTGTTTCGCGAACGGGTGGCGGTGGCGACCTGGGTGGCGATCGCCGCCGTCATTGTCGGCGTCGCCATTATGGTGTCGGAATCGCTCGATGGCGCGGTGTCGCCGATCGGCGACGGGCTGGCGCTGCTCATCGCCGTCATGTTCTCGATCGCCACCGTCATCACGCGCCGCTTTGCCCATGTGCGCATGACGCCGGCGACCTGCCTCGGCACGATGCTGGCGGCCGCCTTTGCGGCATCGCAGGCGTCGGCGCTGGGCGTCTCCAGCCATGATATGGGCTTCCTCTTTGCCTTTGGCGTGATCAATCTGGGCCTCGGTCTCGCCTTCTTCGCCACCGGAGCCCGGCTTGTTCCGGCCGCCGTCGCGGCGCTGCTCGGCACGTTCGAACCGATCCTTGGCCCGATCTGGGTCTGGCTCATCCATTCCGAGGTGCCGTCGGCGCGCACCATCGTCGGCGGTGCGGTCGTGGTCACCGCGCTGCTCGTCCATATCGGGCTCGAGTTCAAGCGTCAGACGCGGCCCGCGCGAGCGGGCGTCACCGGTGTGCCGTCACCTAATTGATGCAGTGCGCGCGTCAAAGCGAGATGAGCCATTGACAACGTTGCAGCCGCGCGGGCAGGCTGCGATCACGGCAACAACAAGACAGGCGTATCTTGCCAAGTCTCCATGCCGGCCGCATCGAGGCCGGACAATATCGTCGTCTCCCTGCCCGCGCCGTAGCGAAAGCTTCCGACGGCGTCGGAACACCACCAACGCCACGCCAGGTCTTCGCTGTCGGCTCGCCGCCGAACGATAATGGCGCCGGCAATTCGCGCTTGTCGCCTGCCTGCAAGCCCAATACCTTGAAGCAAATGCCCAGCCGCGCGGACGCCGCGACGAGCTGGCGACGGAACACTCATCAAAGGAGAATAGCATGACCCGCAAAGCGCTCTGGCTTTCGGCGACTTCGGCGTTTCTGGCAGTTTTCACCTTGGGCGCGCATGCCGAGAATCGCGTCGTCAACGTCTTCAACTGGTCGGACTATATCGACAGTTCGATCATCGACGACTTCACCAAGGAAACCGGCATCAAGGTCGTCTACGACACTTTCGATTCCAACGAGATCCTGGAAACGAAACTGCTCGCCGGCGGCAGCGGCTACGATGTCGTCGTGCCCAGCGGCAATTTCCTTGCACGCCAGATCCAGGCGGGTGTGTTCCAGAAGCTCGACAAGTCGAAACTGCCGAACATTTCAAATATGTGGGACACGGTCATGGAACGGACCGCCAAATATGATCCCGGCAACGAATATTCGATCAACTACATGTGGGGTACGGTTGGCATCGGCTACAACATCAAGAAGGTGCAGGCAGCGCTCGGCACCGACAAGATCGACAGCTGGGACGTGTTCTTCAATCCCGAAAGCCTGGCCAAATTGAAGGACTGCGGCGTCTATGTGCTGGATTCGCCGGCCGACATCATACCGGCGGCACTGAAATATCTGGGCCTCGATCCAAACAGCACGTCGCCCGATGAGATTGCCAAGGCCGAAGAAACCTTGCTGAAGGTCCGGCCCTATATCCGCAAGTTCCACTCGTCCGAATACATCAACGCCCTTGCCAATGGCGACATCTGCCTGGCGGTCGGCTGGTCGGGTGACGTCTTCCAGGCCCGCAACCGCGCCGACGAAGCCAAGCAGGGCGTCGAGATCGGCTACTCCGTGCCGAAGGAAGGTGCCCAGATGTGGTTCGACCAGATGGCGATCCCGGCCGATGCGCCGCATGTCGCCGAAGCGCATGAGTTCCTGAACTACATGATGAAGCCCGAAGTGATCGCCAAATCGTCGAACTATGTGCTCTATGCCAACGGCAACAAGGCTTCGCAGCAGTTCATCGACAAGGCGATCCTGGAAGATCCGGCGATCTATCCGGATGCAGCCACCTTGCAGAAGCTCTACACCGTATCGCCTTACGATCCCAAGACCCAGCGCATCATCACCCGCACCTGGACCAAGATCGTCACCGGCCAATAGCAATCTGACCACGCCCCGGCAGCCGTTGCCGGGGCCGCTTTCTCATGGGGCAAGCAGCAGGACGGAGTGGGACATGAAATCGCTTGGCAGCATCCGCAGGGATTTTGCGCCATGGAACGATCCGAACGCCAAGCCATACATCCAGTTCGACAACGTTACCAAGAAATTCGGTGAGTTCACAGCGGTCAACAACCTGTCGCTGACCATTTTCGAACGCGAATTCTTTGCCTTGCTCGGGGCCTCAGGCTGCGGGAAATCGACACTGCTCAGGATGCTTGCCGGCTTCGAGGAGCCGACCGCCGGCCGCATCCTGCTCGACGGCCAGGATCTGCGCGGCATTCCGCCCTACCGGCGGCCGGTCAACATGATGTTCCAGTCCTACGCCTTGTTTCCGCACATGACGGTCGAGAACAACATCGCCTTCGGCCTCAAGCAGGAAGGCATGGCCAAGGCCGACATCGACAAGCGCGTCGCCGAGATGCTGAAGCTGGTCAAGCTCGAGCAGTTCGCCAAGCGCAAACCGCACCAATTGTCGGGTGGCCAGCGCCAGCGCGTCGCGCTCGCGCGCTCGGTGGCCAAGCGGCCGAAAGTCCTGCTGCTCGACGAGCCGCTTGGTGCGCTGGACAAGAAGCTGCGCGAGGAAACCCAGTTCGAGCTGATGGACCTGCAGCAGAACCTCGGCCTCACCTTCGTCGTCGTCACCCATGATCAGGAAGAGGCGATGACGATGGCCGACCGCATCGCCATCATCGACAAGGGCGAGGTGATGCAGGTGGCGACGCCGGCCGAGGTCTACGAGGCGCCGGGTTCCCGCTTCGTCGCCGGCTTCGTCGGCAATGTGAATATGTTCGACGGCAAGATCGCGGCTGGCGAGGCCGGCAGCGCGAGCATCGATGCCGGCAACGGCATCACCATCCGGACCGAAAATGCCAGCAGTGCCGCCGCCGGAACATCCGTCACCTTCGCCATCAGGCCGGAGAAGATCAAGGTGTCCTCCACGAAACCGGCCGGTGCCGTCAACGCCATCGAGGGCGAGGTCTACGACATAGCCTATCTCGGCGACATGACCGTCTATCACGTCAGGCTGGACGACGGTCAGGTGGTGCGGGCGAGCACCATGAACGCGGCACGCCTCACCGAGGACCCATTGACCTGGAACGACCGCGCCTGGGTTTCTTTCCGCCCCGACGCCGGCGTCGTCCTGACACGGTAGGGACTGATCATGTCCGCTGTCACCGCCGCAACAAGCTCTCCGGCAAGCGCTGCCGGCAAATCCGCCTTGGTCAGGCTGGGAGCGGCCTTCGTTAGCCGGCTCGTCATCATCGTCCCCTACCTCTGGCTGCTGTTCTTCTTTCTCGTGCCTTTCATCATCGTCTTCAAGATTTCGCTGTCGCAGACGGCGATCGCCATGCCGCCCTACACGCCGGTGCTCGATTTCCGCAGCGGCATTTCCGGGTTTATTTCGGAATTCGGCGCGCTCAATTTCGACAACTATACCTGGCTGGCGCAGGATGCGCTGTATTTCAATGCCTATGTGACGAGCGTCATTGTCGCCGCCATCTCGACGGTCCTGACATTGCTGGTCGGCTATCCCATAGCCTATGGCATGGCGCGCGCCCCGGCGACGATTCGCCCGACCTTGCTGATGCTGGTGATCCTGCCGTTCTGGACCTCGTTCCTGATCCGTGTCTACGCCTGGATCGGCATCCTCAAGCCCGAGGGCCTGCTCAACCAGCTGCTGCTCGCCACCGGCATCATCAGCCAGCCGCTGATCATCCTCAACACCTATACAGCGATCTTCATCGGCATCGTCTACTCCTATCTGCCGTTCATGGTGCTGCCGCTCTATTCGTCCTTGGAGAAGATGGACCATTCTCTGATCGAGGCCGCCAAGGATCTCGGCTGTCCGCCGACCAGCGCCTTTTGGAAGATCACCTTCCCCCTGTCGCTGCCCGGCGTCATCGCTGGCTGCCTGCTGGTGTTCATTCCCGCCGTCGGCGAGTTCGTCATTCCCGACCTGCTCGGCGGCTCGCAGACGCTGATGATCGGCAGAACGCTGTGGAACGAGTTCTTCGCCAACCGTGACTGGCCGGTGTCGTCCGCGGTTGCCGTCATCTTGCTGCTGCTGCTGATCGTGCCGATCATGCTCTTCCAGCGAGCCCAGGCGCGCGCCCAGGAGCAGGACCAATGAACGCGACCTGGAGCCGCTTCAACATCATTTCGATCGTGCTCGGCTTTGCCTTTCTTTACCTGCCGATCGTCCTGCTCGTTGTGTTCTCTTTCAACGAATCGAAGCTGGTCACCGTCTGGGGTGGCTTCTCGACGAAATGGTACGTGTCGCTGTTCCACAACCGGGGTCTGATGGACGCCGCCTGGGTGACGGCCCGCGTCGGCGTCATCTCGGCAAGCGTGGCGACCGTGCTCGGCACGCTGGCGGCGCTCACCTTGACACGCTACACGCGCTTTCGCGGCCGGCTGCTGTTTTCCGGCATGGTGTTTGCGCCGCTAGTCATGCCGGAAGTCATCACCGGCCTGTCGCTGCTGCTGCTCTTCGTCGCCGTCGGCCTCGACCGCGGCTTTCTGACGGTGACGCTTGCCCACACCACGCTAACCATGTGCTTCGTTGCGGTGGTGGTTCAGTCGCGCCTGATCACGTTCGATCGTTCGCTGGAAGAGGCCGCGATGGACCTCGGTGCGCCACCGGTGAAGACCTTCTTCCAGATCACGCTGCCGGTTATCATGCCGGCTATCGTCTCCGGCTGGATGCTGGCCTTCACGCTGTCGCTCGATGATTTGGTTATTGCCAGCTTCACCTCGGGACCCGGCGCCACGACGCTGCCGATGAAGATCTACAGCCAGGTCCGCCTTGGCGTGACGCCGGAAATCAACGCAGCCTGCACCATCTTGATCGCGGTCGTCGCAGTTGGCGTGATCATCGCTTCGCTCGCAAACAAACGCCGCGAGGTGCAGCGCCAGCGCGACGAGCAGGCCGCGCAGCGAGGTTGAAGGCTCGCTACTCTCCCGAAACGCCGCGGCTTATCGGCGAGATGAACGGCGTGCTCCACGTGCCGCCGACGAAGAACGACGACTGCTTGGGTGCCTGGCCATTCGTCTGCGTGGCAGCCTGGCTCGGCTGGACGATGCCGCCGGACAGCGCCAGCCCGCGTCCGGCATAGGATGCGATGCCGGAAAGCCAGATCTTGTATTGCGCGGAATTCACCTCGGCCTTGTCGATGCGCGCCACGCCGTTCGAAACGCTCGCCTTGAGTTCGGCCCCGTCGATCGGCAGCGTTCCGTCCGAGACGTCGTCCAGCGCGAAGAATCCGCCCTGTTCGGTGTGCTTGAGGAACGCCGGCAGGTTAAGCCGGCTCAGCGCACCCGCGCCGAACGTCGCGGACAGCGAGCCATTGGCGTTTTCGAAAATCGAGTCCCAGGTTCTGCCAGGCCCCTTGAGGATGACCGAAACGGTTCCAGTGCCGATCGGCACCAGCCGCGTCATCCCGGCCGCGGTGCCGAAAGCGCCGCCGTCGATATCGGAAGCAAGCAGCCGGATCTCGACTTCCGTGCCGGCGGGCTTGCGGTCGAAACGGACGCTGCTCTGGACGTTGCCGCCAAAGGCGGATGCATCCGAGATGTCGAAGACGGCAAGGCCGTTCTTGACCTGGGCAGTGGCAGCGACGTCGGCAAGCTGGATGGCGCCGGCGGTGGCATGCGCCGCCGACAGCCTGAGATCGAGATTGATCCGGTCGGCGAAGCTTGTGTCGATTTCGCCCGGGCCGGTGCCGCCGGCGGATGGCACCGGCGTAAAGGCGGAGAGAAATGATCTGAGGTCGAGCGTATCGAAGGCAAGTGTGCCGGAGATCACCGGCAGTGCCTCACCATAGGTGAAGTCCAGCGCACCCATTCCCGGGTTGTTGTCGAGGGTCAGGGCCGTGTTTTCGAATTTGACGCGCCCGGCCGTCGCCGTGATCTTGCTTGAAACCGAGATCGAGCCGATTGCGGCACCGGGCGCGATGCCGGCCTGCGACCATTCGAGCACGCGTCGCAGCGAAGGTGCGGCGAATTTTGCCTGGCCGTCGAAATAGCCGTTCTCCGACATGCTGGCGCGGCCGTCGAACGAAAAACTGGCCGGTGCCGCCTTGAAGGAAAATGTGGCCGGTGCTGTGCCGCCACCAAACAGCACGAGCGGGCTCGGCGATGCGGCGTCGATGGCAACACTTTCGCCGCGCCATATCCCGGTCGCCGACAGCGTCGCATTGCTGTTCATCGCGGCCCAGTTCGCCTGGCCGCTCAGGCTGCTCAATATCTCCTGGTCCTTGCCGCCGATGGCAGCCACTACGCGGCCGTCCCTGAACTCGACTGTGCCGAACGGATCTGTCGGCAGCTTGCCGAGATCCGGCTTGGCGGGATTTGTGTTGATCACCGCGCGGGCAGCATCGATCGAACGCGTAATGCGCCCGCCGCTGGGAATGGCAGGCAGGAAAAACCCGCTCGCGGTACGCTGAACCCGGATCGTCGGTCGTACCAGCCGCGCCGTCGAAAACACCACATCGCCACGCAGCGCCGCCATCGCTGAGAGGTCGACCTCGACCCGTTCGGCCTCGACCACGGGCGGCGCATCCGTCTCCGTCCATTGCGACAGCGTCACGTCGCTCAGGATCGCCCGGAAATTCGGCCAGACCTCGATACGCGGCGCGCCGTCGATGGTGACCCGGAAACCGCTCCACGCGCTCATTTCCCACGCGATACGGTCGCGTACGATGCGGGTCGAGGCGATCAACGGCAAGGCTGCGACAACCAGCGCGATGACGATGACGGCTGCGCCGATCGCCCATATTCCGCGTCGGATCAAAGGTGATGGCATATCGCCCCGTATGCTTCCATTCCGACAAAATCGCCCGACGGGTGTAACCGACGGCTGACGCATTTCAAGTCTTTATGGCCCGGCGATGGCATTTGCGCACACCCTGACCGGCGCGGTCCAACAAAATCTTGCTCTGCTGCATCGCGATATGCATAAGCGATGCCAATGCATGTCGCCCAAAAGTGCGCAGCGGTTTTGGGATAAACGACATGCATAAAGACAAAAGTTTAAAGCGCGTCGCGTGAATCTCTTCAAACGTGACGTGCTTTGCGGAGGAACAATGACGGCTGACGACGCACCGCTCTGGATCCCGACGCAAGAGCAGATCGACGCAGCGCCGATGACCGCCTTCATGAACGCCGCGGCGAACATGGCCGGCAAGGTTTTCTCCTCCTATGCCGACCTGCATCGCTGGTCGATCGATGCTCGCGAGACCTTCTGGAGCCTGGTCTGGGACTTTTGTGGCATCGTCGGCGACAAGGGCGAACGCGTGCTGGTCGATGGCGACAAGATGCCCGGCGCGACCTTCTTTCCTGAGGCAAAGCTGAACTTCGCCGAGAATCTCCTCAAGAAAACCGGGCTTGGCGACGCAATCGTCTTTCGCGGCGAGGACAAGGTCGAGCGGCGGCTGTCCTGGAACGAGCTGCATGCGCTGACCTCGCGCCTGCAGCAGCTTTTCCTGTCGCTCAAGGTGAAGAAGGGCGACCGCATCGCCGCGATGATGCCCAACATGCCGGAGACCGTTGCTGCGATGCTGGCGGCCGCCTCGATCGGCGCGGTCTGGTCGTCCTGCTCCCCAGATTTCGGCGAGCAGGGGGTTCTCGACCGGTTCGGCCAGATCGAGCCTGTCGTGTTCATCGCGCCGGACGGCTACTGGTACAATGGCAAGGCGATCGAAGTCGCCGACAAGATCGCAGCCGTGGCGGGCAAGCTTGCCACCGTCCGCAAGGTCCTCATTGTCGACTATCTCGGCACCTCGCTCGACGTCGCCGCGACCATCGGCAAGGCGGCCGCGCTGGAAGAGGCGCTGTCACCCTTTGCCGCAAGGCCTGTCGCCTACGAAAGGCTGCCGTTTTCGCATCCGCTGTACATCCTGTTTTCATCGGGCACGACCGGCATTCCCAAATGCATTGTCCATTCGGCCGGCGGAACGCTGATCCAGCACGTCAAGGAAGAACGGCTGCATGCCGGCCTGCTCGACGGCGACCGCTTCTTCTACTTCACCACCTGCGGCTGGATGATGTGGAACTGGCTGGTGTCGGGCCTGGCATCGGGCGCCACCTTGCTGCTCTACGACGGCTCGCCGTTCTACCCGGACGGCAATGCGCTGTTCGACTTCGCCGATGCCGAAAAGATGACCTATTTCGGCACCTCGGCCAAATTCATCGATTCCGTGCGCAAGGCCGGCCTAAAGCCGATCCGCACGCACGATGTTTCCAGCGTGCGCACCATCTCATCGACCGGCTCGCCGCTATCGCCGGAAGATTTCCGCTTCGTCTATGAAGGCATCAAGAAGGACGTGCATCTGGCTTCGATTTCCGGCGGCACCGATATCGTCTCCTGCTTCGTGCTCGGCGTGCCGATCGAACCGGTATGGACCGGCGAGATCCAAGGGCCCGGGCTCGGCCTTGCCGTCGATGTCTGGGACGATGACGGCCGCCCGCTCCGCCAGGAGAAGGGCGAGCTCGTCTGCACCAAGGCGTTTCCGGCGATGCCGATCGGCTTCTGGAACGACCCTGACGGCAGGAAATACAAAGCCGCCTATTTCGAACGTTTCGACGATGTCTGGTGCCACGGCGATTTCGCCGAATGGACCGTCCATGGCGGCCTGATCATCCATGGCCGTTCCGACGCCACGCTCAATCCGGGCGGTGTCAGGATCGGCACGGCGGAGATCTACAATCAGGTCGAGCAGATGCCGGAAATCCTCGAAGCGCTGTGCATCGGCCAGGATTTCGACAATGACGTGCGTGTCGTGCTGTTCGTGCGGCTGGCGGCCGGCGTTGAGCTCGATGCCGAGCTGGAAAAACGCATCCGCGCGAAAATCCGCACCGGGGCGAGCCCGCGCCATGTGCCGGCCAAGATCGTCGCCGTCAGCGATATTCCGCGCACCAAATCGGGCAAGATCACCGAGCTCGCGGTACGCGACATGGTGCATGGCCGCGCCGTCAAGAACAAGGAAGCGCTCGCCAATCCCGAAGCGCTCGAGCTGTTCCGCAACCTGCCGCAGCTTGCCGACTGAGCCGGGTTCAAGGTGGGAGCTGTTTTGAGGTCTCCGGTATCGTTAACGAATTATCTCTTCGGAATTTACCTAGATTTCATGAGTGGTACACATTGGTAAATTTTCCGGCGTGCCGGTAAGGATTTGTTAAGGCCCGGCATCAATAGTCGTGCGTAACTTGAGGGAGAAATCCCGTTCCTCTTAGCCCCGAGAGGATCTGATTCGCTCAAGCCCCGTTGTGACAGCAATTCCAATTTCTCAAGGCGTCCTGTTGGACGCCTTTTTTCTTTGCGCAGCCATAGCTAACCGGCGAGCACTCGGGTCGAGGGAAAGGCGACTTCGACAAGGGTTCCCTCGCCGGGCGTCGAGTTGATGGTGAACCGGGCCCGGTTCGCTTCGACCATCGCCTTGGTCAGCGGCAGCCCAAGACCCGTGCCGTCGCCACGGCCGCGCTTCAGCGCATTGATCTGCTTGAACGGCTTCAGCGCCTGCTCGATCTCGGACTGGCTCATGCCGATGCCGGTATCGCGAACGCGCATGACGACATCGCCGGAGATCTCGTAAGCCGTCGACACGATCACCTGGCCGCCGGCCTGCGTGTAGCGGACGGCGTTCGACAGGATGTTGAGCGCGATCTGCCGCACGCTGCGCAGATCGGCCACCACTTCCGGCAGCCGCGAGGCGAAGCTGGAGCGGATGATGACGCGTTCCCGGTTGGCTTGCGGCTGCATCATCGCCACGGTTTCGGCCAGCGTGTCGTTAAGCGACACCGCCTCATAGGCCATCTCCTGCTGGCCGGCCTCGATTTTCGAAATGTCGAGCAGGTCGTTGACCAGATCGAGCACGTGGTTGCCCGAACGGTTGATGTCGCGCAGATAGTCGCGATAGCGGTCATTGGCCACCGGCCCGAATTTCTCGTCGACCATCAGCTCGGAAAAGCCGATTATGGCGTTGAGCGGCGTGCGGATCTCGTGGCTGATGCGGGCCAGAAAATCGGTCTTCTGCGACGAGGCGCGTTCGGCGACCGCGCGCGCCTGGGTCAAGTCCTCTTCGGCCCGCTTCCACTGGGTGATATCGCGCACCACCGCACAGAAGCCGCTGTCGTTGGGCAGCCTGCCGATGGTCATGAACAGCGGAATGAAACGCCCCTGCGCCTCGCGCCCGATCACCTCGCGGCCATCGTTCATCACGCTTGCAACGCCGGGCTCCGACAACCCCTCGAGATAGTCGCGCGCCGCGCGCTGGCTTTCGATCGCAAACAGCGAGACGAACGGTTTGCCGGTCACCTCGTCGCTGTCGAAGCCGAACAGCGCTTCCGCCGGACGGCTAATTGAACGGATCGTTCCGTTACGGCCGATCAGCACGACGCCGTCGGTGGCGGTGTCGATGATAGTGCGCATTTCGGCAATGCGTGCCTTGAGCTCGGAAACATCCGGCTGCGTTTGGTCTTCGGCGGCGCCATGTGGAATGGCTGCTGCCTCGTCGTCGCCGGAACGACGTACGACCAGCATCAGCGCCTTGCCGTTTCCCCAGGGCACGGAGCGTAAAATCGCATCGATCGGAAACTCCTGACCTTCGCGCGTTTTCAGCCGCAGAGCGCGGTCGCCGCCATCCGAACTGCCGTCGTCGGCATAAGGGTCGGCAAACAGCGCGCCGAGCCCGCCGGCCTCGTCCAGGGCATTCAGCGTCGCATAGCCGGTCAATCCGAGGAATTCGTCGTTCGCGTAATGCAGCTGGTCGCCGGAATGGATAAGCACCGGCACTGGCAGCTTGCCGAGGATCGAGGTATCCGGCCCCGTGTTGTCCTCTCCGGCAAACGCCGACGGCACGAAGCCGTCGAGTTTGAGCGGTGGTGCCTGCGGCCGCTCGACGGGCGGCACCTGGCCGGCAGCGTCGGCTGCGGCTGCGCTGTCCTCGGACCAATCCTCGCTGTCTTCGGCGTCACGGAAGTCTTCGGCCGTCATGCTGTCGTCGTCGCCATCCCGCGGCGCTTCGGCGACGATCGTTCGACGGTTCGTGCTGGGCTCAACGCCTTCCTGCGCCTCATCGCTGGGTTCGCGGTCGGCATAGTCGAGCAGCGATCCGGAAACAGGGCGTGTGACGGGTTCGCCGGCTTGCGCCTCTGCTTCCACCTCATCCGGCTGCTCGCCGTCGAGCCGGGCAAGATCCTTCTGGTCTTCGGCATCGGCCTCGGGCGGTTCGGCGGCAGCCGCCCCGCTTTCCGGACCTTGCGCCGGCATCTCACCCTTGTCCGTCGGGCCGGCTTCTTTCAGCTTTGGCTCGTCGGCCTTGCCTGCTGCCTCGACTTTCTCAACCGGCTTCTGCTTTCCGGCGCCGGGCTGTTTTTCGGCCGGGGTGCTGTCCTTCTTGAGACGCTCGCCAATCTCGCGAAACGCGCTGCGTTCCAGCGTCGACAGGCCTTTGTCGTTGGCCGGCTGCCGGTGCTCGGCCAGCCGGATCACCTTGTCGGCAAAGCGCCGCTCGGGTTTTGGCACGATGGTCAACGCCGGCACTTCGCCCCTGAACGGATCGGCGGGTTTAGGTGTCTCGGGGAGAGGTTCGACGGCTTCCGGCCCAACGCTCGCGGCGGGCTTCTCCTCGGCGACAAGGGCCATGCCGGCCGCGTCCGGATCGACCACCGCATCGCCGCTCCTGGCCACGCCGAAACCGCGAAAACCTTCGAAAACGCGGCTGCGGCTGTAAACCGGGAGCGCCGCCAGATCGACGGGTATCTTCAGATCGGTGCCGGCGACCGGCCACAGCACGGAGCGGCCGGACCAGGTGTCGCGCCGTTCGAGCAGGCCGGCAATCTCGCCAGAAGCATCGAGGCCATAGGCGGCCGAAACATCCTCGAAGCGACGTCCGATCACGTCGGCTGCAGGCTTGCCGACGAGCTCGGCAAATTCCGGCGACAGGGCGCTGAACCGGCCCTCCGCGTCGGTACGCCAGACGAAACGCATGGGCGCGGCGGTGCGATCGATCGCCGAAGCGCGGTGTTCGGCCGGGGAGGCGGCTTTGGTGGCTTTTGCGGCGCTTTCCGGCGAAGTATCCGCGCCGGCCTGCGAAGCGTCCGGGCTGGTCTCGACTTTGCCGGACGCAGCTGCGCCGGGCGGGACCTGCGCGTCGTCGACGGCATTGAAGTACCAATGGTCATGCTGCGTCGGCGCGTTGCCAACCGTGCGGTGATCGTCGGCCGCGTCGGCAGGTTCGTGCTCCGCCGATGCCGAGGTGCCTTCCATCGCTGCAAGGTCGATCTCCGCCGCGCCGCTGCTTGCGATCGGCTGCTCGTTGTCCTGGTCCGTTGGCTGGGGAAGATCGCCACCGCTCGGTGCCGCTGCCGCCTCCGTTTCCCCGCCGGCGCGTTCGCCATCGGGGGCCTCGCCGTCAAGCCGGTCCTCGTCGATCACCACCAGCAGGTGCCGCTCTTCCGTCAGCCGGGCAAGGCCCGCGGGATAGGAGCTGGATCTGCCCGGGACCAGGCGCTTGACGATGCGGTCGCTCTCGTTCGCCACGTCGGCGACAAGTGCGGCCAGCGTCTCAGGCCGGATGCCGAGCGCCGAAAAGCCGTCCGATGCGGCGTCGATATTGCCCTTGGCATCGACAAAGGCGATGTAGTGGCCGTCTTCCGTAAAGCCACCGATGGCGCGGTCGGCGATCTCGGCCGCGCTGCGCGAGCCGGTCTGCGCGGCCGGCAAGGCCAGCACGATGGCTTCCTCGCCATCGGGCATGGTCACTGCGCTGGCCAGGAAGCCGACCGCGCGGCTGGTCAGGCCGGTCGCCAGCCGGACCGTGATGGCACGGTCGCGGCCGATCTGCGGAAAACCGCTGGTTGCCATGATCTGGCGCCTGGCGATCAGCGGCAAACCTGCCGAGGCGCCGATGATCGCGCCGATGTCCGGATAGCCGAATACCGCTGCGCCGGGGCCGTTGGCCCAGATCACCTGCTCGAGATCTGCCGACAGAATGGCGATCGCGTCGCCTGCGGCGAAGCGCAGGCGGACCGCGTCGAGCACGGCGACATCGAGGAAGGAGTAGTTTTCAGCCGGCATGCGCTTGGCGACCCTCACAGAGCGGGCAATTTGCGGTTAACGCTTTGTTAATAAAAGCCGACGGCGCGAAGGTCCACAAGTCATAGCGTGCAACCAGCGGAATCTCTAGGTGCGTGGTTAACGTCGCGAACTAAATATTTTATGGTGCGATGCAACAAACATGTTGCAATGCACAAAATTTGCCTTTATATTGCCATGATAGATGAACGAGACGGCATTCTGTCAAAGCCGCTGCCGCTGAAAAGGATGGAAAATGTCCAGGACCAAGACCGCTGAAACGATCGAAAACGTTGAATTCCCGAGCTTCGACGCTTCCAAGGCGACCGACCAGATCCGTGCCTTCGCCGAAAAGGGCGTTGAGCAGTCGAAAGAGGCCTATGCCAAGCTGAAGACCGGCGCCGAGGAGACCCAGAAGGCTCTGGAGTCGACCTACGAGACCGCCAAGACCGTTTCCAGCGACCTGTCGCTCAAGACCATTGCCGCCCTGCGCGCCAATGCCGAAGCCGGCTTCTCGCATTTCGAAGCGCTGATCGGCGCCAAGTCGCTGTCGGAAGTCGTCGAGTTGCAGACCGCTTTCCTGCGCAAGCGCGTCGAAATGACCGTCGAGCAGGCTAAGGACTTCCAGGCGGTTGCTGCCAAGGCGGCCGAGGACGTATCCAAGCCGATCAAGACCGCCTTCGAGAAGGCCGTGAAAGAAATCAAGATCGCCTAATATTTGCGCACAGTTTGACGATGCATCAAAAGGTCGCATTTCGTCAGACAAATAGATGTGCGATATAGTGGCTTAAGTGAATACCCGGCGGGTGGAACCTCCTCCCTCTGCTCACCGGGATGACCAGCCAGCATCTCCTCCCGCTGGCTCGTAACAGGAAAAGGCCGGCACCTCCTCCCGCCGGCCTTTTCTTTGTCCGGCGAAAAAATGACGCGATGCCGGAGCGATCTTTTGCTTTGCCAAAAGCCTTGAATTAAACTCCGATAGCCCGTATGGACGCATCGCCGAACGACAGAGCGGGTCCCGGAGAATGGACGTTCCGTCTGGATCTCGCTCGGGCAAGCGTGCCGTTGTAGCTCAGATGGTTAGAGCGCCGGATTGTGGATCCGGAGGTCGCTGGTTCGATCCCAGCCAACGGTACCATTCAGCTTTCAGCCAGGTTTCTGACCAATAGCGCCGAGCGTTCACTACGATCCCGTAGCGCTCACCCACGGTCCCGCGCCTGACGCGCGCCGCGCAGGTGATCCACGAGGGCTCTCAGCTTCGGCGCGATATTCCGTCGGCTTGGGAAATAGAGATAGAAACCCGCAAACGGCGGAAAATAGCCGTCGAGGATTGGCACGAGCTCGCCGCGGTCGAGCCAGGGGCGGAATGTATCGGCCATGCCGAACGTGATACCGGCGCCTGCAACGGCCAGCCGGATCATCAGCCACATGTCGTTGGTAGTGATCTCGGGCGCAACCGCCACGTCGAACTCGCGCCCGTCCTCGCCGAACTCCCACCGATAGGGCGAAACTCCCGGCGCCGGCCGCCAGCCGATACAGCGATGAGCCACAAGCTCGCGCGGATGGGCGGGTGCTCCGAACTTTTCGAGATAGCGCGGGGCGCAGACGGCCATCTGCCGCTGATCGCCCGATACCGGCACGGCAATCATGTCCTGCTCGATCACTTCGCCGAGCCTCACTCCCGCATCATAGCCTTCGGCAACGATGTCGAATTCCTCGTCGGTGACCACAATATCCAGATGCACCTCGGGAAACCTTTCTGCAAAGGACGCCAGCAACGGTCCTGACAGAAAGGCCTCTGCGATAGACGAAACCGCGATCCGCAGGCGGCCGCGCGGGCGGTCCAGCAACTCCGTGGTGGCTTCGATTGCCGCGTTCACGTCGGCGATCGCCGGTGCGACGCTCGCCAGCAGGCGCTCGCCCGCTTCGGTCAGGTTGACGCTGCGTGTCGTGCGCTGCAGCAATGCGATGCCAAGGCGCTGTTCAAGCCTGAGGATGCTCTGGCTGACCGCCGAGCGCGTCACGCCCAGCCGGCCTGCTGCAGCACGAAAATTGCGTTCCTCGGCCACCGCGACGAAGACGGCAATTGCATTGAGATCGATATCCATTGGTTAGTCAAACTTACCATCGAGGTTAACGGCGGGCGGGTTATCGCGACAATGCCACGGCTCTATCTCTGTCGCAACGGCAAGAAGGCTTGATCCTCCCGATCCATGCCGAAGCCGACCGACAAGGAGATATCCCATGACATCACTCCCTTCCTCCTGGGACCTGGATGGAAAAGTCGCCCTCGTGACCGGCGCGGCACGCGGCATCGGCCGCTGCACGGCGGAACTGCTGCGGGCGCGGGGCGCCCGGATCGTGGCAAGCGATCTCAGCGACAGCGTACGCGAATTGGAAGCAGAGGATGTGGCAACGCTGGTCGGCGATGTCGCCGATGAGGGCCTGGCCAGACGCTCGGTCGAACTCGCCGCGAAGCGCTTCGGACGACTGGACATCGTCGTGAACAATGCCGGTCGCACGCTCAACAAACGACTGACTGAGACCTCAGTCGACGACTATGACCGCATCCTGCAGATCAATGCGCGCGGCAGCTTTGTCACCGCCCGTGCCGCGGTGGAACTGATGGCTGCCGGCGGTGGCGGCTCAATCGTCAATGTCTCGTCGATCTCGGCCGTCGCGGCCTTCGAGACGCAGGCGGCCTATGCCTCCTCCAAGGCGGCTGTCGCACAGCTGACCAAGGTGATCGCGATCGAATACGGGCGCATGGGCATTCGCTGCAACGCCGTTGCCCCTGGCGTGATCGAAACCGACATCATGGAAGGCGTGGTGGAGAATGGCCGGGAGATGCTGCGCAGCTTCGGCGGCGCGCATCCAATCGGCCGGATCGGCCAGCCGCAAGAAGTTGCCGAGGCCATCGCCTTTCTTGCCTCGCCGGCGTCCAGCTTCATCACCGGGGCCTTGCTTCTGGTCGATGGCGGCTACACCGCCCAGTGAGCCCCCCAATAGGGCCGGCGCGCCGCGGGAGCTCACCTGCACGCCATCCCTTCACATCGTGAAAATAATCACAGAACCAAAAGGATCATCTCGATGACGATGAACAGAGTTGTTCTGATCACCGGTGCCTCCAGCGGCATCGGCGCTGGCATTGCCCGCGAGCTTGGCGCGGCAGGTGCGAAGCTGATGCTCGGCGCACGCCGCACCGACCGCCTTGAAGCGCTTGCGGCCGAAATCGAGGCAGCTGGTGGAACGGTTCGCGTGCGAGCGCTCGACGTCACCAGGAGGGCGGATGTCGCAGCATTCGCCGACGCAGCCCGGGCCGAATGGGGCCAGGTCGATGTCATCGTCAACAATGCGGGCGTCATGCGGCTGTCGGCCATGGCAGCCATGAAGGTCGACGAGTGGGAGCTGATGGTAGACGTCAACATCAAGGGTGTTCTGTACGGCGTCGCAGCGGTTCTGCCTGAGATGACGGCACGCGGCTCCGGGCATATCATCAATATCGGTTCCATCGGCGCACTGGCCGTCTCGCCCACGGCTGCCGTCTATTGCGCAACGAAATACGCTGTCCGCGCGATTTCCGATGGGCTCCGCCAGGAGAGTGACGATATCCGCGTAACCTGCATTCATCCTGGCGTGGTGGAAAGCGAGCTGGCGAACACGATCTCCGACGAAGCCGCTGCCGCCGCCATGAAAACCTGGCGTGCTATTGCCCTGCAACCCGATGCAATCGCCAGGGCAGTGCGCTACGCAATCGAACAGCCCGACGATGTCGACGTCAACGAGATCGTCGTGCGTCCGACGAAGGCGGCGCATTGATGCGATCCACTTTGGCCGCAGTGCTTACGCGTATTGCCGTTGCTGTAGCTCCAACCGGCCTGACCCTTCCTTCAACTCCAATCCTTGCGGAGGAACCAATGACGCACCAAGATCATCCCTATGTCGGAATGTGGGTCACCGAGGATCGCCATATCAGGCACGAACTCCTGCCGAACGGCCGTTATGACGAAGCGCGCGGTGACCGCGAGAGCGCCTATCGGGGACGCTATGAAGTGCACGGCAGCCACATAGAATACTGGGACGATACGGGCTTCACCGCGGATGGTGAGTTCGTCGAAGGCGTCCTCTATCATGCCGGCATGATCCTTTACCGCCAGCGGTAGAGAGCCACCCTGAGACAAGCACTTGAGGGTTCCACAAGATGCTATTGCACGCCTTGCATGAGGCGCTCGGCAGTTTGCACAGCAAGCCTCGCCACACCACATATGTCCCAGCAAGCGCGGCGGAAAGAAGCAGGACCGCGAGCAGAGTCGACATTGCAAATGGTTGTCACTATATAGCGGCGGCTTTGACGGCTCGCCTCTTACATGGTGCCGGCGAGAGCGCGGTAAATGTGCTAGTCATTGCGACATCTATTGTGATCTAAAACGGCTTGAAAACCGAAAAAAAGCAAATAGAAACAATAGCGCGGGTCGAACGAGTTTCGTCGAGAGAATCAGTCCTCAAGAACTAGAACGTGCTCCTTGAACCCTCCATTCCCTTCAGATCTGTGGACCTCGGACAAGTTCGGCTTGCCGGGCGAAGCCGACTCGGCTCGAATGGCAGCACGCATCTTTTCGTAGATGCCGACGTTTATGATTACCAACCGGCATAGCCGCTAGGGAAACAGCAGTATGAGTGAACACGCGATCGAGTTCTTGCGCGGGTGGATCGGCGAAAAAGTCCACTGCCAGCCCTCGCCAGCCAGAATCGAGAAGCAGGCCGAGACCCTCGCCAGGGAATGTGCGGCCAAAGCTGCCGAAGCCGGCATACCCCTGGAGGATATCCAGGAAGAGGTCGGCGACATTCAGGAGCTCATTGCTTCGAGGCTCGAAGAGGCGGCCGAGGCCGACCAGGACGAGCAGAATTCCAACAAGCCTGCCGGCTGACGGACCGCCCCGGCAAACCTGCCGGGCGACCATTGCCTGTCTGATGCAGTTGCGCGGTCCTATCGCCGCGCAGCCTTGCCAAATCTCTCCTTGAGCCACTCTTTCGGCAATACCGCCACGAAATTGCCGTCGCGCCCGGTCATGTCTTCATTGGCGACCAGCGCGTTGAGGATGGCTTCCTCCACGCTCTGAACGACGGCGTCGAAGAACGGGTTGATATCGGCATCCGGTATGTAGCCGGCGCTGACCAACTTGCCGGTCGCGCCGCGCGCCGCATAGGCATTGGCCGTGCTGAAGGCCAGAAAGATATCGCCGGATGAATTGTATCCATAGCCGCCGATCAGCGCCACGCCGAGCGGCACGCGTTTCGCCAGTCTTTTCAACTGATGCGGCATGAATGGCGCATCGGTGGCGACGATCGCGATGATCGAGCTCTTGTCCGCTCGCGGCGTGTTGTCCCGAGTCGCCGGTTCGGCGAGTTCCGCTCCGGCTCTGATGCCACGGATCACGAGGTTTCGCCGTGCACCGAAATTCGACTGGACGAAGCAGCCGATCGTGAAACGCTCCCCATTCCAGTCGACGCTGCGCGAGGATGTGCCGGACCCTGCCTTGAAGCCGAAGGTGATCATGCCTGCGCCGCCGCCGACGCTGCCCTCTTCGATCGGCCCGCTTTCAGCCGTTTCGAGCGCGGAAAACACGTGCTCGAAGCTCACATGGTGGCCGTTGATATCGTTCAGGAAGCCGTCGTAAGTCTCGCCCGCCACCGGCAGCGCCCAGGCGCTGTCGAGCGATTGCGGCAGCACCGTCTGCATCCAGCGCAACGTTGCGTCGCGGCTGACGCCGCAGGAATGCGTGTTGGTGATGGTGATGGGAAGATTGAACGCTCCGAGCTCCTCTATCAGATGTGAGCCGGTCAGTTCGCCATTGCCATTGGCGCTGAACACGCCGGCAAACGCAGGGACGGCCAACTCGTCTCTGGGCCGTGGCAGGATCGCGGTCACGCCGGTGCGTACCGGACCCTTGCCGACGACGAGCGGCCCGTCCCCTGAGATCAGCGTGGTATAGCCCACCGTCACGCCGGGCACATCGGTGATGGCATTGAAGCGGCCTGGCGTGCCATCGAATGGGATCGCGAAGGCACGGGCGCGCAGTTTGCCCGAGGGTGTCGCAAGATGCGGGTCGGTCATTTTTTCCTCAGAAAAGCGAACCTTGGCCGCCCGGCGCCTTGAGCTTGGCCGCGGGCTTGGCAACCGTCTTCGGCCGCGCCGTGCCACTGATGGCGACTGCATCGGCGGTGCCGTCGGCGAACTCCAGCGAAAGCGCCATTCCCGACACCACTTCCGCCGCATGCTTGACCACGGCGCCGTCCGCATCCTTGACCAGCGCGAAGCCTCGCGCCAGCACGGCCTTGTGCGAGAGCGTCGCCAGCAGCCGGTCTGCCTGCGTCAGTTTTCCACGCAGGCGGTCCAGCCGCCGCGAAATTGCCTGGTCCTGCCGCCGCGTCAGTGCCAGCAGGGCATCGCCTTGCAGTTTCTGCCGTCTTGCGATCGGCGCCGGTGACAGTCTGGTCGCCGTGCGTGAAAACTGCGCCCGACGCTCGCGCACGATGGCGAAGAAAGCCGCTTGCGCACGGGCGAGGTCGCGGCGGGTCAGAGTGCGAGCTTCGTTCATGCGCCGCGACAAAGTCGCCGGCGTCAGCCGCTGCCCCAGAAGCCTGGCTCGCTTGCGCTCGACGCTGACCGACAGCGCCCGGCCGAGCCGGCTCGTCGCCTCGTCGAAGCGCCGCCGCGGCAGCGCCAGCAACTGGTCGGGCGAGGGCAGCGCACGGGCGGCCGCGCGTGCCGCCTGCCGCTTGCGTTCGAAATTGCGCGACAGTGCGGTCTTCAACCGCGCGCCAAGGCCGGCAAGCGTCGCTTCGAGGTCGACCTTGACCGGCACGGCGATCTCGGCGGCGCCTGTCGGCGTCGGCGCCCGCACATCCGCCGCCAGATCGATCAATGTCCAGTCGGTCTCGTGGCCGACCGCGGAAATCACCGGAATGCCCGAAGCGGCGACGGCCCGGGCAAGCGCTTCGTCGTTGAACCCCCACAGATCCTCCAGGCTCCCGCCGCCGCGCGCCACGATCAACAGATCGGGCCGCGCGATGGCGCCGTCCCATGGCAGTGCGTTGAAGCCGTTGACGGCAGCAGTCACTTCCGCACCCGCCGTCTCGCCCTGCACCCGCACCGGCCAGACGAGCACGTGCAGTGGAAACCGATCCTTGATGCGGTGGATGATGTCGCGGATGACGGCGCCTGTCGGCGAGGTGACGACGCCGATGACGCAGGGCATGAACGGCAGACGCCGCTTGCGCGCCGCGTCGAACAGGCCTTCGGCCTGCAGCCGGCGCTTGCGCTCGTCCAGCAGCGCCATCAGCGCACCGGCACCGGCCGGCTCGAGATTGTCGATGACGATCTGGTAGGTGGATTTTCCGGGATAGGTGGTGAGCCGGCCGGTGGCGATCACCTCCATGCCTTCCTCTGGACGGAATTTCAGCCGGCTCATCGTGGTCTTCCACACCACGGCGTCGAGCCGCGCGCGATCGTCCTTCAGGCAGAAATAGGCATGGCCGGAGGAATGCGGTCCGCGATAGCCGGAAATCTCGCCGCGCACCCGTACATTGCCGAAGACGTCCTCGACCGTACGCTTCAGCGCGCCGGAAATCTCGCTCACCGTATATTCGGTGGCGTTGGTGCGTGATTCGGATGCTGCGTCGCTCATCGGCCGATTGGGGGACGATTGCTGGCCGGCGTCAAGGCGGCCGTGTTCGATGTCCGCCCCAATCGCGCGATCACCAGCCCGGCAGGATCTGGTTCGGCTTGGTCCGCTTCATCTTGGCGAAGGCGAGGGCGGCGAAATCGAACGTGCCGGTCTCCTCGCCGAGTGGCACGGAAATATTGTCGAGGCTCTCCGAAATGTGGCGCGCAAGCGCATCGACGATCTCCGGCCTCGAGGTCTGGCCGCGCATGATGCCGATGCGGCAATCGGGCAGGGCGCCGAAACCGTCGGCCTCGCCCAGCACCCGCATGCCGGGCCGCAGGGCGCATTCCGGCAGCACCGAGATCGCCAGACCGGAAAGCACCGCGGCGGCGATGACGGTGGCAGAGAAGCTGGTGAACAGGATGCGATAGTCGCGGCTCTGCTGATCGAGCACGTCGGCGGCGGCCCGCCGCCAGATGCAGTTCGGCCGGCCGAAGGCCATCGGCAGGATCGGCTGCTCATGCGTCGCATGGTTGGCCGAGGTAACCCACAGCAGCGGTTCGCGCCGCACCACTTCCGACTGGCCGCGCGCGTCGTTGTGCGTCACCAGCGCCAGGTCGAGATTGCCGCGCTTGATGTGTTCGACCAGTCCCGGCGTCGGTTCGCAGATAACGGTCAGTTCGACATGCGGGTTGGAACGGGCAAACCGCGCCATGATCTCTGGCAGGAAGCGATCGGCATAATCGTCCGGCGTGCCGATGCGGATGGTGCCTTCGAGCCGGCGGTCGTCGAAGGCGGCCAGTGTTTCCTTGTTGAGATAGAGCAGCCGCCTTGCGTAGGAGAGCAGTCTGTCGCCTTCCTCGGTCAGCCTGTTGGTGCGGCCGTCTTTTTCGAACAGCGGCTTGCCGATCCGTTCCTCCAGCCGCCGCATCTGCATCGACACCGCAGACTGGGTCCGATGCACCGCTTCCGCCGCGCGGGTAAAGCTGCCGGTGTCGACAATCGAGATGAAGGTCTGCAACTGATCGAGATCGAGCGGCGCTTTCATTGGCCTAATCCATCATTGATGCTGATGCTAAAGATTAGAAACATTCGTTGGATTAATCAATCGGGCCATGGCAAATTCCCATTGTCCACATGAAGCGAATGCATGTCGCCCAAAAGTGGGCACCGGTTTTGGGGCGACGACATGCATCATCTTAGATGAATCGAAGCCGGAACGGCCGCTGTCGCCAGCGCCCGATCGACCGGTTTCGCCCGTTCGAATGTGAAGGAGACCGACATGGCTACGTTTGATTTCGCTACCGAGACCTCGCGCATCACCTCGCGTCCGGCCGTTGCGACGCGCGTGGCCAATGCCGCTGCCAATGTTTACCGCGCCTGGAAAAACCGCCGCGCCTTTTATCGCCTCGGCGAGATGTCGGATGCCGAGCTCGCCGACATCGGCCTGACCCGCGCCGACCTGCACGTCGCTGTCGGTGTACCCTTTGGCCGCGATCCGACAGAAAGGCTTCGCGTCATCGCGATCGAGCGCGCCGAAACGATCGAGGATATTGCCCGCAAGGTGGTGTGATCGCGTGGTTTCGCCGTTCGGGCGCGTTGAACCTTTTTGAGGCACGACGCCACTAAGTTACGCAGGCTCCCCACTCCCTGCCGGATCCCCCCGGCCAGCCTGCGCGCTGCCCGGTCCTCCCAGGACCGGGCTTTCTTTTTTGGGCGGCACTGATAACTGGTTGCCGGTATCTGGTCTAGCGCCGGCCCATGCCCTGCTTGAACTGGTCGAAGATCGACTCCATGCCTTTCTGGTAGTCGTCGCGCTGCTGGGCGCCTGTCTCGAACATCTTGCCGAACAGGTCGTCGAACGGATTTCTCGGCCTGCCGCTCGGATTGGCCTGCGGCTGCGGCGCCTGAGGTTGCTGCGGCGCCTGACGCGGCTGAGACTGTTGTGCACCACCGCCGAACATGTCCTGCAGTACTTTGCCGAGCGGATTGTCACCATAAGGGTTCTGTGTTTGCTGGGGTTGGTTCTGCGGCTGCTGTGGCTGTGGTGCACCGCCGCCGAACATATCCTGCAGCACCTTGCCGAGCGGATTGTCACCATAAGGGTTCTGTGTCTGCTGCGGCTGGCTTTGCGGCTGCTGCCCGCCGCCGAACATGTCCTGCAGCACTTTGCCCAGCGGGTTGTCGCCGTAAGGGCTCTGCGTCTGTTGCGGCTGCTGTGCGCCGCCGAACATGTCCTGCAACACCTTGCCGAGCGGGTTATCTGTGGGGCCTGCAGGCTGAGGGGCCGGTGCCTGGCTGCCGCCGCCCGCCTGCCGCATCATCTGCTCGATGAGCTCGCCAAGCGGATTGCCGCCGCCTGCCGCATGCATCTGCCCGCCTAGCTGGTTGGTGGTCTGCTTGAACAGCCCGCCCATCATCATCGAGGCGATTGCCGGCAGCATCTGCTGCAATACCTGCTGGCTGACGCCGCTCGCCTCCGCGGCCTGGTTGGCGACGGCCCGCGACAGGTCCTTCGAGCCGAACAAATGGCCGAGAATGCCGTTGCCTTCATCGAGGCCCTGCGGCGAGAAGGCCCGGCTTGCATCGTCGAAATATTTGGCGTGCTGGCCGCTGGCCATCGCCGTCATGAAGGAGCCGAGCCCATAAGGGTCCGCCGTGTTGCGCTTCAGCCCCTGCGAAAAGGCCGGCAGCAGCGCCGCGACCGCCGCCTGCGTCTGCTGCTGCGAAAGCCCGAACTGCTGGGCCAGCGCCTGCATGCCGTTGCCGTTCTGGGCCTGTGCCAGAATATCGAACAATGAAGGCATTGTTTCTCCTCCGGGAAAATCCTCGTTGGAGAAGCCTAGTTCGTTTCCATCACTGATTGAAGCGAATTTGCCGGACCATCGGCCAAGCGGATAGCGAAGCGTTAATACGCGTATTCCATGAACACCGGCTCGATCGAGCCGCCCCAGCGTGTGTGGTAGGCCGAGAGCATCTCTTCGGCGCTGGTGGTGCCACGCGCGACGACCTCGTCCAGCGTATTGAGGAACGACGTCTCGTCGTAGCCGTCGCGGTTCTTGCGGCCGCGGTTCTTCAGTCCCATGCGCGAGATGACGAGCACGTCGCGGGCGATCTCGCGCAATGTCGTGTTGCGGAAGGGCGCCGAAATGCCCTGTTCCGGCACCGCGTCACGCATTGCCAGCACTTCGTCATAGCTCCAGCTCGAGGTCAGCGCCTCGGCGGCGTCGAGCGCAGCCGCATCGTAGAGCAGCCCGACCCAGAAGGCCGGCAGCGCGCAGATGCGCCGCCACGGCCCGCCATCGGCGCCGCGCATTTCGAGAAAGCGCTTCAGCCGCACGTCGGGGAACAGCGTCGACAGATGGTTCGCCCAATCGCCCATCGTCGGCAGCCCGTCCGGTAGTTCGTTGCGGGCGGCGCCCGCCATGAACTGGCGGAAGGTGATGTGCGTCATGTCGTGGTACTGGCCGTCGCGGATGACGAAATACATCGGCACGTCGAGCGCCCATTCGACATAATCGGCAAAGCCGAAATCGGGCGAGAAGCAGAATTCGAGCAGACCGGAACGCTGATTGTCGGTGTCGCGCCAGATCTCGCCGCGCCAGCTCTCCAAGCCGTTCGGCCGGCTTTCGGTGAAGGGCGAGTTGGCAAACAGCGCCGTCGACAGCGGCTGCAGCTTCAGCGACACCTGCATCTTGCGGCGCATGTCGGCTTCGCTTTCGAAGTCGAGGTTCACCTGGATGGTGCAGGTCCGGTACATCATGTCGAGACCTTTGGTGCCGACCTTGGGCATGTAGCGGGTCATGATCTCGTAGCGCGATTTCGGCATTTTCGGCGTCTCGGCCAGCGACCATTTCGGGCTGCCGCCAAGGCCGAGAAAACGAATGCCCATCGGTTCGGCGATCTCGCGCACCTGCGCCAGATGCGCATTGCCTTCGCGGCAGGTCTGGTGGATCGTCTCCAGCGGCGCGCCGGACAGCTCGAACTGGCCGCCGGGCTCCAGCGAGATCGCGCCCTGGCCGGTCGGCTCGACCAGGCCGATGATGCGGCCGGCATCCATGATCGGGTCCCAGCCGAGTTTGTCCTGCATGCCTTCGAGGATGGCGCGGATGCCGCGCTCGCCGCCGTAGGGCACCGGCGCATTGCCGTCGACATAGAACGGGAATTTCTCGTGCTCGGTGCCGATGCGCCATTTGTCGCGCGGCTTGTTGCCTTCGGCCAGGTGCTCGACGAGTTCGTCGACGCCTTCGATCGGCCGGAAATCGGTTGTATCGCGCGCCATAGGAGCCCTCCGCACATGACCCTGAAAATCGGCTTCGATTTTCGGAAGGGATCAGGTGCCCAATCAAATGCTACAGCGTCCTTTGCGCGCCCGAAAGGACACGCGGCCACTGCCGGCGCTAGATGGACGAAATGTCAGTAGCCGATCAAGCGAAAAATCCTGAGCCAGCGGGTAATTGGAATTGATCACCAATCGCCGATTGTCGCCTGGATCAGCGCCAGTGCCGCCACCGCCGCCGTATCCGCTCGCAGGATGCGCGGCCCGAGCGGAATCGCGGTAACGAAAGGCAGCGCTCTCAGCATCCTGCGTTCCTCGTCGGAAAAGCCGCCCTCCGGTCCGACCAGCAGACCGAGCTTTCTCTCCCGCACCACCTGCAATGCCGGCAGGGGATTGTTGGTCGATGCATCCTCGTCGCAGAAGATCAGCCGCCGCTCGCGGTCCCAGCCTGCCAGCAGGCGTTCGAATTTCTCCGCTTCGCGCAGCTCCGGCACCGCCAATATGCCGCATTGCTCGGCCGCCTCGACGACATTGGCGCGCAGGCGCTCGATGCCGGGTTTTGCCACTTGTGTATGCTGGGTGATGACCGGCTGCAGGATGCCGGCGCCCATCTCCACCGCCTTTTGCACGAGGTAGTCGAGCCGCCCTTGCTTCAGTGGCGCGAAGCAATAGACGAGATCGGGCAACGGCGGCTGCGGCCGCTGCAATGCCAGCAACTTCAGGCGCAACGCCTTCTTCGACTTCGTGGCGATCGCCGCCGACCATTCGCCGTCGCGGCCGTTGAAGACCAGAATTTCGGCGCCTTCGCCGAGCCGCAGCACGTGCGAGAGATAATGGCTCTGCTGCGGGCCGACGTCGAACTCAGCATCAGGTCCAAGTTCGTCCGGCACGAACAGCCGCTGCATCTTGTAATTGGCGCGCATCGCCGAGGAATGCGGCAACGTCACCCTCGGCGTCAAGCCTCGGCGGAAGGATGCCAGACAGGCTCGTAGCCTTTCTGCAGCACCGAAACAGTTGTCGCCGGCGTGAGCATGCCGATTGGACCGTCGGTAAAACCGCCGAACCCCACCGGCTCGCCATAACCGCCGAAACTCCAGGGCAGCGCGGCGCCATCAAACAGGGCGTACGCCCTGTTTCCTGACGAGATCATCGTGCCGTCCGGCAAGTCCGCAAGCGCTTCCGGTTCCAGTCTCGTCGCCCGCCCGCCCGATGCCAGCCGCTCCTTGTGCAGGCGCTTGTCGAGCTGCGGCGCACGTGGCTCGGCAATGCCGAAGGCGTCGCCGAAACGCCGGACAAAATCCCTGGCCCGCTCGCGCCGGCAGAAGAAGCAGGGCCGGTGGCCGGCGGCAAGTGCCGTCACCTCGTCGAGGAAGAACAGCTCGGTCCAGCCGGCCTTGCCGCCAGCCCGGTTGCGCCCCATCGGCTCGCGCCGCACGTTGCCGAATTCGCAGACGCAGATGATCCAGGCTTGCAGCGCCCAGCGCTTCCTCAACAGCGTTCTCGTCTCGGGGTCGTGAATGATGCCGCGATTGCCCATGAACAGGCCGCGCTCCGGCACGGCATGGATGGCGCCGAACGGATCGACCCGGTTTTGCAGTGGCATAGGCGTTCCCTGTTGGCTGCAATGCTGGTGCCATGATATCGCTCGTTGCATCAATTTCATGTCAGCAGGTTTCGATGCGGGTCTTGGTTGTCCAGAACTTCGACAATGAGGGCCTTGGCCAGATCGGCGCGGCGCTTGTCGAGGCGGGCGTCGATATCGACCTGCGCCGTCCCTACTGCGGCGACGCGCTGCCGCAAGATAGCGGCGGGCATGACGCCATGGTGGTGCTCGGCGGCGCGCAGAATGCGCTGGACGACGAGCTCTGTCCTTATTTTCCGGGCCTGCTCGACCTGACGCGCGACTTTGCCGAGAGGGATCGCGCGGTGCTTGGTATCTGCCTCGGCAGCCAGTTGGTCGCGCGCGCCTTTGGCGGCGAGAACCAGATCGGCGCCGCATCGGAGTTCGGCTGGCACGAGGTCGCGCTCACCGCGGCGGCGCAGGCCGATCCGGTGCTCGCCGCCTTGCCCGAAAAATTCCCGATCTTCCAGTGGCACGACGACACCTTTGCCTTGCCCGAGACTGCCGTGCGGCTGGCCGGCAATGCCGTCGCCGAGAACCAGGCGTTCCGCATCGGCCGCGCCGTCTACGGCTTCCAGTTCCATTTCGAGGCCGACCGGCCGATGGTTCGCGACTGGAGCACGTCCTTCGCACCGCTGATCGCCGAACGCCAACCGGATTGGGCCGTCCGGCTCGACGACGAATTGGCCCGCAACGGACCGCAAGCCGATGCCGCCGGCCTGGCCATCGCCCGCGCCTGGGTGGCGACGATCTGACGGCCCATATAGTCGACGTATTTGGCGACGTTGCATATTTGGCACGCGGCGGCAAATCCGCCGGGGATAACGCGTTTCATCCTTGGCCTGTGTCTGTCCGCCAGCCTAAAAGGCGCCCGCTCTGCATCTTGCGTGCAACCGCGATGAACCTTTCCTGTGACCCGCGCGACACACCGCCGATACAGAACATGCCTAGAAGCGCGAAACCGTCAGACATTTGCGACGTATTTTGCGTTTCAACGCATTGGTAACCCGCTCGTGCCTAGATGCAGGAAGCTCAACAAGAGATGACGTCCGTGAAAGCAGCCTTTTTGTCCTTTGCCATGTTGTCGGCCATCGTCTTGTGCGGCCTCGGCATTTATTCCGCCGACGCGGCCAACGACCACAATGCCGTCGACGGCTACGGCGTCACCGCCGCGCTTCGCTAGACCCTCTGCACATAACTCCACGCCTTACCTATGCCCGCTCACCCGTCACTGTCAGGATATGCTTGTCCGCGCCGTCCACCACGAGCGCGGTGAGGTTTCCCGACTGCCAGGCGAGCGTGTCGACATTGACGCGGTTGCCGGTGATCTCGGGCTTGGGCACCGGCGTATGACCGTGCACCACGATCTTCGGATGGAGGCCGGTGTGGTCGTGGAAGACCTCGCGGATCCAGATCAGGTCCTGCCGGCTCTGGTTTTCCAGCGCAATGCCGGGCCGGATACCGGCATGGCAGAAGAAGAAGTCGCCGAATGTCACTGAAAAGGCCAACGAGCGCAGAAATTCGAGATGGTTCTGCGGCACGGCCTCGATCAGCGCGGCATGGCCTTGCCGAAGCGTCTCCGCCTTGCCGAACCAGTAGGCGTTCGCTGTCAGCGCGACACCATAGGACAGCGCCGTCTGGATGCCGCCATAGCGCATGAACAGACCGTCCGGATCGGGGACATCGAGAAAATCGAGGAAGCCGACATCATGGTTCCCGGCCAGCATCAGGTGACGTGGATCGCGTTTTTGTGCGTCGATCAGGAAATCGATGACGCCCTTGGAGTCAGGGCCCCGGTCGACATAGTCGCCGAGATGGATCACGCGCCAATCGGCAGCAGGCTTCCACTCCAGTTCGCTCTCGATCCGGCGGTGCATGGCGGTCAGCAGGTCGAGCCGACCGTGCACATCGCCGATCGCATAGAGGCGCATACCTTCCGGTCCGCGCGCGTCGAAAAAATTGATGCCGGGCTCCGTCAATGCCTACGTCGCCTCCGTGATCATGCCGTCACGGGACTTTAGCGCCGAAGCTGATCCTTGCCCATGTCGGTGACCAGACGCTTTCCGCACAGAGCCAGCGTTATGTCCATCTCCTTGCGGATGATTTCCAGCGCCTTGGTAACCCCTTCCTTGCCGAGTGCGCCGAGGCCGTACAGGAAAGGCCGGCCGATATAGGTGCCCTTGGCGCCGAGGCACAGCGCCTTGAGCACGTCCTGGCCGGAGCGGATGCCGCCGTCCATATGCACCTCGATCGTGTCGCCGACGGCATCGGCGATCTCTTCGAGCGCCATGATCGATGACGAGGCGCCGTCGAGCTGGCGGCCGCCATGGTTGGATACGATGATCGCGTCGGCGCCCGTTCTGGCGGCCATCAGCGCATCTTCCTTGTCGAGTATGCCTTTCAGGATCAGCTTGCCGCCCCAGCGCTCCTTGATCCAGGCGACGTCCTTCCACGACAGATGCGGATCGAACTGCTCCTTCGTCCACGACGACAGCGAGGCGAGGTCGCCGACGCCCTTGGCATGGCCGACGATGTTGCGGAAGCTCCGGCGCTTGGTCCCGGCCATGCCGACGCACCAGCGCGGCCTGGTCGCCATCTGCCAGAGGTGCTTCGGCGTCATCCGCGGCGGCGCCGAAAGCCCGTTGCGGATATCCTTGTGGCGCTGACCGAGGATCTGCAGGTCGAGCGTCAGCACCAGCGCCGAACATTTCGCCGCTTTTGCGCGATCGATCAAATCGAAGACGAAGTCCTTGTCGCGCAGCACATAGAGCTGGAACCAGAACGGCTTCCTGGTCACCGACGCGACATCCTCGATCGAGCAGATGCTCATTGTCGACAGCGTGAACGGCACACCGAATTCTTCCGCCGCCTGGGCCGCCAGCATCTCGCCGTCCGGATGCTGCATGCCGGTCATGCCGGTCGGCGCCAGCGCCACCGGCATCGCCACCTTCTCGCCGATCATGGTCGATTCCAGCGAGCGGTTGTCCATGTCGACAAGCACGCGCTGGCGAAACTTGATCTTCTGGAAATCCTCTTCGTTGGCGCGGTAGGTGCTTTCGGTCCAGGCGCCGGAATCGGCGTAATCGAAGAACATCTTCGGCACGCGGCGGCGCGCCAGGTCCTTGAGGTCGGCGATGGTGAGAATGCTGCTCATGGATCTTTTTCCGCTGGTTCTTCGCTGGTTCGTCGTTGAATTTTCTGGGCGGTGCCTACGGCTGTTTTCTTGCCGGCTCACCGCCACCGGGCTCGGAGCGCTGCCTGAGCCTCAGCCGCGACACGCGCTGCCAGTCGCCGCTGCGCTCGGCCTCGGCCATCGACCGTTCGACGTAGGAGATGTGGTCCATCGCCGCCTGCCGCGCCGCAGCCGGATCGCCGGCCTTGACCGCCGCATAGATTGCCCGGTGCTGCCAAAGCAGCGCCTCGCGCGCGCCCGGCACATTGAACACCAGCCGCCGGTTCTGGAACACGCCTTCCGACAGCAGCCGATAGCAGGAGCGCAGTGTGTGCAGCAGGATGATGTTGTGCGCGCATTCGCAGATCGCGTGATGGAACTCGATGTCGATTTCCGCCTCGTCGTCGAAATTGCCGGTCCGGTGCGCCTCGTCCATACGTGCCATGATGCGGTCGAGCAGCGCCAGATCGTCCGATGTGGCACGCCGCGCCGCATATTCCGCCGCCACCGCCTCGATCTCGCGGCGGTACTCCAGATAGTCGGTCACCGCTTTGCGATGCATCGAGATCAGGTCGGTCACCGGCTTGGTGAACAGCTGGCCGATGACATCGGCGACATGGGTGCCGCCGCCTGGCCGTGTGGTCAACAGCCCGCGCCCTTCCAAGGCTTTCAAGGCATCGCGCAGGATCGGCCGCGACACCTCGAACTGGCGCGCCAGTTCGCGTTCGCCCGGCAGCCGGTCGCCGGTGCGCAGGACGCCTTCGAGGATCAGGCTCTCGATCTGCTGCACCACCTCGTCGGCGGTGCGCGAATGCTCGATCCGGGAGAAAATGTCGCTCAAACGGGATGCCTGGGGGTTGAACCGATGCCGCGCAAGATAAAGCCGGCGTCGCCAACTGGTCAAATTATTTATCCAATTCGCCGTGGCCGGGTCCGTTTCACAGCCGCGGCTTCATATCAGGTTGAGCTAAACTGGCCGTTTGCGCCCTCTGGAGATTGCCTCTAGAGCAACCAGGAAAAGTGTGAAACGGTTTTCCGTCCGGAATTGCGCGGAATCAAAGAGATAGAGCGGTCGGCGTTTCCGTGAAACGATGGACCGCCCTAGAGGGACATCATTGCCAAAGGGCTCAGGGAAGCCCCGGGGACCAGCCGTGCCAGACGCCGACCCTTCCAACCTCGAATTCCAGCTGCGCGCCAAAGCCGTGGGCGGCACCGTCATGGGCCTTCCCGCGCATGAAGGTAGGCCGGGCGCGCTCGGCGAGGTCCACGCCCGGCCGCAGCCGCTGGTCGAAAAGCCGCGCGTGCTGGTGCAGCTTTCCTTCATGACCGAAGCTGGATCCGGGATCGATCAGGCCGTGCTTTCCGAATTGTCGCGACGCCTCGGCATCGCCGCGCCCGACCCTCACGCCCGCCACCACGCGATGAAATGGGGCAAGGGCTCGCTGCGCTGGGAACGCCACACGGAATTCTCGACCTATCTCTGGGAAGGGCCGCTCGCCGAAAACGGCAGGGGGCAAGAAGACACACCGTTCGGCAACGGGTTTTCGCCGCCGGGCACGGTGATTTCCGGCATCAGGCTGGAGATCCGCAAATGGACGCCGGCGAACGAAAAACTGATCGCCGGCTTCGACCCGACCAGCCTGTGCTATTCGCTGGTCGAGCGCGGCAACGCGGCCATCGTCACCGATTTCCGTCAGGATGGCGACGGCTTGACCCGCATGCTGGTGCTCGACCGCGGCCTGACCCCGGCGCGCACCGGGGCACTGTCGCAGCGGCTGATCGACATCGAGACCTACCGCACGCTGGCCATGCTTGGCCTGCCGCTGGCCCTGACGCTGTCCGGTCGCGCCCGCCGCATCGAAGACAGGCTGGCCCAGACCACGTTGGAAATGAAGGTCGCCGAGACCCGCGACAGCCAGACGCTACTTGCCGACTTGACCGAACTGGCCGCCGAGCTGGAGGCCGATGCCGCCTCCAGCCTCTACCGCTTCGGCGCCAGCCGCGCCTATGACGGCATCGTGCGCGAACGGCTGGAGGCGCTCGACGAAGAGGTGGTGCCCGGCTACGACACCTGGGGCGGTTTTCTGCAGCGCCGCGTGGCGCCGGCGATGCGTACCTGCCGTTCGGTCGAGGAGCGTCAGGCCAACCTGTCGACGAAGCTCACCCGTGCCACCACACTGCTGCGCACCTGGGTCGACGTCGAGGTCGAGAAGCAGAACCGCGATCTTTTGGCATCGATGAACAATCGCGCCCGCCTGCAATTGCGGCTGCAGCAGACGGTGGAGGGGCTCTCGGTCGCCGCGGTTTCCTACTATGTCGTCGGCCTCATCGGCTACGTCGCCAAGGGCGCCTCGATCTTCGGCCATGCCTTCGCGCCGGAAATGGTCACCGCCGCCTCGGTGCCGCTCGCCATCGTGCTCGTCTGGTGGGGCGTGCGCCGCGTCCGCCGCATGCACTCCGAACCAGGCAAGCAGCCGGGCGAGTAATGTGGGGCGCAGCGGCAGATTGCCGCTGCGGAAGGCTGTCTCGGCCATAGGCCTCTCATCGCGGCCAAAGCGGCATTTGCAACCGACCGCGGTCGCTGGTAAAAGATTTTTACCAGTCGATCGAAGGAGGCTGTCGATGTCCGGCCTTGCCATGCCGAAACCAGACGACACCACGATGCGCCGGCGCGACGAGATCGTCGCCGATATGCGCATCATGGTGCCGGGCGAGGGCGTCGTCGACGCCGCCAATGCCATGCGCGCCTTCGAGAGCGACGGGCTCACCGCCTACCGGCAATTGCCGCTGGTCGTGGTACTGCCGCAAACCGTGGCGCAGGTCTCGCGCGTGCTGAAATATTGCAGCGACCGCAACATCCGCGTCGTGCCGCGCGGCTCCGGCACCTCGCTCTCCGGCGGTGCGCTGCCGCTCGAAGACGCGGTGCTGCTGGTGATGAGCCGCTTCAACCGCATCATCGAGATCGATTTTCAGAACCGCGTCGTCGTCGCCCAGCCCGGCGTCACCAATCTCGGCATCACCACCGCCGTCGAGCAGGAGGGTTTTTATTACGCCCCCGATCCATCCTCCCAGATCGCCTGCTCGATCGGCGGCAATGTCGCGGAAAATTCCGGCGGCGTGCACTGCCTGAAATACGGTCTCACCGCCAACAATGTGCTCGGCATCGAGATGGTGCTGATGAATGGCGAGGTGGTGCGCCTCGGCGGCAGCCATCTCGACGCGGAAGGCTACGACCTGCTCGGCGTCATGACCGGCTCCGAAGGACTGCTCGGCGTCGTAACCGAGGTCACCGTACGCATCCTGAAGAAGCCGGAGACGGCGCGTGCCCTGCTGATCGGTTTCGCGACCAGCGAGCAGGCCGGCCAATGCGTTGCCGACATCATCGGCGCCGGCATAATTCCGGGCGGCATGGAGATGATGGACCGCCCGGCCATCCACGCCGCCGAGGATTTCGTCCAGGCCGGCTATCCCCTGGATGTCGAGGCGCTGCTGATCGTCGAGCTGGACGGGCCGGGTGTCGAGGTCGATCACCTGATCGGCCTGGTCGAAGCCATCGCCTATAGGAACGGCTCGACCATATGCCGCATTTCGCAATCGGAGCAGGAGCGGCTGAGCTTCTGGGCCGGCCGCAAGGCGGCTTTCCCGGCGGTCGGCCGCATCTCGCCCGACTACTACTGCATGGACGGCACCATCCCGCGCAAGGAACTGCCGCGCGTGCTCGCCGGCATGCGCGAGCTGTCGGAGAAATACGGGCTCGGCGTCGCCAATGTCTTCCACGCCGGCGACGGCAATCTGCACCCGCTCATCCTCTACGACGCCAATGTGCCGGGCGAACTCGGCAAGGCGGAAAGCTTCGGCGCCGACATATTGCGGCTCTGCGTCAAGGTCGGCGGCGTGCTGACCGGAGAGCACGGGGTCGGCATCGAGAAGCGCGACCTGATGCCGGAAATGTTCAACCAGATCGACCTCGACCAGCAGATGCGCGTCAAATGCGCCTTCGACCCCAACCATCTTTTGAATCCCGGCAAGGTCTTCCCGCAATTGAGGCGATGCGCCGAGCTCGGGCGGATGCACGTGCATCGCGGGCAAGTGGCGTTTCCGGACATTCCGAGGTTTTGAGTGATGCTTCGCTTCTCAACGTCGGCGTTCCCTCGCGCCCCCCTCTGTCCTGCCGGACATCTCCCCCACGAGGGGGGAGATTGCCCGTCATTTTCGCTTTCGCCAATCGCCAACGCTGCTGAACGAGCGCCAGCGGCGAAGCTGCCAATCTCCCCCCAAGTGGGGGAGATGTCCGGCAGGACAGAGGGGGGCGCGAAGGATCGCGGCATTTTTGCCAGCGGCGCCACCGCATGACCTCCTTCACCCCATCAACCGCCGCGGAAACCCTCTCCACAATCGCCTGGGCGGCCGCCGAAGACTCGCCGCTCGAAATCGTCGGCCACGGCTCCAAGCGCGGTATCGGCCGGCCGCAGCAGAGTGAGCATACGCTCGACCTTTCCAGACTCTCCGGCGTCATGCTTTACGAGCCGGCCGAACTGGTGCTGTCGGCAAAAGCCGGCACGCCGCTGGCCGAAATCGAAAGCCTGCTTGCCGAAAACTGCCAGCAACTTGCCTTCGAACCGATGGATTACGGCCCGCTGCTCGGCGGTGAGCCAGCGCGAGGCACGATCGGCGGCGCACTCGCCGCGAACCTTTCCGGCCCGCGCCGGCTGAAGGTGGGTGCTGCGCGCGACCATATCCTCGGCATAGCGGCCGTTTCCGGGCGCGGCGAGGCTTTCAAGTCGGGCGGCCGCGTCGTCAAGAACGTCACCGGCTACGATCTGTCCAAGCTGATGGCCAACAGCTGGGGCACGCTGGCGGTGCTCACCGACGTCACCTTCAAGGTGCTGCCTGCTGCCGAGACCGAAGTCACGCTCGCCATCCGCGGCCTGCTCGACGATCACGCCGCTGCCGCCATGGCGCTGGCGCTGGGTTCCAGCGCCGAAGTGTCGAGTGCTGCCCATCTTCCCGAACGGGTCGCAGCTAGGGTCGCTGGCGGCAGTCTCGGCAGCGATGCCGCGACGCTGCTGCGCATCGAGGGTTTCGGGCCGTCGGTCGCCTACCGCATCGCCGCGCTGAAAAACCTGCTGAAAAACGCCGGGCCGCTGCAGGAGATTTCCGGTTCGGTCTCGTACTCGGTCTGGCGCGATGTCCGCGACTGCGCGCCGTTTGCCGATGGCAGCGAAAGGCCGGTGTGGCGCGTCTCGATGGCGCCGTCGCGGGGCCACCAGATGGTGCTGGCGCTGCGCATGCAGGCCCCGGTCGATGCCTTCTACGATTGGCAGGGCGGGCTGATCTGGCTGCGCATGCAGCAGGACGATCCCGAGGCTGGCCTGTTGCGCGGCCTGATCAGAAGACACGGCGGCGGCCATGCGACGCTGGTGCGCGCAACTCCTTCGCACCGCGCCGCCGTGCCGGTGTTCGAACCGCAAGCGCCGCAACTGGCAGCACTGTCGGGCGCGGCTGAAGGCTGAATTCGACCCGAAGAATATCCTCAATCCCGGCCGTATGGCGCCGGGCGCAAGCTCTGCTACTCTCGCGCCGGCAACCGAGGGAGGAGCACAATGAGCGATCCAGGCCAAAACGGTACGTCACGCCAGACCGACCGCTGGCTGGAGCCCGGCCCGACCAACGCGCTGGTCATCTACATCCTCTATCTCGCCGGCCTAGCCATCGGCGTCAGCGGTATTGTCGGCATAGTCCTGGCCTATATCAATCGCGGCAAGGCCGGCGGCTTCGTCGAAAGCCACTACACATTCCTGATCCGCACCTTCTGGATCGGCCTGCTCTATGCACTGATCTCGGCGCTGCTGATGATCGTGGTCATCGGTGTCGTGCTGATGGTTGCCGTCGCCGTCTGGTTCATCGCCCGCTGCATTCTCGGCCTGCAGGCGCTGCAGCGCGGCGAGGCGGTCAAGAACCCGGAAAGCTGGTTTCTGGGATTATGAGCATGATCCCCAAAACTGGGTACCGGTTTTGGGAAAAGATCAAGCTCAAAGGGTAGGGATTCGTTTACGTGCAGACCAATTTCTCAGCTGCCCAGCTCGCCGATCCGCATGTCGCGGAATCGGAGAAGATCCTGCGCAAATGCGTGCATTGCGGCTTCTGCACCGCCACCTGCCCGACCTATGTGACGCTCGGCAACGAACTGGATTCGCCGCGCGGCCGGATTTATTTGATCAAGGACATGCTGGAAAACGGACGACCGGCCGACAAGCAGATCGTCACTCATATCGACCGCTGCCTGTCCTGCCTCGCCTGCATGACTACCTGCCCGTCGGGCGTCAACTACATGCATCTGGTCGACCACGCCCGCGTCCATATCGAGGAGACCTACAAGCGTCCGCTGGCCGATCGCCTGACACGCGCCATGCTGGCCTTCGTGCTGCCCTATCCCTCGCGTTTCCGCGCGGCGCTCAAGCTGGCGAAGCTCGGCCAGCCATTCGCCGGCCTGTTTGAGAAAATCCAGGCATTGAAGCCTTTGGGCGCGATGTTGAAGCTGGCCCCGGCGTCGGTCCCGGAAGTCTCGCCGATGGCCTCGCCGGGCGTCCATGCCGGGCAGGGCGCGAAGAAAAATGGCCGCGTCGCCATCCTCACCGGCTGCGCGCAATCCGTGCTCGATCCCGGCATCAACGACACGACGATTTCGCTGCTGACCCGGCTTGGCGTTGAGGTCGTGGTGCCCGAGGGCGAGGGCTGCTGCGGCGCGCTGGTGCATCATATGGGGCGCGAGGACGCTGCCTTGGCGTCGGCCCGACGGAACGTCGACGCCTGGACGCGCGCCATCGAGCAGGGTGGACTCGACGCCATCGTCATCACCGCATCCGGGTGCGGCACCACCATCAAGGATTACGGCTTCATGCTGCGCCTCGATCCGGCCTATGCCGACAAGGCCGCGCGCGTGTCGGCGCTGGCCAGGGACATCACCGAATATCTGGCAAGCCTCGACCTGCCCGAGCCGGTCCGCAAGCCGGGCACCATCGTCGCCTATCACTCAGCCTGCTCGATGCAGCACGGCCAGAAGATCACTCGCCAGCCGAAGGAGCTTCTGGCCAGAGCCGGCTTCGTCGTGCGCGAGCCGCGCGAAGGGCATCTGTGCTGCGGTTCGGCCGGCACCTACAACATCCTGCAGCCCGGGATTTCGGCAACGCTACGCGACCGCAAGGTCGGGAATATCGAGGCGACCGGTGCCGAAATCGTCGCCACCGGCAATATCGGCTGCATCACCCAGATCGCTTCTGCCGCCAAGCTGCCGGTGGTGCATACGATAAAGCTGCTCGACTGGGCCTATGGCGGGCCGAGGCCCGAAGGCGTTCGCGAAGAGAGGGCGGTTGTCGCAGCCGAGTGATGCGCCAGTCGCCTACTCCGCCGCCAGCCTGTCCGCTATGCCGTAGGTGGCCTGGTAGCGGGCGCGCTGGCGGCTGAGCGCTACCATCGTGTTGCGCAGCAGGATCGCCACCGTGATCGGGCCGACGCCGCCCGGCACCGGCGTGATCCACGACGCGACATGCCTGACGCTCTCGGCATCGACGTCGCCGACGATGCGGCTCTCGCCGTCCGGCCCGATTTCCGAATTGATGCCGATATCGATGACGGCGGCGCCGGGCTTGACCATGTCGGCCTTGATCAGCCGCGGCTTGCCGACTGCGACGAACAGCGCGTCGGCGCGGCGTGCGTGTGCCGCCACCGAGCGCGTCATGTGATGGCAGACGGTCACCGTCGCGCCTTCGCTCATCAAAAGGAAAGCGATCGGCTTGCCGACGATCTCGGAATGGCCGACGACCACCACTTCGAGCCCCTTGAGGTCGAGCCCGGTTTCCCTGAGCAGTTCGACCGAGGCGGCGGCGGTGCAGGGCGCCAGGTCGAGCTGGTTGTAGACGATGTTGCCGATCGAGGCCGGATGCATGCCCTCGACATCCTTGAGCGGATGCACCGCCGCCTGCAGGGTCTTGATCGGGATGTGCACCGGCACCGGCCGCTGGATGATGATGCCGGTGACGCGCGGATCGGCGTTCAGGCCGTGGATCGCCGCTTCGAGTTCGCCGGCGGTGATGTCGGCGCGAAAACGCCTTTCCTCGAAGCCGATGCCGGCCAGCCCCGCCTTGGCGCGCTGGTTGCGGACATAGACATCGACCGCCGCGGTGTCGCCGACGGTGATCGACACCAGCTTGGGCGGAAAACCTTCGGCTGTGGCGATCGCCGCGTCTTCGCGCACGCCGGCGATAATGCGTTGGGCAACCGGGCCGCCCTTGAGATAGCGGCTGTCATCGGAGAGGGACATCGGGATGGGGCCTTTATCTGGATTTTAGCCGCCACATAGCAAAGCAACGGCGAAAAGGCAGCGCGAAAAGCGAACCGCTATGCCGGTCGCGCGACGTGCTGGCGAAATCTTCCCGTCAATTCTTGCTGGCGCTGGCGGAAACAAAAAGGGCAGCACGGCTTGCCGCGCTGCCCTTTCGTGACTGGCCGCATCCCCACACGGCCCGTCCCCCGTTATTTATTCATCTGGCCTCAGAAAGCCAAAGCTAATGTCTTTCTAGACCAGGTGATTCGTTACCGCAACTATATCACCACCACCGTTGTTCCGATATTCACGCGTTCGTAGAGATCGACGACGTCCTCGTTGCGCATGCGGATGCAGCCCGACGATACCGCGCCGCCGATTGTCCAGGGCTGATTGGTGCCGTGGATGCGGTACTCGGTCGAGCCGAGATAGAGCGCGCGTGCGCCGAGCGGGTTTTCCATGCCGCCGGCGAGATAGGTCGGCAGATAACGGCCCTTGGCGGCTTCGCGGGCGATCATCACCGCCGGCGGCCGCCAGTCCGGCCAGACCCGTTTGTTGGTGATCTTGTGGGTGCCCGACCATTCGAAGCCCGGCTTGCCGGTGCCGACGCCATAACGCCGCGCCTTACCGTTCTTCCCGACCAGATAGAGGAAATTCTCTCGCGTATCGATGACGATCGTGCCCGGCTTCTGCGGGCCGTCATAGGCGACTTCCTGCGGCAGATAGATTGGGTCGATCTGCGGCCGCATCACCATGCGCCTGGCCGGCGCCCGCACCGCTGCGGTGCGCAGCTGATCGGGTTCGGCCAGCCGCCGGTAGCGCCGTTGCGGCTGCGCCTCTTGCCGGCTCTGCCGCACGATGCCCGGCGCATGGCCGAGCTGCAGCACCCAGGGCGCCGAAAGATCTGGGCTGACCACCACCGGCGGCCTCTCGGCATAGCGGTCGTTGGCATTGGCGGCGCCGGCCGCAAGCACGGCCGCGGCGCCGAACAGTGGGAACAAGAATGTCTTCATCGCAACGCACCTTGATCGTCGAACATGCCGGGGTGCAAAGCCTCCCCGATTTCGCCGACATTGGGCGCGAAGCGGCAACCGAAACATGAATCGGAATGCGTAAAATGCCGATCTGTCAGTAAAGCTTTTGGTGTGGTTACCGCCCGGTTCAGGAATCTGGTAAAGCCGCGGTAAAGGCCGCGTCAAAACGCGTTAACGCCAAGACACGAACGGAATTCCGCCATGGATGAAAAGACAGGTCTGCTTGCCGGTCCCGACGGCATCGCCCGCTGCTTCTGGCACGGCAACCTGCCGGATTATCTGCACTACCACGACCACGAATGGGGCCGGCCGGTCGCCGACGACCGCCGCCTGTTCGAGAAGATCTGCCTCGAAGGTTTTCAGTCGGGCCTGTCCTGGCTGACCATATTGCGCAAGCGCGACAATTTCCGCGAGGCGTTTGCCGGCTTCGATGTCGACAAGATCGCCGCCTTCACCGACGCCGATGTCGAGCGCCTGCTCGGCAATGCCGGCATCATCCGTCACCGCGGCAAGATCGTTTCGACCATCAACAACGCCAAGCGCGCCCACGAACTCATCGACGAGGCCGGCTCGCTGGCCGCCTGGTTCTGGAAGTTCGAGCCCGGCCCGCACGACCGGCCCGAGATCGTCGACCTCGCGCATTTGCGCGCCAATCCGACGACGGCCGTCTCGGTCCGCATTTCGAAAGAGCTGAAGAAGCGCGGCTGGAGCTTTGTCGGCCCGACCACCGTCTACGCCTTCATGCAGGCGATGGGGCTGGTCAACGACCATCTCGAGGGCTGCGTCTGCCGCGAGCCGGTCGAGGCGGAACGGAAAGCGTTCAAGCGGCCGAAATAGCGGCTCAGGCGCCGCCGGCGCCGGCGAGGAAAAACCCGGCGAGGATGGCCGCCAGCGCGGCGAACACCGGATAGATCACCAGCAGGCCGGTCATCAGCACGTCGCGCATCGTCGGCCCGCTGCGCTGTTGCGCCGCGACCTCGAACGGTCCGGCGATTTGCTTCGTCTTCGGCGCATAACCATCGGCCGGCCGCAGCCGGACCGATGCGTCGCGTGCGCCGCTATCGATGATGTCGAACTTCTGTAGCGTGGCCATGGCCCCGAACCCTTGTTTCGGCGTGCTTATCGGCCCGGATTGTGTCGGCACGATGCCGCGCGCATGGCGCAATTGTTTCAGCTTCTTTTTCTTGCCTTCTCGCGCAGGGGGAGCAGGGAGAAGCGCAAACCCTTGCCTTCTCCGGGCTGCATCGGTAGGACACGCCGACCCGAAATAAGTCACCGTTTACATAGCAAAGTACCCATCCCATGGCCGACAAATCCGAAAAGATGAAAGCGCGGCTGCCGCGCGGCTTTGTCGACCGCGGCGCCGACGATCTGCGCGCCGTCGAGAAGATGATGGCGAGGATACGCTCGGTCTTTGAGCTTTACGGTTTCGAGCCGGTCGACCAGCCGCTGATCGAATACACCGACGCGCTCGGCAAATTCCTGCCCGACCAGGACCGGCCGAACGAGGGCGTGTTCTCGTTCCAGGACGATGACGACCAGTGGCTGTCGCTGCGCTACGACCTGACCGCGCCGATGGCGCGCTTTGTCGCCGAGAATTTCGAGCGCCTGCCGAAACCCTATCGCAGCTATCGCTCCGGCTGGGTGTTCCGCAACGAGAAGCCCGGTCCCGGCCGCTTCCGCCAGTTCATGCAGTTCGATGCCGACACGGTCGGCACGCCGGGCGTCGCCGCCGACGCCGAGATGGCGATGATGATGGCCGATGTGATGGAGGCGCTCGGCATCAAGCGCGGCGATTACGTCGTCCGCGTCAACAACCGCAAAGTGCTCGACGGCGTGCTCGAGGCGATCGGCCTTGGCGGCGACGAGAACGCTGGCCGCCGGCTGCAGGTGCTACGGGCGATCGACAAGCTGGACAAGCTGGGCGTCGAGGGGGTTCGTCTGCTTTTGGGCGCCGGGCGCAAGGACGAGAGCGGTGATTTTACCAAGGGTGCCGGGCTGGGTAACGCGCAAATCGATGTTGTGATCAGCTATTTCACGGTCATGGCGCAGCATGATCCCGAACAAATTGTCCAGACACTGGGATCTATCACCCCAGGGCTCAGCAATCTTGTCGAGGAAAGGAAACTCGAACATCTGGGCATAACGAATGCCTCGTTTGTTGAGGGTCTTGCGGAGTTGGAGCAGATAAGAACCATGGTCGCACAAAGCGGCTACGGTGAGGATCGCATTCGCATCGATCCCTCCGTCGTGCGTGGCCTCGAATATTACACCGGCCCGGTCTACGAGGCCGAGCTGCTGGCCGAGATCCCCAACGAGGACGGCCAGATCGTGCGCTTCGGTTCGGTTGGCGGCGGCGGCCGTTATGACGGTCTCGTCTCGCGCTTTCGCGGCGAGCCGGTGCCGGCGACCGGTTTTTCGATCGGCGTCTCGCGGCTGATGACGGCGCTGAAGAACCTCGGCAAGCTCGATACTTCCGATGTCATCGCGCCGGTCGTCGTGCTGACCATGGACAAGGACACGGAAAGCCTCGGCCGCTACCAGAAGATGGTGGCCGAGCTGCGCGCCGCCGGCATCCGCTCGGAAATGTATCTCGGCGGCGCCGGCATGAAGGCGCAGCTGAAATATGCCGACCGCCGCGGCAGCCCGGTCGCCGTCATCCAGGGCGGCGACGAGCGCGCCAAGGGCGAGGTGCAGATCAAGGACCTGATCGAGGGCGCGAAAATGTCGGCCGAGATCGCCGACAACGCCGAATGGCGCGCCGCACGGCCGGCGCAGGTGACGGTGGCGGAGAGCGACCTGGTCGCCGAGGTGAAGAAGATACTGGCGGCGCAGGCCGAGGAGCGGGCGCGTGGCAAGTAGGGCGCCGCTTCCTTCTCCCCTTGTGGGAGAAGGTGGCCGAGCGAAGCTCGGTCGGATGAGGGGTGTTCCAGGGAACGCCGACGCCTCATTTCTTCCGGCACCCCTCATCCGTCTTGGCGCGTCGCGCCAATCCACCTTCTCCCACAGGGGGAGAAGGGAAGGTGGCGTTTTATGACCTCCCGCCCCGCCATCGCATCCGACATCACCAAGCTCTTCGCCGCGCGCAACACCCATGCGGTCGAGGTCGCTGTGCTGCAGCCGGCCGATCCGTTCCTCGACATGGCCGGCGAGGATTTGCGCCGCCGCATCTTCCTCACCGAAAGCGAGACCGGGCAGACGCTTTGCCTGCGGCCGGAATTCACCATTCCGGTCTGCCTCGACCACATTGCCAGCCAGGCCGGCACACCGCGCCGCTATTCCTATCTCGGCGAGGTGTTTCGCCAGCGCCGCGAGGGCGGCAACGAGTTCTTCCAGGCCGGCATCGAGGACCTTGGCGACCGCGACACGGCCGCCGCCGACGCACGTTCGCTGGCCGATGCGCATGCGCTGCTGTCGCTGGTGCTGCCCGGCCGCGAGCTGGCGGTGACGCTCGGCGACCAGACCATTTTCGAGGCGGTGCTGGCCGCCCTTGGCCTGCCGCGCGGCTGGCGCATGCGGCTGGCGCGGGCCTTCGGCTCGGCGCCGATGCTGGAGGCGGCGCTTGCCGACCTCGCCAATCCGCCGCGCAACAGCCAGCTCGCCGGCGCGGTCGCCGCCCTTGTCCTTGATGGCGATCTGGACGGTCTTTCGGCGCATATCGCCGGCGGCATGGAAGAGGCCGGCCTGTCGGCAACGGCCGGGCGTTCGCCGTCCGAGATTGCGCGGCGCCTGATCGAGAAAGCCGAACTGCGCAGCGTACGGCTGTCGAACGAGGCATTCGCGGCACTAAAGAGTTTCCTGGCGATCGACGTGCCGCTCGACAGCGCCGCCGGAGCGCTCGAACGATTTGCAGCCGATGCCGGGCTTTCGCTGGGGGCTGCGCTGGAAAATTTCGCAGCCCGCGCCGCGGCCATAGAGAGCCTCGGCCTGCCGATGTCTGAAATCAGCTACGACGCCGCCTTCGGCCGGCCGCTCGATTACTACACCGGCCTGGTCTTCGAGATCGCGGCGCAGGATGGCGACCGGCCGCTGGCCGGTGGTGGCCGCTACGACCGGCTGCTGACGCTGCTCGGCGCCAAAACGCCGATCCCTGGCGTCGGTTTTTCCGTCTGGCTCGACCGCATCGAGGCGCTGCGGGAGACGGCGCCATGATCACGCTGGCGATCCCGTCGAAAGGCCGGCTCAAGGAGCAGGCGCTGCAGGTGCTGGCCAAGGCCGGGCTTGCCGTCAGCCTGCCCGGCGACGAGCGCAAATATCGCGCCCGCATCGATGGCATGGACGGCGTCGAGATAGCGTTCCTGTCTGCCTCGGAGATATCAGGCGAAATCGGTCAGGGATCGGTCGATCTCGGCATCACCGGCGAGGACCTTTTGCGCGAAAACCTCGCCGATTGCGAGACGCGCGCCGAAATCATCGCCCGCCTCGGTTTCGGCAATGCCGATGTCGTCGTCGCCGTGCCCGACATCTGGCTCGATGTCGACACTATGGCTGACCTCGACGACGTCGCCGCCGATTTCCGCCAGCGCCACGGCCGCCGGCTCAGGATCGCCACCAAATACTGGCGCCTGACCCAGCAGTTCTTTTCGCAAAAGCACGGCATCCAGGTCTACCGCATCGTCGAAAGCCTGGGCGCCACCGAAGGCGCGCCGGCGGCCGGATTGGCCGATATCGTCGTCGACATCACCACGTCAGGCGCGACGCTGCGCGCCAACCATCTCAAGGTGCTAGCCGACGGCCTCATCCTGCGCTCGCAGGCCTGCCTCGTCGCGTCGCGGAAGGCGCGCGCTGCGGCCGACGAAGCGACTTTGCGCGATGTTGCGGCCAGGATGGCATCGGTGAATTCAGGCTGACGTCGCCAATCTCCCCCCTTGAGGCGGAGATGTCGCCGAAGGCGACAGAGGGGGTCGGTACGTCTTGACGCGACTCTCCTAACGGACAGAACAGGCAGGTGCTCCACGCGAGACGACCCCCTCTGGCCTGCCGGCCATCTCCCCCTCAAGGAGGGAGATTGGCAGCTTGGCCGCTGGCACCGACCTGACGCGATTTTCTTGATGTACAGCAATTTTGTTCTTGCTTTGTGCCGGCAGCTATGCTACTAATCTCGCTATGGTGCCAATTGGCCCTGAGGACCCGCCCGCCGAGGCGGGTTTTTTATTTTCGGCCCTTACAGGCGAGTTCCCACCCAGCCCTACCATCGGCGGGATTTCCACCACCCCGCCGGGCTGATAGGCTCGTTCTGTCTGCGGAGGACACGGCGATGCCGATCAATCTCGACGAGTTGAAGAATGCCAGCAATTTGCGCTCCAAGCGCGATGGCGGTTCGTTCATTGCGCCGGTCGACGGCACGGCGCATGTCTCGGGCGAGCGCAGCGTGCCGCTGCTCAACCTGACCATCCCGGGGCTGTTTGCCGATACGGTCGGCAAATACGGCACGCTCGATGCCGCCGTCTTCGTCGAACAGGACAAGCGCTTTACCTGGGAGGAACTGTCGGAGACGGTCGATGCGCTGGCCGCCGGCTTCCTGGCGCTCGGCCTCGAGAAAGGCGATCGCGTCGGCATCTGGTCGCCGAACCGCTGGGAATGGCTGGTGACGCAATTCGCCACCGCCCGCATCGGCCTGATCCTGGTCAACATCAACCCGGCCTATCGGTTGGTCGAGCTGGAATATGCCTTGAACAAGGTCGGCTGTAAGGCGCTGGTCACCGCCGCCACATTCAAGAGCTCCGACTATCTCGGCATGATCGAGACGCTGGCGCCGGAGATCGCCAAGGCCACCCCTGGCAAGCTCGACGCCAACAAGCTGCCGGCGCTGAAGACCGTCATCCGCATGGACGAGGAGAATTCGCCGGGCATGTTCAATTTCGCCGACGTGCTGGCGATGGCCGGACGCGACGAGCATGACAAGCTCGACCGGATTTCCGCGGGGCTGAAACCGGACGACGCCATCAACATCCAGTTCACCAGCGGCACGACCGGCGCGCCCAAGGGCGCGACGCTGACCCACAACAACATCGTCAACAACGGCAATTTCGTCACCTCGGCGATCCGGCTCACCGTCGACGACCTGCTGTGCGTCCCGGTGCCGCTCTATCATTGCTTCGGCATGTCGATGGGCACGATGGGCTGCGTCACCAAGGGCGCGACCATGGTTTTCCCCAGCGAAGGCTTCGATGCCGGCGCCACGTTGAAGGCGGTGGCGACGGAACGCTGCACCGCGCTTTACGGCGTGCCGACCATGTTCGTCGGCCTGCTCGACCATCCGGAGTTCGCCTCCTTCGATCTCACCAGCCTGCGCACCGGCATCATGGCCGGCTCGCCATGCCCGATCGAGGTGATGAAGAAGGTGGTGTCGCTGATGCACATGGCAGAGGTGACCATCGCCTACGGCATGACCGAGACCAGCCCGGTGTCGTTCCAGAGCAGCGTCGACGATCCCCTGGAAAAGCGCGTCTCGACCGTCGGCCGCGTCCATCCGCATGTCGAGGTCAAGGCCATCGACGCCGAAGGCGCCACCGTCGCGGTCGGCGCGCCAGGCGAGCTCTGCACGCGCGGCTATTCCGTGATGAAGGGCTATTGGGACGATGAGCAGAAGACCCGCGAGGCGATCGACGCCGACGGCTGGATGCACACCGGCGACCTCGCCACCATCGATGCCGAGGGCTATTGCAACATCGTCGGCCGGGTCAAGGACATGGTCATCCGCGGCGGCGAGAACGTCTATCCACGCGAGGTCGAGGAATTCCTCTATCGCCACCCCAAGGTCAAGGAGGTGCAGGTGTTCGGCATTCCCGACCCGAAATACGGCGAGGAGCTGTGCGCCTGGATCGTGCTGAAGCCCGGCCAGATCACCACGGAGCAGGAGATCAAGGCCTTCTGCGCCGGCCAGATCGCCCATTTCAAGATCCCGCGCTACATCCGCTTCCGCACCGAATTGCCGATGACGGTGACCGGCAAGCCGCAGAAATTCCTGATGCGCCAGGCGATGGTCGACGAGCTGGGATTGGTGACGCAGAAGACGGCGTGAGGGCGAGGCGCTTCAGGCTTTCGCAGGGTTCGCAGGAGGGGCTTGCCCAGAAGGGACTTGCAAAAGGGGCTTGCGGAAGGGGCTTGGAATGAGTGGTCTCGCAAGATCGGCGGTTTCGTACGGCATGCCGTTGGCCGCGCTGGCGATGGCTGGCGCGGTCAGAGCCAGCGGGGTGTCGGTGGACGAAGGGTCGCTGGGCACCAGGATATTCATCGGCGCGCTGTCGAGCGCGATCATGTTCATCACCATTTTCGTGGTGCTCGACCACGCCGAGGCGGTGGCCCGGCGGGTAGGCGAGCCGTACGGCACGTTGGTGCTGACCATCGCCGTGACGGCAATCGAAGTGTCGATCATCGTTTCCATCATGCTGCACGGCGCGAACAACCCGACGCTTGCCCGCGAATCCGTGTTCTCGACGGTGATGATCACCTCCACCGGCGTCGTCGGCATGTGCCTGACGTTTGGCGGCTGGCGCCATCGCAAGCAGGCGATCATCCGGCAAGGGACCAGCGCCTATCTGGCGGTGCTGGTCGCGCTGAGCGTCATGACGCTCATTCTGCCGACCTACACGCGAACCACCGATCCCGGCACGTTTTCGGCGGCCCAACTTGGCTTCGTCAGCGTCCTTTCAGTGCTGCTCTATGCCGGTTTTCTGTTCGCGCAGACTGTCCGACACCGCGACGATTTCATCGACGCACAAGCACATGGCGCCGCGGTGCGGGCCGACGCCCGCGAAAGCATCGCCGCCGGCGCTCTGCTCCTGCTGATCGGGCTGATCGGCATCGTCATGCTGGCCGAGCAGGTCGCCGCCAGCGTCGAGGACGCGCTCGTCGCCTACCAGGTGCCGCAGGCCGACGCCATTGTCGGCGCAATGATCTCCGCGCTGGTTCTGATGCCGGAGGCCATTTCGGCGGTTCGCGCCGCACTCAACAACGAGCTGCAGCGCGGCCTGAACGTCGCCATGGGTTCGGCCTGTGCCACAATCGGCCTGACAATACCGGGCATAGCCGCCGCCAGCCTGCTGACCGGAAGAGGCCTGACGATGGGGCTGCCGGCGACCGACACGGTGCTCTTGGTCCTGGCGCTTTTCATATGCAATGTAAGCTTCAGCACGGAAAGAACGACGTTTCTGACTGGGTTGGTGCATCTGGTGGTGTTTTTTACTTGGGTGTTTTTGATATTTGTGCCGTGAGGGAGGCATGGGGGCAGGCAGATACTGACGACTGTTCTCGACCGAGCAGCCACGCGTTTCCGCACTGAGTTGCGAAGTAGGCAATCCGCAGAAGTTCCCGATGAGGCGATGGTCGAGAGTTGGGGTGGTGACGGCAAAGACGGCTTGAGGGGCGGGCGCCAATTTGTCTCCTTTGCGCCATGGGCGGACGCTTAGTATCGAGGCCTTGAACGTCTCGATCTGTGATGGGTTTCGGATGCCGGCCGTCTACTGAGATGGCGTGGCTCGAGGCCGGCGTCCGGAAGCCTCCAGGGAAGGAACCCGCGGGGTGGAGATTTCGGTTT
>NZ_JAMYQL010000023.1:0-99060 GCF_040320865.1 Mesorhizobium sp. M0598 | reverse complement strand
GCCGATGGCCGTCCGTCACCCCTGATCGATTAAAGCCTCACCGACGCTGCCAACGAAGCTCACGCCTCAAACCCCGCGCCCCTCCCGCGAGCGGGTTCGTTCGCTGGCGCAACTACGCCCTCAAGCGCGGTCGCCGGTGATGTCCGCTGTAAGGCGGTGGCACAACTAACTTTAACGGCCGACCTTGGGGCGCGTTGCAGACCGGCAGCCTCGGGGCCGATAGCGGAATGGCGGCTTTAACGTTTGAAGAAGGATTGCGGACGTTCAGCCCGACGGGACCAAGGTCTGCTCCCGGGTCTAGCCGTCCCCTCTCAATGGCGTCCCGGACCGCCCGGTGAATCTGCGTTGCCAGTGGCGGGTGGCGGGGCAGCCACAGGGTGGACATTTCAGCCCACATGGAAAATGATCATGTTGCCATGCACAACACTGCAGTGATCTGATCTCGACGAAAAGCCTGAGCGTAGAAGCGGATCAACCGACCTCCGGGTCCAGCGAGCGAGGACGCAAATGGACACCCCAGAGAATGGGCAATTGCATCGCGACACGGGCGGGCGACCGTGTCGATCGGCCGGCTGGCTTTCCCGCGCCGCCGTGTCGGCGGCATTCCTGCTCGGCATGGCTTTCAGCAGCACTGCGTTTGCGCAGGACCAGCAGCTACCCGTGGTGACAGCGGCCAAGCCGGTGGTCCGTGAAATCGTCGAAGACGACGAGTTCGTCGGGCGCTTCGAAGCCGTCGACCAGGTCGCCATCCGTTCGCGCGTCAGCGGCTATCTGGACAAGGTCAGCTTCCAGGACGGCGCACTGGTCAACAAGGGCGACCTGCTCTTCACCATCGACGAGCGTCCGTACCAGGCGGCTTATGATGCCGCCAAGTCGCAAGTGGACGTCGCCAAGAGTCTGCTCGAATTCTCCAAGATGCAGCTGGATCGCGCCGACGAACTCGCCAAGACCGGCAATATCTCAACCGCGACGGTCGACGACCGCCGGCGGGAATACCTTTCGGCGCAGGCGCAGATGCAGGGCGCGACGGCTGCGCTGACGACGGCCAGCCTGAACATGGAATTCACCGAGATCAAGGCGCCCTTGTCCGGCCGCATCGACCGCCGGCTGGTGTCGGTCGGCAACCTCGTGCAGCCGGATTCCACCTTGCTGACGACCATCGTTACGCGCGATCCGATCGACTTCTATTTCGACGTCGATGAGCGCCTGTATTTCAGCTATGCCCGCGACGCGAAGGAGCGCGGCGGCAGCATGCAGGAAGGCGCCGGCGGGCTCGAGGTGGTGGTTCGCGTCGCCGACCGCGCGGAGGCGGTATTCAAAGGCAAGCTCGATTTTGCCGAGAACCGGATCGACAACGCGACCGGCACCATGCGGGTACGTGCAAGGTTTCCCAACGCCGATGGCATTCTCCAGCCAGGCATGTTCGGGCGCATCAACGTGCCGGGGTCGCTGCCGCATAGCGGCGTGCTGGTGCCCGACGAGGCGATCGGCGCCGATCAGGATCGCCGCATCGTGTTCCTGGTGGACGAGGCCGGGATGGTGTCGGCGAAGCCAGTGCGCACCGGCCCGCTTCTCGACGGCTACCGGGTCATCCGCCAGGGCCTGACCGGCGACGAGACAATCATCGTCAAAGGGCTGATGCACGCCAGGCCGGGCACCAAGGTGAAGGTCGAGATGGTGACGTTGCCGCCCAAGGCCGAGACCGCCGAGTTGCAGCAATGAGGTTCGCACATTTCTTCGTCGACCGTCCGATCTTCGCATCGGTCGTTTCGATCGTCCTGGTGATCCTCGGCGGGATTGCTTATACCCAGCTGCCGGTCGCGCAATATCCCGAGATCGCGCCGCCGACCATCGTCGTTCGCGCGCAGTATCCGGGCGCCGACGCCGAGACGGTCGCAGCGACGGTGGCAACGCCGATCGAGCAGGAGATCAACGGCGTCGAGGGCATGCTCTACATGTCGTCCTATTCGTCGGGCGACGGGGCGATGGCGCTGACCATCACCTTCAAGCTGGGCACCGATCTCGACCAGGCTCAGGTGCTGGTGCAGAACCGCGTGTCGGTCGCCGAGCCGCGCCTGCCCGAAGAAGTCCGCCGCCTCGGCATCACCACCACCAAGAGCTCGCCCGACCTGATGATGGTCGTGCACATGCTGTCGCCCGACAATACCTACGACCAGCTCTACGTCTCGAACTACGCCCGCTCGCGGGTGCGCGACATACTGCTCAGACTAGACGGCGTCGGCGACCTCATCATCTTCGGCGAACGCGAATATTCGCTGCGCATCTGGCTCGATCCGGAAAAACTGTCCGCCCTGGGGATGACCTCGGGCGATGTGGTGCAGGCGCTGCGCGACCAGAACGTCCAGGTGTCGGGCGGCTCGATCGGCGCGCCGCCGACCAGCACCGGCACGGCGTTCCAGTACACGGTCACCACGCAAGGCCGCTTCAACGACGCACGCGACTTCCGATACGTGATCGTCAAATCGACCGACGACGGCCGCCTGATCTCGCTGCAGGACGTGGCGCGCATCGAGCTCGGCGCCAAGGATTACGTCACCAACTCCTATCTCAACGGCAAACCGGCGGTGGCGCTCGCCATCTTCCAGCGGCCGGGCACCAATGCGCTCGCCGCAGCCGCGGAGATCCAGGACAAGATGAAGGAGCTTTCCCGCGACTTCCCGAAGGGGTTGAGCTACGACATCGTCTACAATCCGACCGAGTTCGTCGCCGAGTCGATCCAGGAGGTCTACAAGACGATTCTCGAGGCGATGCTGCTGGTCATCATCGTCATCATCGTCTTCCTGCAATCGTGGCGCATGGCGATCGTGCCGATCGTGGCGATCCCCGTGTCGCTGATCGGCACGCTGGCGGTGCTTTACGCCGCCGGCTTCTCGCTCAACATGCTGACGCTGTTCGGCCTCGTTCTGGCGATCGGCATCGTCGTCGACGATGCGATCGTCGTGGTCGAAAACGTCGAGCGCAATATCGCCAGAGGGCTGGCGCCCAATCCGGCGTCGCACCTGACCATGGACGAAGTCGGAACGGCCGTCATCGCGATCTCGCTGGTGCTGATAGCCGTGTTCGTACCGACAGCCTTCATCCCCGGCATTTCTGGGCAGTTCTATCTGCAGTTTGCGATCACCATCGCGGTGTCGACGGCGATCTCGGCATTCAATTCGCTGACGCTTTCGCCGGCGCTGGCCGCACTGCTGTTCAAGCCGCATCACGCCGCGGCGGCGCCGCCGCGCTTTTTCCTGGCGCGGTTCGGACGGGCGCTCGCCGACGGCTTCAATCGCGGCTTCGACAGGGTCGCCCATTGGTATTCGAGCATCATCCGCGTGCTGGTCGGCTCGTGGATAACGATCGCCGCCATGCTGGCCGTTTTCGCGGCCCTCATCTACGCCACGGTCTACATGGTGCAGTCGGTGCCGCGCGGTTTCATTCCGTCGCTTGACCAGGGCTATGCGATCGTCGTCATCCAGTTGCCGGACGGCGCTTCGCTGTCGAGGACCGATGCGGTCATCCAGCAGGCGTCGCAGATCATCCAGAAAACGCCAGGCGTCGACTACGCAGTCGCCTTCGCCGGCTTCTCCGGCGCGACCTTCACCAACGCCAGCAACGCGGGCGTGATCTTCGCCAGGTTCAAGCCGTTTGACGAGCGACTGAAAGCCGGCCAGTCGGCGACCCAGGTCATCGGCAATCTGTTCGGCAGCCTGCAAAGCATCAAGGAAGCATTCATTATCGCACTGCCGCCGCCGCCGATCCGCGGCGTCGGCAATGCCGGCGGCTTCAAGCTGCAGATCCAGGAGCGCAACAGCGCCGACATGCGGCAGATCCTGGCGCTTGCCAACGAAATCGCCGGCAAGGCCAACAAGACGCCGGGGCTGACGGGTGTGTTCACCACGTTCTCCGCGTCGAGCCCGCAATTCTTCCTGGCGATCGATCGCGACAAGGCGCGCATCCTGAACGTGCCGATCCCCAACATCTTCGAGGCGCTGTCGATCAATTTGGGCACCGCCTACGTCAACGACTTCAACGCTTTCGGGCGCGTCTACCAGGTGCGGGCGCAGGCCGACCAGGCGTTCCGTCTCGATCGCGCCGACATCTTGAAACTGAAGGTGCGATCGGCGACCGGCGCGCTGGTTCCGCTCGGCACATTGGTCGAGATCCGCGACGTCACCGGCCCGGCGCTGGTCCAGCGCTACAACATGTACGTTTCGGTGCCGCTGCAGGGCAACGCCGCGCCCGGCGTTTCCACGGGCGACGCGCTGGCATTGATGGAAGGGATCACGGCAAAGACGCTGCCGGCCGGTACCTCCTATGAATGGACCGAGCTCGCCTATCAGGAGCGCAACACCGGCAATGCCGCTGTCTATATCTTCGGACTGTCGGTGTTGTTCGTGTTCCTGGCGCTGGCGGCGCAATATGAAAGCTGGGTGCTGCCGTTCGCCATTGTGCTGGTGGTGCCGCTCGGCGTGCTCGCGGCGTTGGTCGGCGTGTCGTTCCGAGGGCTGGACAACAACATCCTAGTGCAGATCGGCCTCATCGTGCTGATCGGGCTTGCCGCCAAGAACGCGATCCTGATCGTCGAATTCGCGCGGCAGGCGCAGGAACGCGGGCTGTCGGCCGCCGAGGCTGCCGTCGAAGCCTGCCGGCTCAGGCTGCGGCCGATCCTGATGACCGCCTTCTCGTTCATCCTCGGCGTCGTGCCGCTGATGATCGCAACGGGCCCGGGCGCAGAAATGCGCCAGTCGCTCGGCACCGCGGTATTCTCCGGCATGCTCGGCGTCACCTTCGTCGGCCTGTTCCTGACGCCGGTGTTCTACGTCACGCTCAGGTCGCTGTTTTCACGGCGCAAGCCCCGTGCCGAGGCCGAGCCTTCGGGGCCGGCAGAGGTGCCATCGGAGACGGCCGCCGAGTAGGGTCACGAATTCGCCGCGTCGGGCGCGGCTTATCACTCCAGAAAATCGGCGCGGCGCGGCAACGGCCACGATCTGCGCGATCTCGGCGTCGAGGTGCGGCGGAGACCCTGCTCGGTCTGATCCAGCCTAACAGCCGCATCCAGTTCAGCGAGACGATGCCGGGCGGCGAGGCCAATGCGATCTTCTATCTGGTCGACCGGGCGGGGCTTGAGGGCGCAACCGCGACCTCCGGAGTCCTCGCTTGCGATGTCTGCTTTCAGGACGCGGAGAAGCTGATCTCTACGGCCGAGATCGGACGCGAAGCGGTCATCCACGATCTTCAGGTTTTGACCCAGGACGGCCTTTCCCCGGTAGTGAGCGGGAAGGGCGCGGTCGTCGAGCGAGTTGTCAGCCGCCTATTTCCGCAGCCCATTAATGTGCAACTTGGGAAGCCGCTGACATCAATTCCTCCGGATTCGGCGCCTTGGGGGTATTGAGGCCAGCCTCCAGAACTTCAGTGAAGCTCCAGCGTACAATGCCCCCTCGGTCGATGAGAAACTGACCAACCAGCAGCTCCTTAGCGGAAGCCATCATCTGCTGATCGGCTTCCGTAATCTCATACCCCTCCTTCTTGTTGAGCAACTCGTTTATTGCGATGGGGTCCATAGGCTCGGGCAACTCACCCGGGAGATCGATACGGATCCCCATGACCTTGTCCATCCCGATCTCGCGCAAGCCGAAAGCACGGTGCGAGGCCCGCTCCGGGTCGGACGCGGCGAGAAGATCGGGTGTCGGATGGTAACGGAAATAGAGCCGTGCCCGCTCTACCGGCGTATTGACGACCGCCAGGCATTCGACGCCTTTCTCAGCCAGGGCCGGCTTGAGTTGCGCCATAGCCGCGACATTGCGCCGGCAGAACGCACAGTGCAGGCCTCGAAACAAGCCGATCAACAATGGGCTACGACCTCGAAAATCAGTGAGCGCGATTTTGCCTTCGCGGGAGATCGCATCGAGAATAATATTGGGCGCCCGGTCGCCCGGCTGCAGCGGGCGTTCGACATTACTCGTGGACATGGACAACCTCCTCGCCCGGGTAAGCACACCCAGTCATCGGGGGTTGAGTCCGTGCTGGGGGACGCCAGGGCAAAAATTGCTTTCGACCTTTGCCATATTGCCGAGGTCGAGATTACGCGCGTTGCAGGTGCATCATAACACGAAAAAAGCCTCTGCGGGTCGCCCGTTTCGCGAGCTGTCGCGAGCGCTGTGGTAAACAGTGTATCGTCTCATCCGTGCCATGGGACGACACAGCGGCGGGACTGATTGGATATTCACATGCTTGCGGTGTTCAAGTCTTGAAACTTGGGCGGCTTCGATGTGCCCGGATGTCAAATGCCGACCGCACAGATCGCAGATCTCTACCCTCAGCGGAACCGAGCGCCGTGCAGCCGGTTAAGTCGGCATGAAGCCACCACCAATCCAAGGCCACACCATGAGCATTTTGCAAACTACGAAGAAAGCCGTCGAGCAGGTCACTGGCATCGCCAGACCGGGCCGGCGCGAGGTTCCCGATCTGGTCAGGCCGCGTAAACCGAATACGTTTCGGTTTGGGGATGATGGCCTGGTGCCCAACCATCCGTTCTGGCCGCTTGTCGTCTATCGCGGCGCTGTGAAGTTGCCCGAAGGCTTCGATCCTGCGGCTGTCATGGAGGCGCTGTTCGAGGCAAATGGCTGGGGCGATAGCTGGCGCAACGGCATCTACGGTTACGTCCACTACCATTCGCGGATACACGAGGCGCTGGGCGTTGCGCGCGGCACGGCCAAGGTCCGCTTTGGCGGCAGCAAGGGACGTACGCTGTCGCTGAAGGCCGGCGACGTCGCGGTGCTTCCGGCCGGCACCGGGCACCAGCGTCTTTCCGCATCCGACGACTTTTTGGTCGTCGGCGCCTATCCTCCATCCGGCACCTATGACCTGTGTACGACCGCCGCCGACCATGCCAAGGCAGTCGTCACGATCCCCAGGGTCGGCCGTCCGCGCAAGGACCCTGTCTATGGAAGCAACGGCCCGTTGCTCGCAGCCTGGGAACATGATTGAAGCCGTTCCTTTCTTGCGGGTTGGCTTCGGGACTAAAACCGGATCCTTGACCCGCCGCTCTACGCTGCCAGCACCGCCGTATCCAGCCCGCGAATGATCTTGGCCAGTTCGACGCATTCGTCGTGGCGAACCTTGTTGCGTCGCCACGCCAGGCAGATCGTGCGTTGCGGCATCGGCTCCTGGAACGGCACGATCTTCAAATCGGGGATAGTGCTGGCTGGCCCCGCCGCCATCTCGGGGATGAGCGTGACGCCGAGCCCATGCGCCACCATCTGTAAGAGCGTCGTCAGGCTGGTCGCGCCGTAGCTTGCCATCGCCACCGGCCGCACGTTGCCGCAGACGGCGAGGGCCTGTTCGCGCAGGCAATGGCCTTCCTCCAGCAGCATAAGCCGCTCCAGTGCCGGGCTCTCCGGTGGCACCGGCGGCGAGGCGAAGGCGGGATCGCCGGCCGGCACGGCCAGGAAGAACCGGTCGGAGAAAAGTTCCTCGGTAACCAAGCCCGGGTAATCGAGGGGCAGCGCCGCGACGAAGGCGTCGAGCCTTCCCGAACTGGTGTCGTCGACCAGCGACGCGGTCACCGCCTCGCGCAGTTCCAGCTGTAAGGCCGGGAAATGCTGTTTCAGCTCCGGCAGCACATGCGGCAAGAGATAGGGCGCCACCGTCGGGATGATGCCGAGCCGGAAGCGGCCTTCCAGCGCCGGGCGGCCGCGCCGGGCCGTCGCCTCGACGTCGCGGACGTCGGCAAGAATGCGCTCGATGCGCGGCAGCAGGGCCACGGCCTCGTCGGTCATCCGCACCACCTTGCCGCCGCGCTCGAACAGACGGCAATTCAGCCGCAGCTCCATCTCGGCGATCTGCGAAGACAGCGCCGGCTGGCTGACGCCGGCGAGTTTTGCGGCACGGCCGAAATGCAGCGTCTGCGCCAGCGCCTCGAAATAATGCATCTGCCGGACGGTCAAACCGATCATAAGGAAAACCTATCAGAATAAACAGCAAAGGCAATTTGTCTTTATCGGCTGGGCGGGCTAGTCTGGAACCATTCCAGAATGGCGCGGCCGCTGGCCCTGCCCGGAAAATCAACAAAATCCCGGACAATCAACAAATCGGAGGCAAAGATGGACGCGAAAACCGACGACAACAGCGCCGGCAAATGCCCGGTCCCACATGGATCGGCCAGGAGGAGCAACCGTGACTGGTGGCCGAACCAGCTTGACCTTGGCGTCCTCCATCAGCAGTCCAGCCTCTCGGACCCGATGGACGAGGACTTCGACTACGCCAAGGAATTCAAGAGCCTCGATCTCGATGCGGTGATCAGGGATCTGCACCAGGTGATGACCGATTCGCAGGATTGGTGGCCGGCCGATTTCGGTCATTACGGCCCGCTCTTCATCCGCATGGCCTGGCACAGCGCCGGCACCTATCGCATCGGCGACGGCCGTGGCGGCGCCGGCGCCGGCCAGCAGCGTTTCGCGCCACTCAACAGCTGGCCGGACAACGCCAATCTCGACAAGGCGCGCCGGCTGCTGTGGCCGGTCAAGCAGAAATACGGTAGGAAGATCTCCTGGGCCGACCTGTTGATCCTCACCGGCAACGTCGCGCTGGAATCGATGGGCTTCAAGACCTTCGGCTTCGCCGGCGGCCGCGCCGATGTCTGGGAGCCCGAGCAGGACGTCGACTGGGGATCGGAAACCAAGTGGCTCGCCGACGAGCGCTATTCCGGCGACCGCGAACTTCAGGGCCATCTCGGCGCCGTGCAGATGGGGCTGATCTACGTCAACCCGGAAGGGCCGAACGGCACGCCCGATCCATTGGCCGCGGCGCGCGACATTCGCGAGACCTTCGCTCGCATGGCCATGAACGACGAGGAAACCGTGGCGCTCATCGCCGGCGGTCACACCTTCGGCAAGACCCACGGCGCCGGTGATGCATCGCTGGTCGGGGCGGAGCCGGAAGGCGCCGGCATCGAGGCGCAGGGCCTCGGCTGGTCGAGCAAGCACGCCACCGGCATTGCCGGCGACGCCATCACCTCGGGCCTCGAGGTGACCTGGACCACGACGCCGACCAAATGGAGCAACAACTTCTTCGACAATCTGTTCAACTACGAATGGGAGCTGACCAAGAGCCCGGCCGGCGCCCATCAGTGGACGCCGAAGGGCGGCGCCGGTGCAGGCACCGTGCCGGACGCGCACGATCCCTCGAAGCGCCGCGCGCCGGCGATGCTGACCACCGACCTCGCGCTACGCGTCGACCCGGCCTATGAGAAGATCTCGCGGCGGTTCCATCAGAATCCTGATCAGTTCGCCGATGCCTTCGCCCGCGCCTGGTTCAAGCTGACCCATCGCGACATGGGTCCGGCCGTCCGCTATCTCGGCCCGCTCGTGCCAAAGGAAGAGCTGATCTGGCAGGACCCGATACCGGCAATCGACCACGAGCTGGTCAGCGAACAGGACATCGCCTCGCTGAAGGCGAAGATCCTGGCCTCCGGCCTGTCCGTTTCCGAACTGGTCTCGACCGCCTGGGCCTCGGCCTCGACTTTCCGCGGCTCCGACAAGCGCGGCGGCGCCAACGGCGCCCGCATCCGCCTGGCGCCACAGAAGGATTGGGAGGTCAATCAGCCGGCGCAGCTGGCCAAGGTGCTCGAGACATTCGAAGGCATCCAGAAGGGCTTCAATAACTCGCAGTCCGGCGGCAAGAAGATCTCGCTTGCCGACCTCATCGTTCTCGGCGGCGTCGCCGCGGTCGAGAAGGCGGCCAAGGACGGCGGCCATGACGTGCAGGTTCCTTTCACGCCGGGCCGCATGGACGCTTCGCAGGAACAGACCGACGTCCAGTCCTTCGCCGCGCTCGAGCCGAAAGTCGATGGCTTCCGCAATTATGTCAGGGGCAAGCAGCCGATGTCGGTCGAAGCGATGCTGGTCGACCGGGCGCAGCTGCTGACCTTGACGGCGCCGGAGATGACGGTGCTCGTCGGCGGGTTGCGGGTGCTCGGCGCCAACACCGGTCAGTCGAAGCACGGCGTGTTCACCGACAGGCCGGGCACGTTGACCAACGATTTCTTCGTCAACCTGCTCTCCATGAACACGGTCTGGGATCCGGCCGCCGGCTCCGATGAAGTCTACGAGGCGCGCGACCGCAAGACCAGGGCAGTCAAGTGGACCGGCACCCGCGCGGACCTGATCTTCGGCTCGCACGCGCAATTGCGTGCGCTTGCCGAGGTCTACGGATCGGCCGACGCCGGGCGGAAGTTTGCCAAGGATTTCGTCGCGGCCTGGGCCAAGGTGATGAACGCCGACCGTTTTGACCTCGCGGCGTGATCCGGGCATACGAATTCTCGACGCAACAAAAAAGGCGCGGGCCTCGACCCGCGCCTTTTCCATGAAGCCTTCGAAAAGTCAGTCTTTCTCGAAGATACCGGCCTTGGCGACCACGCCGGCGATGGCGCCGCCGATCAGCGGCGCGACGATGAACAGCCACAGCTGGCCGATCGCCGCAGTTCCCGAAAACAGCGCCGGTCCGATCGAACGGGCCGGGTTGAGCGATGTGCCGGTCACCGGAATGATGGCGAAGTGCAGTCCGGCCAGCGTCAGGCCGATGACCAGGCCGGCGAAGGCCGTCGTGTGCTTGGCGTTGGTGACGCCGAGGATCACCGTGACGAAGGTGAAGGTGCCGATCAGCTCCCACAGGAAGGCCGAGCTGACGCCCCATTTCGTCACGTCCCAGCCATTGGCGCCGAAGCCGCCGGTGTGGCCGCCTACCTGTCCGGAGACGATGATCCACAGCGCCAGCGACGCGATGATGGCGCCGATGACCTGCGCGATCCAGTACGGAATCACATCCCTGGCCGGCATCCGCCCGGCGAGGAACACACCGAGCGTCACCGCCGGATTGAGGTGCGCGCCGGAAATCGGGCCGATCGCGTAAGCGGCCGCTATCAGGCCGATGCCGAACGCCAGACCGATGCCTTCCTGGCCAAGCGGCAGCGCGCCGCCGAAGCCGCCCGTCACCACCGAAGCCGTGCCGATGAACACCAATAGAAACGTGCCTAGAACTTCCGCCAGATAAGTTTTCATTGCCCTCTCCTCGTAACGACCCGCGGCTCCGCTTTTTCTGCGACGCGAATCACCGCGCAAAGAGTATTCGCAACCGGAAAACTTGCAAAGCAGAGCAGTTTCGCAAGCCGCTATGCTTGTGAGCACCAGACACGTACATTAGAAACGTGTAATATATTTATCGAATTGTTTCGTTCCGCATGCCGGCGCCCGCTTGGTGGCGGCGGCTCGCGATGCACCAACCCACATTCGTCACCCTCGGCATGGATCGTCTCGCCGTCGGCGAAACAGAACTGTTTCAATCAGGGCACGAAAAGCTCTAAGAGCAGGGCCGGAATTAATTTGCTGAGTAATGGAAGACGACAATGAGACTGGGCGGGCGGCTGGCGGCAGCCATCGAAGTGCTTGACGACATTGGCCGGCGCCACCGTCCGGTGGCCGATGCGCTGAAGGACTGGGGCCTGTCGCACCGCTTCGCCGGTGGCGGCGACCGTGCCGCGATCGGCAACATCGTCTATGACGCGCTGCGCCGCAAGCGCTCGGCCGGCTGGCTGTTGGGCGAAGACACGCCGCGCGCCATCGGCTTCGGCGCGCTGCTGCTCGAATGGGGCCAGACGGCGCAGTCGCTGAACGAGGCGCTCGAGGGCGACAAGTTCGCGCCGCCGCTGCTTACCGACGACGAATTGAAAACGCTCGGCGGTCGCCGGCTTGCCGATGCGCCGCCGGCCGTCAGGGCAGACATCCCCGACTGGTGCATGCCGCTGTTCGAGCGGGCGTTCGGCACGGCCTGGGTGGAAGAGGGTGCCGCTCTTGGCACTCGCCCGCCGCTCGACCTCAGGGTCAATACGCTGAAGGCCGAGCGCGGCAAGGTGCTGGCCGAATTGGCGGAGACCGGCGCCAAGCCTGCCCGGATCGCGCCGCACGGCATCCGCATCCCGCCGATCGAAGGCGATGGCAGGCACCCGAACGTGCAGGCCGAACCGGCCTTCCAGAAAGGTTGGTTCGAGGTTCAGGACGAGGGTTCGCAGATTGCGGCCGAACTGGCCGGCGCCGAGCCTGGGATGCAGGTGCTCGACTTCTGCGCCGGCGCCGGAGGCAAGACGCTGGCGCTGTCCGCGGCGATGGACAATCGCGGCCAGATCTTCGCCCATGATGCCGAGAAGGCAAGGCTGGCGCCGATCTTCGACCGCATCCGCCGTTCGGAAAACCGCAATGTGCAGATCGTCACCAAGCCGGCCGAACTGGCGCCGCTCGGCAAGCACATGGATATCGTCCTGATCGATGCGCCCTGCACCGGCAGCGGCACCTGGCGGCGCCGGCCGGATGCCAAATGGCGGCTGACGCAGAGACAGCTCGACGCCCGCAAGGGCGAGCAGGAGACGATACTCGATGCCGCCAGGGACTTCGTCAAACCCGGTGGCCTGCTGGTCTATATCACCTGTTCGGTGTTCGACGAGGAGAATGGCGACCAGGTTTCGGCGTTCCGGGACCGCCATCCCGATTTTGTCCCGGTCGATCACCGCCAGCTTTGGGACAGCCGTTTTGCGGGCCACGAAGCGGCAATGCGCATTGGCGCTGCGGGCGGCATTTCGCTGTCGCCATTGCTGAGCGGCACCGACGGCTTTTACTTCTGCGCGCTGCGGCGGGCCGGCTGAATCGTTGTCATCGATACAGGGCTAAGCCGAATGCTGCAGTGCAGCATTTGCGATTGCCTGCCGCCCACCCCTCTGCGATAAATGCCTTTGCAATAAGATTTGCCGAGAAACAAAGGGCGACGGCCATGGCAGCAAAGATCGTTCCTGCTCCCGATTATGAGGACCGCGTCAGGACGTCCTTCGCGCGCCAGAACGCGATGATGACGATTGGCGCCGAGCTGACGCTGGTGACGCCCGGCATCATCGAGATCGAAATGCCCTATTCTGCGGCGCTGACGCAGCAGCACGGCTTTCTCCATGCCGGCGTCATTTCGACGGCTCTCGACTCGGCCTGCGGCTATGCGGCATTCTCGCTGATGCCGGAAAATTCCGGCGTGCTGACCATCGAGTTCAAGGTCAATCTGCTGGCGCCCGGCAGGGGCGAGCGCTTCCTGTTCCGCGGCTCGGTGACCAAGCCCGGCCGCACCATCATCGTCGCCGACGGACAAGCCTATGCGTTCGCCGTCGATGGCGAGGCCAAGCTGATTGCCACAATGACCGGAACGATGATGACAGTGCTCGGCCGCGACGGCATCGAGGGCTGAGGAGCGGGTAGGGAGGATGGACGATCATGGCCGGCAAGACACCTGATGAGCTCACCCCGATGTCCGGCAAGTCCGTTCTCTTCGTCATGGCGGCCGAGGCCGAATACGGTCCACACCTGCAGCGGCTGTTCACGCCGCTGATGACCGGCGTCGGACCGGTCGAGGCAGGTATCGGGCTCGGCGCCGAACTGTCCCGGCTGCACGCCGGGAAGGCGCTGCCGGATCTCGTCGTGTCGCTCGGGTCGGCGGGCAGCCGGACGCTGGAACAGACGGAAATCTACCAGGCCGTTTCGGTTGGCTACCGCGACATGGACGCCTCGCCCCTGGGGTTCGAGAAGGGCGCCACCCCGTTCCTCGACCTGCCTGTCAGCGTGCCGCTGCCGTTCAGGATACAAGGCGTCAGACAGGCGACGCTGTCGACCGGGGCGGCAATCGTCTCCGGCGCCGCCTACGACGCGATCGCCGCCGACATGGTCGATATGGAGACCTTCGCCTGCGTGCGCGCCTGCCAGCTGTTCGACGTGCCGCTTATCGGCCTGCGCGGCATTTCCGACGGCGCGGCCGATCTGAGACACGTTGGCGACTGGACCGAATATCTGCACGTCATCGACGAGAAGCTGGCCGCGGCGGTGCAACTGCTGGAACAGGCGATCGCCTCCGGCGCGATCGACTTCAAGCTTGTTGGGGCGGCAGGTTCTTAGCGTTGCCGAACAGCACGCCGATCATCCTGAAGCGAACGGCGTTGTCGCGATTGATGTAAGTGACTGACCCGGGCTCGTGATCGAGGGCCCAGCGTCCGGTCGCGCCGGTGTCCCAGTCGGCGACATAACCGTCATCGAGCATCCGCCAGCGCCCGCTTCGCGCCTCGCCATCGTCGAGCAGCATGTGCGCGGCACCCTCGCTTTCAAAATAGACGTAAGCCTCCTTGCCGTTTCGTTCCAACACGTGGGTCATGCCCGGAATGAGCATTGCAAGGGTTTCCTTCTGAAGTGCTGCCATGATTTCCTCCTGAATTGAAGTCGCCGATTGCCTTGACCGGCATCGCCACTTAGAGTGAACTAGTAGTCAAGATGCTTGACTATGTATCGGGCGAGAAGAATGTGGTCAAGGGACTTGACGAAAAACCTGAAACGCTGCCGGATCACATAGGTTGGCGGCTGTGGCAGGCGAGCCGCGCCTGGCAGACCGAGTTCGCCGCTGCGATGCGCGCTGCCGGCCATCACTGGTTCACCGAAGCGCGTGCCGGCCTGCTTGGACACATCCCGCGCGGCGGCATGCGCCAGTCGGCGCTGATCGAGCGCTCGGCGATCTCAAAGCAGGCGATTCAGCAATTGCTCGATGGCCTGGAGACGGAAGGTGTGTTGCAGCGTCTGCCCGATCCGCAAGACGGTCGCGGCAAGCTTGTGCGCTACACCCGCAAGGGCCTGGACGCCCTGCGCGATGGCGACCGCATCAAGCTGCAGATCGAACGGAGCTATGTTGCCCGCCTTGGTCACGAGCGTTTCGCGGCGCTGATGGGCGCCTTGCGGTCAGTCGATACAACGCAAACTGATGCAATGGACAAAGCCTCTGGCGTTCAGGACGACACGCCGGAATCGAAGTGAAAGCGCGACCTCACAACCCATTGCGCCGACTCGTTTCTTTCTCTAAACGCTCGCCATGAAAACAGCCAATCATCCCGACACCGTCCTGATTGTCGATTTCGGCAGCCAGTTCACCCAGCTGATCGCCCGCCGCATCCGCGAGGCCGGCGTCTTTTCCGAGATCGTGCCCTTCCAGTCGGCCGAGGCGGCGTTCAAGCGCATCAATCCGAGGGCGGTGATCCTGTCCGGCGGCCCGGCCTCGACCGGCGACATCGGCAGCCCGCGCGCGCCGCAGATCGTCTTCGATGCCGGCGTGCCGGTGCTCGGCATCTGCTATGGCCAGATGGCGATGTGCGTGCAGATGGGCGGCGTCGCCGAAAGCTCCGACCACCGCGAATTCGGCCGCGCCTTCGTCGAGATCGCCGAGGACAGCCCGCTGTTCGAGGGCCTGTGGGCGCCCGGCCAGCGCCACCAGGTGTGGATGAGCCATGGCGATCGCGTCATCTCACTGCCCAAGGGGTTCGAGGTGCTCGGAAAATCGGAGGGCTCGCCCTTCGCCATCTTCGGCAATGTCGAGCGCAAAATGTACGGCCTCATGTTCCACCCCGAAGTGGTGCATACGCCGGACGGCGCCAGGCTGATCCGGAACTTCGTCCACAACATCGCCGGCATCGAAGGCGACTGGACGATGCGCGCCTACCGCGAGCACGCGGTCGAGACGATCCGCAAGCAGGTCGGCAAGGGCAAGGTGATCTGCGCGCTGTCGGGCGGCGTCGATTCCTCGGTCGCGGCCTTGCTGATCCATGAGGCGCTCGGCGACCAGCTCACCTGCATCCTTGTCGACCACGGTCTGATGCGCAAGGACGAGGCATCAGGCGTGGTGGAGATGTTTCGCCAGCATTACAATCTGCCGCTGATCCTGGTCGACGCTTCGGACCGTTTCATCGGCGCGCTCGAGGGCGAGTCGGACCCCGAGAAGAAGCGCAAGACCATCGGGCGGCTGTTCATCGAAGTGTTCGAGGAGGAGGCCGAGAAGCTCGGCGGCGCCGATTTCCTGGCACAAGGCACCCTCTATCCCGACGTCATCGAAAGCGTCTCTTTCAGCGGCGGCCCGTCGGTGACCATCAAGTCGCATCACAATGTCGGCGGCTTGCCCGAACGCATGAACATGCAGTTGGTCGAGCCGCTGCGCGAATTGTTCAAGGACGAGGTGAGGGCGCTCGGCAAGGAGCTCGGCCTGCCCGACAGCTTCATTGGCCGGCATCCGTTCCCCGGTCCCGGTCTCGCCATCCGCTGTCCGGGCGGCATCACCCGCGAAAAGCTGGAGATCCTGCGCGAGGCCGACGCCATCTATCTCGACGAGATCCGCAAGGCCGGCCTCTACGACGCCATCTGGCAAGCCTTCGCCGTGCTGCTGCCGGTGCAGACCGTCGGCGTGATGGGCGACGGCCGCACCTACGAGTTCGTCTGCGCGCTGCGCGCCGTCACCTCGGTCGACGGCATGACGGCAGACTTCTACCATTACGACATGGCATTCCTGGGAGCAGCCGCCAGCCGCATCATCAACGAGGTACGCGGCATCAACCGCGTCGTCTACGACGTGACGAGCAAACCGCCAGGCACCATCGAGTGGGAGTGAGGGAGAGTGCTGTAGAGTATAGAAGCGTAGAATAGCGCATTGCGCGGGACTTCTTCCCAGCGAAAGTGCCGAATGCCGAATAGCTCCCAGGATTTCTCATCGCGGGCACCGTCTATTCTCCGTCACTCCGATCTGATCTCGATTTGGAATCACAATCGGACCCGCACTCGACGACCGGCGAGGCAGTCTCCGAAACAATTGCGCGGGCATCGCTTCGAAGACGCTCGATTGTAACCTTGGTAGTCAAGACCAGCGCAACGAAGACCGCCTTGGCCGCTGAGATATCGTGCAAATAGCAGAGACTCATGCAAGCAGAAGCCGAGCCGCCTGAGCCCGTCAGAGTCCGCGCCAGTCTCAGCGTCGATTCAGAGTCAGATCACCGCAGTTTTCGGTACCGCGGCGCGACGTTGCTCTTCGAGAGGTTCGGCGCCATCGCGAGGCGGGCCTGCTGCATGGCCGTGAACTGCTCTTCGTCCGCCAGCGGCGGTATCGTGACGGTTTCCGCCCGGTCAAAGCCGACCAAAGCTGCATCGACCATGTCGCCGACCTCCATCAGGAAGCCTTCGGGGAAGGAGTCGATGTCCCGGCCGGCCTTTTCCCACAGCTCGGTTCGCGTGGCGCCGGGCAGCACGACCTGGACATAGACGCCCCTGTCCTTGAGCTGGGCGGCCATCGCCTGGCTAAGATTGAGCAGATAGGCCTTGGTGCCGCTGTAGACGCCCTCGAACATCTCCGGCGCAAGCGCGAGCACTGAGGACAGGTTGATGATCGCGCCAGCGCGCTTCGCTGCAAAGGCTTTCGCCGCGGCGGAGGCGAGGCGGGTCGGCGCCGTCATGTTGAGCGCGATGATCCGCGAAAGTTCGGGGGCGCCGTTCTCGAGAATACCCCCCTTCAACGACATGCCAGCATTGTTGACGAGCAGCGTGACGTCGTCGGCGCCCAGGCGCTGTTCAATCTTCGCGACGTCGCCATCCAAGGTGAGGTCTGCCGGGACGATCTCCACCGCAACGCCGGTTTCGCTGCGAAGACGCTCGCCGAGCGCCATCATGCGCGTCAAATCGCGCGCCACAAGGACGAGGTCATAACCACGCTTCGCGAGACGGTCGGCATACACCGCACCGATCCCGGCCGATGCCCCGGTGATGAGGGCGACGCCGTTGGAACTGGCCAAGAGATTTCTCCATTCTTCGGGGAGGATTCGGTTTGTTCAGGCCCTGATGAAGGCAAGCAGGTCCGGGTTGAGCACGTCGGCGTGCGTGGTCAGCATGCCGTGCGGATAGCCCTGATAGACCTTGAGCTGACCGTGCCGCAGCAGCTTGATCGACAGTTCCGAGGAAGCGGCGATCGGCACGACCTGGTCGTCGTCTCCGTGCATCACCAGCGTCGGCACGGTGATCGCCGAAGTCGGTCTCGGAGAACACGGCGATGCAGTCGTAGTGCGCCTTGGCGCCGCCGATCATGCCCTGCCGCCACCAGTTCTGGATCGTGCCTTGGGAGGTGTTCGCGCCGGGACGGTTGAAGCCATAAAAGGGGCCGCTTGCGACGTCGAGGTAGAATTGCGCCCGGTTGGCGGCGAGCGCCGTGCGGAAACCGTCGAACACCGACATCGGCGTGCCGCCCGGATTCTTCTCGGACTTCACCATGATCGGGGGCACTGCTCCGACCAACACCGCCTTGGCGACACGCCCGGGCTTGAGCGGGCAACATAGCGCGCCGCCTCGCCGCCGCCGGTCGAATGGCCAATATGGACGGCGCTCTTGAGATCGAGATGGTGGGTGAGCTCCATCACGTCGGCGACATAGGTGTCCATGTCGTTGCCGGTGTCGGTCTGGGTCGAGCGGCCATGCCCGCGCCGGTCGTGCGCGATCACGCGACAGCCGTGGGACAGGAAGAACAGCATCTGCGCGTCCCAGTCTTCCGCGCTGAGCGGCCAGCCATGGTGGAAGACGATCGGCTGCGCGTCTTTGGGACCCCAGTCCTTGTAGAAAATCTCGGCGCTGTCCGCGACCTTGAGAATAGCCATGCCGGGAAACTCCTTTTTGAGTGTGTCAAATGATAAGGGTGTGTCGGCGCGCCCTTCATTCGATGCGATAGTTTGAGAGATCGACCCCGACGATGAGCGGTTCGGCGGCTGGTTTGTTGTCGGGATTGCGCGGATAGACTCGGAACTTGGAAGGCAACACGACGCCCTCGACGGTGACGGGTTCGAGGAGATAGCGCGCCGCTGCGTTGTTGCCCTGGATCTCGACCTCGTAATCGTGACGCCGGATCAGGCCATCCGGACCAACGTAGAAGGTCTGCTCCCTGCTGTGGGTGGCGATGGTTGCCGGAAAGGTCACCCGCAGCCGGCGCCACGTCTCACCTTCTTCCGACCAGGGTGCGATTTCCTCTGCCACAACGCCTGGCTGCGCGAGGATGAAGGGCGAAGTCAGATAGGTCCACATTGTGTAGCCCGCGAAATAGGCGAGCTGCAGGTCGCTCCAATGCGTCTCCATGGCAAATCCTGTGAAGCTCGCGCGCGGTTGCGGCAGTGTCTCGACGACATCGCCATCGGGTGTCTCGATCCTGACCTCATTGGGCGTGAAGCGGGAGCGGTTCTGTGTGGGTTGGAAGGGCCAGTGCGACACCTCTTCCTTTCGGAGGTTCACCTGGACGTTGGCATGGGCGAGCGTGTCCGGCTTTCCCTTCAGGTCCCAGAGGATACCGAACTGGTGGAGCGTGGCCGTCAGAAAGGAAAATCGCCGGAACCGTTCGAGGCTGCCATGGGCCTCGATCACCTGCTGCTGAAGATCGTGCATATTTCTTCTCCTCAAGCGTCCAGGAAGGTTCGGCAGTGGGTGACGAACGTCTCCCGGTACTGGAACAGTGCGCCGTGGCCTGAGTCCGGATAGAGGATGAGCTGTGCGTTCTTCATGGCCTTGAACATGTTGTACGCATTGATGCTTGGAAACATCGTGTCGTCGCTGCCATGCACGATGAGGGTCGGCTGGGCGATGGCGCGGAGCGTCGCCTCGCCCTCATCCTTGCGGGCGCACCAGCCGATGATCGCTTTCGCCTGCGGCTCGCTGACCTCGTCTCCACTGTCGGGGTCCCGCTCTTGCGTGCGGGTCGTGGCGCGCGCCACGAAAGCCCGGCCGGCGCGCTGGCTTTCTTCCGAGGGCGTGAAGAACAGAGGCAGACGCACATCCGGCGCGCCTTGAGCGAACGCTTCCTCCACTACGGCCAGAAGATGTTCCTCGCCGCCGCGCGGCGCCGCGCCTGCTATGATGATCTTGCGGATCAAGCCGGGGTGTTGCACGGCAAGGATCTGGGCGAGCATGCCGCCGAGGGAGAAGCCGAGAAGATCGACCTTGGCGAGGCCAAGCCCGCGTATGAACGTTTCGGCATCCGTCGCCGTCTGCTCCACGGTGTCGGGCGTTTTGCCGGTTGACGTGCCGATGCCGAGATTGTTGAAGACGATGACCGGCCGCGTCTCGGCCAGCTTGTTCACCACGGCCGGGTCCCAGGCATCCATCGTCCCGGTGAAGTGCTGCAGTAAAACAATTGGGATTCCGGCGGTGGGGCCAAGGCGCCTGTAAGCAAAACGAACACCGCCGATATCGAGATATTCGTTCTTTGTCGTTTCGAGTGACATGTGCGTTCCTGCGTTTGAAAACCGCAAGATAGCTAACAGTGGACTCCCGAAGCCGACAGGACTTAGATGCCATCATTCCGGCCATGAGCATGGCGAGCCATCGCCGGAACAACTATTTACGGGTGAAGCAACCCCTATGGAGAAAGCATGAAGATCGGCCTCGTCCTTTGTCCCGGTTTCCAACCCGTCTGCTTCGGGGCCGTCGCGGCGTTCGACGTCGCCAACAAGCAAGCTGACCAAAAGCTCTACGACATGCGCGTGTTGTCGGAAGATGGAGGGCTGGTCGCCTCGTCATCCGGCATGCAGGTCATGACGGAGGCGTTCGGCGAGGCTCCCTACGACACGCTGATCGTCGCCGCGGGTCTGGAGATTCCGACGTCCTCACCGGGGCTGGTCCGGCTGCTTCGTGGGGCCGCCCGCGACGCCCGCCGGGTCGCGGCCATCTGCCTTGGCTCCTTCGTCCTGGGAGACGCCGGGCTGTTGAACGGCCGGCGCGCCACGACCCATTGGCGTTATGCTCAGACCCTGCAGGACCGGTTTCCGAACTGCCGCGTCGACATGGACAAGATCTACATTGCGGACGGACCGATCTGGACCTCGGCGGGCATGACGGCTGGAACCGACCTCGTCGTCGGCCTGATCGAACGCGATCACGGGGTCGACGTTGCCCGCTCGGTCGCGAAGGGCATGGTCATGTACCATCGCCGCTCGGGCGGACACTCCCAGAACTCTACCTTGCTCGACCTCGGCACCAACGAAGACAGGGTCCAGCGCGCGCTGAACTTCGCCCGCCAGAACCTCGCTCAAAGCCTGACGATCGACGATCTTGCCGAGGCTGCCTGCCTCAGCCCCCGTCAGTTCACGCGGCTGTTTCGGTCGGAAACCGGCACCTCGCCGGCTAAGGCGGTCGAGGCGCTGCGGGTCGAGGCTGCGAAGCTGATGCTGGAGCAGAGCCGGTTGCCGATCGAAGCGATCGCCCGCGAGGTGGGGTTCGCCAATCGGGAGCGGATGCGCCTGGCCTTTGCGCGGCTGCACGGGGAGGTTCCGAGGGCGATCCGCAATGATGCGGGGCCGCTCGCCGCCCTCTAGCCGGCTGCGTTGAGGAGCACCGCTCGGTCGAGGGCGAGCCCGACTTCGCGGATATGCGCGTCGCCGAACTGGCCGAAGAGCGATGAGGGGCGATCATATTCGAAGACTGTCCCGCTCTCGGTCTCGAACAGAGCGACCCGGAGTGGCGCGTAGAGCGCAGCGCCGAGGTGGTGACGGGTCATCTTAGAGGCGGTTATCGGGTTGCCGATCTCATACTGAACCGCATTCTTCCTGCCGCCGGCTATCTCGAGAAGAACTCCGTGGTCGCGCTCAAGGAAAACGAACAGCTTCGGGCCGCTCCTATCGTATTCGTCGATGGCGATCTGGTCTCCGCTGCTCAATAGAGGAATGATCCTCTCATTGAGCTCGGGCAGCTCGGTTGTAAGTACGGCCCGCACTTCGTTGAAAGACCGCCCGCAAGTGATTCTGATATGATCGACGGTGATCGAACGGGACGTGACTGCAACACTGGCCATCAATTGCTCCTTTGCCAGCACCTTTTCCGATCAGCGCTTGCTCAGGGCTGGCCAGCCTGCCAGCACGATCTTGCCCTTGGCGCGCCCGCTCTCGATCAGGGCATGAGCCCGTCGAAGGTTTTCAGCCGAGATGTTTCCGAATGTCTCGGCCAGGGTGGTCTTCAGGGTTCCCGCATCGACCAGCCTCGAGACTTCATTCAGCAGTGCCCCCTGCTCAGCGATATCGGCCGTGCCGAACATCGAGCGGGTGAACATGAACTCCCAGTGCGTCGATACGCTTTTCACCTTGAAGGGCGACACGTCGAGCGAGGCCGGGTCGTCGATCAGGGCAAAGCGGCCCTGCGGCGCAATCAGCTTGGCGATCTCGGCGAGGTGTTGATCGGTGTTGGTCGTCGAGAACACGAAAGCCGGCTGTCCGATCCCCAGCCGTTCGATCTCGATCGAAAGCGGCTTCGAATGATCGATCACATGATCTGCGCCGAGATTGCGGCTCCACTCGGCCGTTTCCGGACGCGACGCTGTCGTGATCACGGTGATATCGGTAAGCTTGCGGGCGAGTTGCGTCGTGATCGATCCGACCCCGCCGGCGCCGCCGATGATCAGGAGGGCATTCGCGGCGCCCGGGACGGCCTTACGGATGTCGAGCCGGTCGAACAAGGCCTCCCAGGCCGTGATGGCAGTCAGCGGCAGGGCCGCCGCTTCCGCGAAGCCGAGCGAAGCGGGCTTCCTGCCCACGATCCGCTCGTCGACCAGATGGAATTCAGCGTTCGTTCCGGGCCGGCCGAACGCACCCGCGTAAAACACCCTATCGCCGGGCTCGAACAGGGCCGCTTCGGGCCCGGTCGCCTCGACCGTGCCGGCGGCATCCCAGCCGAGCACCTTCAAGGGCCCGGGTTCCGGCTGGGGCCGCATCCTCATCTTGGTGTCGACCGGGTTCACTGACACAGCTTCGATCCGCACGAGAATGTCTCGACCGGTGGGTTCCGGCCGCGGCAGATCGATGTCGGTGAGGGATGCCGGATCGCTGATCGGAAGAGGAGACCGGAAACCGATGGCTTTCATGATGATGTGACCTCGTAAGAAACGGTCGGGCCCATCGGCCCGTCAGGTGCCTTGGCCTACCAAACCACGGTGCGTGCCGACAGGACGTAGATGTCATCATTACCGCCATGTCTCTTGGACGATCATAGCTGATCATCCGCATGCCCGATCCGCCGTCAGCCCATTGGTTCGCACCGCAGCGCGATGTCCAAGGCTCGTGGTTAGCCGAGGCGGATGTTTGAGAGATCGATCGAAACCACGAGCGGGTCGATGCCGAAGCTACCATCAGGCTGACGGGCGTAGATCCGACGTCTGGTCGGGAATTTGATACCCAAGACTTCCGTGTAGTCTTCAATGATGTGCGCGCCGGGCGTGTTGCCGGAAATCTCGACGTCATAGTCGTGGCGCTTCAGCAACCCATCGCCGTCGAAATAGAGCGTCTGCACCGTGCTGTGCGTCGCGATGTTGGCCGGGAAGCGGACGGCCAGACGGCGCCAGTCGCCGCTATGAATCGGCCAGGGCTCCAGTTCCTCGGTCTCGACACCCGGCCAGGCAAGCAGGAATGGCATGTTCAGATAGGTCCACATCGCGCATCCGGCGAAATAGGCAAGCTGGAGTTCCGTCCACGGCGTCTGCAGCGTGTGGCCGGCGAAGCTCGCTCGAGGTTGGAGCAGTTCTTCGAGGACGGCGCCATCGGCGTCCTCGATTGCTACCCGCTCCGGAGCGAAGCGGGAGCGCCGATTACCGGCGCCGAACGGCGCATGCGACGCCCGCTCCTGCTTGAGGCCCACCGTGACGTTGGTGCGCGCGAGAGTGTCTGGCAACCCCTTTAAGGACCAGAGGGCGCCGCCCTGCACCAGGTCGGCAGACACCTGCTCGAACTGCCGCCAGCGGTCGAGGCCTCCATGAGCCTTGATAATGAAGTCCTTGAGTTGTGTCATGAATGCGCTCCTGCGAGAGCACGCGCGAGATTGCGCGGCTCGTTCGCTGGAAACTAGAAGGCCGACTGCGCTCCACGAACGTCTTTGATGCCTTGATTCCGGCCACAGCGTTTTGCGGCAACCGAACCAGCAGAGTCTATCCAACAACTGGCCCTGGCGGTCTTTTTCCGACGATGCTGATCGTTAAAGGCGCGTCTAAAGAAGGTCGAAAATCGATCGATCGATGCCGATAGTGGTTGAAACCGAGCAAACTGCGAATCGTCCAAATTCGTCTTTGTAATCAAGAGCGCAAATTTCTGACGGATCGGGGAGACGGTTCTTCATCGCACACAGAAAAAATTTGCGCTGAAACTTCAGCGCGTTACCATGGCTTAAAACAATCGAGTGGGAGTGAGGGAAACGGCGATGATAGGCGGCGCTAGCGTAGAATTTCGCAGAAAATACAATGATTTGCGGGCAGGGCAGACTGCTAGCCAGGGCACATTATCAACGGAATTGACAAATCTATCAAGTCATTGAAATCGTTAAGTTTATCGGAGCGCCTGGCGCGGCTCGCAGCTTGTAGCAGATCACTCTGACGGTACTTTTGACGGTGTTTTTCGTATCCGACAGAGCATTCTAAAAAGTACCGTCATTCGTTTTTAGGATTTGACGGTACTTTTCTGTGTGTCAATGCTTTGAAATATATAACAAAAATGCCCCGTAGCATGACATTTCCGCGCTGACGGTACTTTAGTTATCGACATACATAGTTTCAGCTTTGGCGGCGGTACCGATCGATGTTCCGGACCCGATCGCATATCGTCGGATATCACGAAGCGCCTGGACCACGGTCCCGGCCAAGCTGCCCGGAGCAATCAAATGCTTATCCGCCCGCGTGGTCGTTGCCACCGTGCGCGGCGATGAACATGGCGACGGCCGACCGGCAATAGGATTCGATTTCGTTGTCGTCCTCTGCTCTCGCCTGATCGAAGCGTGCGATAATCGGGAGATCGGATCCTTTGAAAAGCGCGGCAAACAAGCGGGCGGACCGGAGAGGATCGGGCACGTTCAGAACCGCCTTCGCGTGCAACTGACGCAACAGGGCCTCGATTTGGGCGATGACATGGGCGGGGCCGGCTTCGTAATGGAGCTTGCTTAACGACTTTTGATTCGTCTTGTCGGCCATGATCATGGCTTCGACACTGCGGACGTCCGAGCTCAACAGCGTGCGAAGCAGGGATGATCCCACCGCCATGAGCTGATCTTCGGCCGAACCGTCGACGCCTTCAAAAAGGGCCTGTGGTGCAAACTGATGGCAGCGGGTCGCGATGGCCGCGCTGAACAGCGCCTCCTTGTTCTCGAAGTGCCGATAGATGCTGAGCTTGGATATCTTCGCCCGCTGGGCGACCTTGTCCAATGTCGTCGCTTGAAAACCCAATTCCACAAAGAGTTCGCACGCGGCGTCGACTATCGTTTGGCCAAGCGCCTCGTTGGCGGGCCGGCCGCGCCGGCCCTGGCTGTTTACGGTCACGACAATTCCAGTACTTGACAGTATCCTAATTCGCGCATTACGATACCATGTAGTATCGGAAATGTGCAAGCCAGTGGGTAGGTTTCAACCTGTTGTCCAAATCAAGTTTCCCCGGGCCGCCCGGCGATATCGAATGCGGCATTGTCCGGCCGGTCAACACAGTGATGGGCGACTTTCTCGCAGAGGCCGAAGCCCTGCTAGCTGCCCGTCTCGAGCGCGTATCGCTGGACGATATTGCGCGCCCGGCCCAGCCCAACCCCCTCCATCCACGACACGGAGCCCATCACCATGGATGACGTCATCATCATCGGCGGCAGCTTTGCCGGTCTCGCCGGCGCCCTGCAGCTCGGCCGTGCCCGCCGCAAGGTCACCGTTCTCGATACCGGCCTGCCGCGCAACCGCTTCGCCGGCCATTCGCATGGTCTGCTCGGCCACGATCACAAGCCACCGCTGGACATCCTGGCCGAGGCGCGGCAGCAGCTGGCGCGCTATCCCACGATCAGGCTGGTCAATGCCCGGGCCGACAGCGTCTCCGGCGCCATCGACGATTTCTCCGTCCTCACTGGCGATGGCGAAAGCCTTGCGGCGCGCCGCCTGATCCTGAGCTATGGCGTCGCCGACCAGATGCCTGATGTTCCGGGCTTTGCCGAAGGCTGGGGCACGTCCATCGTACCCTGCCCCTATTGCGACGGCTTTGAAGTCGCCGACCAGCATTGGGGCCTCGTCTGGTCCGGCCCGCAGTCGCACAATCATGTCAGGCTGTTCCACGATTGGACCGACACGTTGACGCTCTTCGCCGATGGTCACGACATTCCACCCGATATCCGGGCCGATCTGGCGCGCCGCAACATACCTGTCGTCGATGGCCGGATCATCGAGATCGCCCATCGCGGGGGCCATATCGCCACCGTCAATCTCGAGACCGGCCGCAATGTCGCGGTCGACATCCTGTTCGCCCATCCGCGCAACAAGCCGTCCGCAAGCCTGCATGAATCACTGGGCCTCGGCACGGTCGATACGCCCGGCGGCATCGCCCTCAAGGTCGATGAGCGCCGCGAAACCAGCATTCCCGGCATCTACGCCGCCGGCGACCTCGCCAACCCCGTCATGGCCTCGGTCACCACGGCATCATCGCACGGCGCGATGGCGGGCATCTTCGCCCAGCAGTCGATGCTGGTTTGAGAGCACAGATTCCCTTCTCCGGTTGCCGCGGGCTATCGGATTCAGAAGGTTGCGGGCCGGTGTCACGGAACGCGGGGCCCCTCTCGCCTGAGGGGAGAGCCTAGCAAAGAAAGAATCAGAACAAGGATATGGCATGGCAGAGAAAAATGTTTATCAGGTAGCCGACTGGAATGGCCAAAGCGGGGAGCGCTGGGTCGCTTACCAGGCCCGGCTCGATGCCATGATGGCGGTGTTCGGCCAGGCCGCGATCGAAGCCGCCGCGCCCGTCACGGGCGAACGCGTGCTGGACGTCGGCTGCGGCGCGGGGGCGTCTAGTCTGGATCTGGCCGCCCGCGTCGGCGCGGGGGGTCATGTGCTAGGCGTGGACATATCCGAACCGCTGATCGGCAGAGCGCGCGCGCTAGCGCCGCAGGATACGCCGGCCCTGTTCCAGGTGGCCGACGCCAGCAGCACCGAGTTGCCCGAGGGCGCGTTCGACATCCTGTTCTCGCGCTTCGGAGTGATGTTCTTTGACGATCCTACAGCGGCGTTCGCTCATATGCGCCGTGCGCTCGAGCCGGGCGCGCGGGTCGCTTTCGTCTGCTGGCGCGGCATGGCCGAGAACGATTGGGTGCGCTTGCCGATGGGCGCGATCAAGGGCATCGTCCCGCCGACGGCGCCGCCCGATCCCGAAGCGCCCGGCCCGTTCTCGTTTGGCGACCAGGGGCGGGTGGCGCGTATTCTAACGGCGGCTGGCTTCACCGATGTCGCTATCGCGCCATTCGATGCCTCCATCCCGTTCGGCGAGGGGGGACGCGGGACGCGGCGATCGACGACGCGGTGGAGATGACACTCGAGGTCGGCCCGCTGTCGCGCGCTCTCGCTGATCAGCCCGACGACATCCGCGCCCGCGCCTCGGCCGCGGTTCGTGCCGCCTTCGCGGGCCTCCCCGGCGAGCGGTCGGTGATGATCGGCGGCGCGGCGTGGATCGTCATGGCACGCAATCCGGCAAGCTGACAGGGATTAACAGGGGAGACGCCCCCGCTCGGTGGAGCGGGGCGTCTTTGGCCGGTCAGATTGATGTCCCTTCTGGCTTGGAAGCCGCCATTAGCGAGCTAGAGGCTTTGATGGCGGGGTACAGCGTTTGCACGACACTCGAAAACGTTGGTGCACGTGCTTACGGAGCACGTAGCGGGTACGACGTCCGCACGCGATGTATTCGAGGCTGCACAGAACGCCGCCAAGGCGTAAGTCCGGGACGGATCAAGGCATGAGAGGAACTGCGTGTCGTTCAGGCTCTTGCGAGCCGTGACGGTCTTTTTGCCGACGGGATCGTGAAGGCACAGCTAAAGAATGTCGAAAATCGACCAATCGATGCCGATAGTCGCTGAAACCGAGCAGATTTTGAATCGCCGAAATTCTCCTTTGAATTCAAGAGCGCAAATTTCTGACGGATCGGGGAGACGGTTCTTCATTGCGTGCAGAAAGAATTTGTGCGTGGAATTCAATGCGTTACGATCACTTAAAACAATCGAGTGGGAATGATAGGGCGTACGGTAGAGTAGGTTGGAGTACTGTCGGATATATTCGGAAATTGTTGGTCAACGATAGGAGGCGATAGTTCGCGGGCGATTCTGCAAGAACAAGCAGCCGTTTTGCAGGTCGGCGATAGACCTTCGATTATGTATAGAGAGGCTCAAAGGGATCGATACATCGCGCCGTCCACAGCACATGCTTTGGATTGGGATTGGAGCGCCGATCCAATTCCTCGGACAATAGACATCATGTTCCGTGGATTCGTATCATGGTCCAAGCCCCGGGGCGGGACCAACGAGACGAGCGCACGGCCGCCGAGCACAGCGGGGACGGCGCCGTAGCTGAATACGTTCTCGTGCCTCGCATAGTTTCAGAGTGCTCCCGCAATGCGTGGATCGTGCGCATGCCGTGCGGCAGATCCCTGTAGACTTAAGCGTGCCATGCTTCAGCAGCTTGGCCGACAGCGGACCCGAGTTGGCGAACGGAACAATTTGGTCGTCCTGCTACGCGACGAAGCGGACCACGCCACCATCCACCCGCAAAGCCGCGCCGGTGGTCGCCGAAGCCTGCTCCGAGCATGTGTAGATGATCATGTTGGCCACCTCATCGGTGGTCGCGAAGCGGTGGATGAGGCTCGTCGGACGCATCGCCTGCAGGAAGCCCTGCTCGGCTTCGTGCTGCGTGATTCCATTTGCGTCAGCCTGTTTCGCCATGAAGTTGCCCAGGATCTCAGAGCGGGTAGGTCCCGGCAGGACGGCGTTGACGGTGACGCCCGTGCCCGCGACCGCCTCGGCAAGCCCGCGTGAGACCGCCAGTTGAGCGGTCTTGGTCATGCCATAGTCGAGCATTTCCTTAGGGATGTTGACTGCGGATTCGCTACTTATGAACACGACGCGGCCCCAGCCTTTCGCCACCATCCGCGGCAGGTAATGACGGCTCACGCGCACGCCACTCATTACGTTCAACTGGAAGAGGTCAAGCCAGTCCTCATCGGGGATATTTGCGATATCCTCGACGCCGTTGTAGCTCCGGATGTGTGCTGTACCGACGTTGTTCACAAGGATATCGGCGTCCGGCGCATGCGCGATCAAGGCTTTTGCCCCCTCCGCTGTCGCAAGATCAGCGGCGATACCCGAGATGTCGCTGCCGGGGAAGGCCTGCCGCATCTGCCGCACCGCCTCATCGACCCGAGCGTTTCCACGGCCGTTGACGACGACCGATGCACCGGCACGCGCCAACCCCTCCGCCGTCGCGCGGCCGATACCGGCGGTGGATCCGGTAACAATGGCCTTGCGGCCTTTGAGTTCGATATTCATCTCATTCATCTCCAAAATTAAATAGGAAGCGCAATCAATCCACTGTCGTATTCGCTGTTTCCGCCTCCGCTGCGTGGGCGAGGCTTTCGACCCAGTCTTGGTGATACCGGTAGAGTGCGCCGGGATGTTTGCGCCCGAGCTCATCGAGGAAGAAGGGGCCCTGCTGCGTTTCCTCGGTCAGCACATGGCAGCCATGGTCCGTAGGCGTGATGACCCAGCCATGGTATGCGCTTGAGCCGGTCTCGTCGCCATCAACTGTCGTCGCCCATGCGAGCCTGCGAAGGGGCTCGCATTCCGTTACGACCAGACTCATCGGAAATCCAACCGTCACACGGCTGTATCGCGTTCCGAGCGCCAGTTCAGGCTCCCCCGTCAGAATCTTGACCTGATCCTCGGCGGGAAAGTAGCTCGACCAATTCTCGGCTTCGACGAGCAGCTTCCAGACCGCTTCAGGCGGCGCCTTCACGTCAATGTCGTTGAGTGCGTAGATGGCCGACGTTTTCGGATCATATCGCTCGGGCCAGGTCACATGGTCGTACATCGATTACTGCTCCTTCTTGAACAAATCCTGGAAGATGAGCTGGCCCCAAGTGCGGCCGCGCGCGTGCACCAGCGCGCCACCCTCGTTGAGCTTTCCCAGCTTGACGGGTGCGAACCCGAGTTGTTTGGCCAAGGCCGCCACGGGAGCGGTCGCGTCGTCGTCGTCGCTCGACAGAAAGACGACCCGGTGGCCGCCCTCGACGATCGGATCGGCAGCCAGGGTGGCCGCAACCAGGTGATTGAAACCTTTGACGAACTTGGCGCCGGTGAACGCCTTCGCGACGAAGGCGGAGGACGGGAGGCCGTCCAGCTCTTCAGGCACTGGAAACGCGTTCATCGCGTCGATGACTGTCTTGCCTTCCCAGCTCGGCAGAGCCTTCGCAACCTCGCGATGCTCCCCGAACGGGACCGCCAAGATGATTGTGTCGGCCTCGAGTGCATCCCGCAGCGACTTGGCGACTACCGTGGGTCCAATCGCCCGAGCCTGCGGCGCCAACGCCTCGGGCGGCCGGCGGCTCGCGACGGCCACGTCGATGTTTTACGGGCGAAGGCGTGGGCGAGGGCCTGACCTATCTTACCGAATCCTACAATTGCGTAGCTCATGATCTTCTCCGATCCGTATTGGTATTGTTTCCCCGGCCTTCAACGGCGCTGGGTTATTCGTTCCGCTGTGTGGCGACCTTTGGGTGGTTGTTCCACCATGGACACGCTAGTTCCCGCCGGTCAGCCGCTTCCCGTGATCCGGCGCGATTTCAGATGGCCGAGAAGCCGCCATCGACAGACAACTCCACCCCATTCACGAAGCTCGAATCGTCGGAAGCAAGAAACAGCGCGGCCGTCGCAATTTCCTCAGGACGCCCCATCTTTCCCCGCGGGATCAGGGATTCGAACATCTGCTTCGCCTCCTCGGTGAGGACTTGGTCCTGCATCGGCGTGGCGATCGGCCCCGGGTGCAGCACGTTCACCCGGATATTCCTGCCCTTGAGTTCGTTGAGCCACCCGCGTGCGAATGCGTGCAGCGCCGCCTTGCTCGCCGCATACACGCTGTAACCAGGAAAACCTTTCACCGAAGCAACTGACCCGGTCATGAAGATCGATCCGCCATCGTTGAACAGCGGCAACGCCTTCTGAACCGTAAACAGCGTGCCGCGCGTATTCAGGCCGAAGGCCGCATCGAAGTGCTGCTCGGTAATCTCGCCCAGTGGGACGGCTTCGCCCGTGCCGGCGCTCGCGTACAGGACGTCGATCCTGCCCTTTTCCCGCTTGACTGTATCGAACAGGCGGTCGAGGTCGTCGAGATTGGCCGCGTCGCCGCGCACGCCGGTCACGTTCCGGCCGATCAGCTTGACGGCCTCGTCCAGCGCCTCCTGTCTCCGGCCCGTGATGAAAACATAGGCGCCTTCTTCAACGAACCGCTTGGCGCTCGCCAGCGCCATGCCGCTCGATCCACCCGTGATGACTGCAACCTTACCCTCAAGCTTTCCCATGACTTCTCCTTTCGTGGTGTCGGGACAGCATCTGCCTCCGAGAACCTCGAAATGGGTCCACCGGCATCAGTTGTTGAGTGCGGAAGCGCGCACATCGGTGGTGCGTAATCGATCCGGCTGGACGACTGACGCCAGCCGCGACGATCGGCGTCCGCCGTTCGGAATTGAGCCGCGCTCGTCGACATAGGCTATGATGACCGCCCGTACTGCTGTTCGATGTGTTAGATACGGGCTTTGGAAGGCGCACCGCGCGGTGCCGGATTGCACCATGATCGACTGGGATGACGTTCGCTACTTTCTTGCCGTCGCGCGCGGAGGCTCGGTGCGGGCCGCCGCCGAGCGCCTCGGTGTGAACCACTCGACCGTGCTGCGACGTGTCGCCCAGCTCGAGGAACGCCTCGGGGTGCAGATGTTCGAAAAGCTGCCTTCGGGCTACCGCCTGACGGCTGCGGGCGAGGAGGTCCTCGAGTTCGCTGACCAGATGGAAGTGTCGTCGCACCTGCTGGAGACGCGCGTCTTCGGGCGCGACCAGAGCGTGCGCGGGCTTCTGCGGGTGACGCTGGCACCGCCCCTCGCGACACACCTGCTCATGCCGGACTTCGCCGATTTCGCGCGTCTGCATCCGGACATCGAGATGGAAATCTTGTCGTCCGGCGAGCTGGCAAATCTGACCAACCGAGAGGCCGACGTCGCGATCCGCGTCGTCTACGACCGCAAAACCCTGCCGCTCAATCTTCACGGCCTGAAGGGACCGGAACTGTTCGGCGGCATCTACATGTCCTGCGATCGACTAGCCGCGTGGCGTGCGGGCGCGCCTGATCCCATCCGGTGGATCGTCATAAGCATTCATGGAATTCCGGAATGGGCCAGCGAGGGTGAGGTTCGCACCACGGGGGTTCCCTTCAGGACCACGGACGCCGAGGCGCAGATCGTTGCTGTACGGCAAGGGCTCGGGATCACGACACTGCCCTGCTTCGTCGGCGATGCCGACCCCCTACTGGTGAGGGTGCCGGGCACCGAGCTGCACATGTACGGAACGCTCTGGCTTCTCACACAGGGGGAGACACGCAAGACGAAGCGCGTACGGCTCTTCACGGAGTTCGTATCCCACAGGCTCGCCGCGTACGCGCCGCTTCTCGCGGGGCTGTCCATATCGCGCGACTGACGCCTGGCAGGTCGCCGATGGCGCTGTCTCGAGCGTACCGCTGTAGAAGGGCCATTCTCGGCGTCGAAAAACAATTGCTCTTTGAAGACTGTGGCGCGTACAGCTATTTCGAAATCCATGATTGGTATGAGAAGCTTTGCCCGAGCACCGCGCCGCACGAATGATGACGCGCAGCGCAACCAAATTGGGGAGGATTCAAAATATTGGTATGCGATGTTTGATTGTCACGGCTCATCCACTCAATCCAGCCTTTGCCAAACGCTTTCGGACGCAGCTATCGACACCCTGATGGATGCGAAGCACCAGTGCCGACATGTCGATCTGTATCGATCGGGCTTCTTCCCGGCTCTTACACCGGCGGAGCGCGCGAGCTACTATTCCGGATTCGAGACTACAGAGGTAGCTAAGGAGATTGAGGATCTTCTCTGGGCCGAGACTATCGTCTTGATTTTTCCCACGTGGTGGTTCGGACCTCCAGCTATATTGAAGGGCTGGTTCGACAGGGTATGGGTGCCTGGTATTGCATACGATCACGCAGCCGATCTTGGTGCCATACAACCGCGACTTCGCCAGTTAAGGAAGGTGGTTGCAATAACAACTTTGGGCTCACCTTGGTGGGTCGATTGGCTGATCCTCAGGCGGCCAGTGCGGCGTGTTCTCAAGACAGCTATTCTGAATACCTGTGCTCCTCAAGCCTCGCTTACGTTCCTTTCATTTTACGAGGTTGAAAGTCTGCCTAGGCAAGGTGTCGATGCTGCGGTAAATCGCATTAGATCAATGCTACAGCATCTATAGCTAAGCCCCGTCACAATGCTCCTTTTCTTTGAAGGGCGCAGGTAGAGCAATGCCCGTGGGGACAGCGCGGCTCGTGACCGCTGCCCTTATCGGTATGTACGCGCATACGCGCCGAAAGCGTCACCATCGGTAGATGGCAGCACCGCGGATATCTACCGTGACGACATGGCATTCCTGGGCGCCGCCACCGGCATCATCAACGAGGTGCGCGGCATCAACCGCGTCGTCTATGACGTGACGAGCAAACCGCCAGGCACAATCGATTGGGAATGAGCTCAAATTCGGTCCGACGGACGTTAGGGTGTCGGATGGGTTGTGATCAGGCGGGAACGTACGTCACTCTGATCGCGTCCTCGCCAACCCGGTCGCTGGCCACGAGACGCAGCGGTGGCCGCGGGCCGGCGAAGAATGGCTTGCCGCGACCAAGCACGATGGGACGCAAGTAGAGCCGGTACTCATCGATAAGGCCAAGCTCGGTCAGACTACCCGCAAGCTCCGGTCCGGCCACTTCGATCTCGCCCTCGTGTTCGGCTTTAAGCGCCCTAACGAACCCTTTGAGATCGTCGTCCACCAGCGTGGCGTTCGGCCCGACCGACTTCAGGGTGCGAGAGACGACCCATTTCGGCTGCGCCCGCCAGGCCGCCGCAAAGTCGCGCCCGACCTGGTCCTGTCCCGGCTGATCCTCGTCCAATAGCGCATTACTTCGTACATGCGCCGGCCGTAGAGGCTGCCGGCGATCCCGCGCACATGGGCGTTGAAGTGGCGATGGAGCGCCTCGCCCGGCATCGGCAGCCCGGGCCCGCCCTCGGCGCCAGCGACATAGCCGTCGAGCGACTGCATCATTCCGAACACAAGCTTCGCCATGCACAGGCTCCTATCGATCGACGACGATCCGAAGGGATCGCATTCATTCATACCTCGCCCTTACTTCGTCGGTTCGTTGGTTGCACACATTCTCTGACGTGTTCACGTTGGCCGGTAAATCTGCGCCACCGCGCCCCCCGGGAAGGCTTTCGAGCTCACCAGCTTGAGAGACATCGGCGCGGCGAGTTCGGAGAACAGCGGCAGGCCTTTGCCCAGCGCCACGGGGCCACCATCAGGGCGAGCTGGTCGACCAGTCCTTGGGCGACGAGACTGCGGGCGAAGCTCACTCCGCCGTGGGCGATGATCGGCTTGCCCTCTTGGGCTTTCAACTTCGCGACTTCCTCCGCCAAGTCACCGCTCGCCACATAGGCCTCCGCCCAACTTTCACCACCGGGCTGCAACTCCGCCGGCTGTCTGGTTCCCGCGTTGACGGCGCGAGCCTCATCGAGCGCCGCCGACTTGCTCACCTCCCTCGGGATCTCCGGTCCCCGTCGTGAGAAGACGGCCTTGGGGATCTGGTTCATCGGCGCCGCGAACTGCTCGCAGGAGGTCGGCCACCAGGCGGCCATGTCATGGAAGCTGCGGCCGCCCATGATGTGCAGGCTCGAGTTCCAATGAACTCTACGCCCCAGGCCTTCGCCTCTTGATCGGCGCCGAACATCCATGTGTTTCGGCCATCCAGGTCACTCACGAAGCCGTCGATCGATATGGACGTCTTCAAGATCAGGTCTCTCATCGCGTCTTCCTTGCGCTGGTGAGACCCAAGGACGGGCCAGACCGGTCAGTTCCGACAATTCGTTGCGGGATAGTCCGACGACGCTTGCACGCCGCCGAAGAAGGGATACCGAGCTTCCTTGCCTAGTCGGCGAGGGTGTCGTTGATGCCGCGCCAAATTCTGGTTCAGCGCCGTTTGTCAAAGCAGCGCACCTGAAGGTTGCGGCTGAGGCAACTGCCGTCCGCCAGGTGGCGAGAGGCATGTGAGACGAAGCCGGTGCACGCCGACTGATTTGATTCCCAAAACCGGATATGGGTCTTTCCGTAACGGCGCCAATCAGCCTATCGATTTTTCTCGGCCGGGTTCTCCTTTCGTGGCGCCGAGGCGGGTAAGCAGATTGAGCGTGATCCTGCCGACATCGTTCATGGCGCCTGCGGCTGGCAGCGCGCCGCACCAGGCAACCGAGCTTGCGGAAAAGATCAAGCCGCCTGCTGCGAGCTTTCGCAGGGTCATTTCGGCGCAGCGGCGGGCGATGCGTTGCCTATCCCCGCCCTCGTACCAGCGCGTCGGATCCTGAAAGAAGCTGTCGGGAAATCCCGTCGCACGCGCGATCACGACGGTGTCAGCGGAAGTGCCGAGGGCTGGGCCCGTCGCATCCACTTCGTAGCCCGCGGCACCGCCCAGCACGATGCCGTCCGTGCCAAAGGTCGCATTTTCAACGCCTTCGAACAGCCATGCGCATCCTGCTTCACGGCTTTCGTCAGTGCGCGTGAAGGGGCGCGCGCCTTCGAACCCCATCAGTGAGATCGCGCCACCGATCAGCGTGAATTCGCCTCGGCCGCGGCAACGGAGATAGCCGCCTGGTTCGTTGGTGATCGACAGCGCCTGTTCGGCGACCGGGCCGTCCCAGGTGCGGCCAGCCTCCAGCGGCGAGCGCCGCAGCTCCATCAGGTCGTCCTTGAAAGCCACAGTGGCAGCGAAGCCGTTTCCGCCGAGATAGGCGATGCTGCCGCCTTCGGCCACAAACTGCCGCAGCGCCTGCTCCATCTCGATCGACATATATTCGGGGTGACTGCCGGTGACGACGGCTTGATGTCGACGCAGACCGTCTATGCCGCATTCGTGCAAATCGTGATCGGTCAGGACGTCAAACACGATTCCATTGTGGTGGCAGAATCGGAGGAAGTGCAGATCGACCGGCAAATTGTGTGGGCAGCCGCAGAGCGGATAATCGTAGTCGTCCCTGAGCGTCACTTTCGGCTTTTTGTAGGAGCAGATGGAAACACCGCTAAGGTCGGAATGGTAGTCGTAAAGGGATTTCAGATTGTTGGCGATCGCGAAGCGATGTCCCCGGTCGTCGCCTTTCCATTCATAAAGATGATCCGGGAGATATTCGTCCGCATAAGCGAGATAGGTGGCCGTCGGCACGAGATACAACAGCGGCGACGAAACCTGTGAAGAGGTGACGAAGAACACCACGCGTTCGTAGCCACCCTCCCATTCGACCTGGAACGCGTAGACGCCTGGGTGTGCGTTTTCAGGGATCGTCGCGCGGTGCGATGCCGGCCACTCAAGCGGGCCGATGTCGTCGTCGTGGCAATGGATAGCGTCGTAGTGCGACGGCACCAAGCGAGGCTCGAAGCTCGATCCGTCCCAGCGTGCCGAAGTCACGCAGAAGGCTGGCTGATTGATCACATCTAGGAGCAGCGGATCTGCTCCGCCCGACGACAGGATCGGTTGCGTTGGTAACAGCGTCGGGAAATTCCACGCAACAGTCCCGTGTGGGGTGTCGAGCCGGATCGCAGCAAATTTCGCGTTGAGGGTAGGTTCGTGGTTGGTGGCACTTGCGCCGAAATGGATGCCGTGCGCCTGGAGGTTCCGCGCCGGGCCGCCAAAACCTTCATGGAGTTCGTAAGGCGCGAGAAGATCATGGGATTTGATGCGCAGACGCGATTGTTCCTGCCGCAGATCCAACTCGACAGTGAGCCACACACCAGTTGGCGCCTTCTTCTCGACAAGGGTTTCGCCGCCGATTTCCACGACAAATGCGCCGTCGCGGAGGCGCAGCCCGAGGGCGCCTGCCTCCAGGATCGTGCGCGCACCTTCGTTGCGCGTGAGGAACAGCTCAAAACGTATGCCGTGGACGGCTTGTACTTTGGCCAGTTCGCCGGCTCGCACGAACAGGAACGACCCTTGGTCGAAATGCCGACGCCGTGCTTCACCTACCGTTTCGATGGGCCAGGCGAGAAATTCCGGAGCCGGCTTGTCGAGCCGGCAAATTCGTGTGGCCTTTATCGGCCGATCGCATGACAGGCTGAGCTTGATCCGCTGGCCTGCTTTGGCACTCCAGGGGGTGGTATAGCCAACCACGCTCATCGCGTCGTGGTCTACTGCGCGCTTCATCTATCCCTCCCGATGAACTCCAGATGGGCTGGGGCGAACCGCGTAGTCCGGTCCGATGTCGGCCAATGCGCTGCCGCTCTGACAAGCAAAGTTCCGCATGGCGCACTACAGCCATGATGTACATGCTTGTATAGATAAGCTGCATTCGGGTAGTCTCGACGCGATCGGTCCAAGCGCGACATTACCAAGGAGGATGACATGCGCAACGCATCTCTCTTCGATCTGTCAGGCAGGAAGGCGCTTGTAACCGGCGCAAGCCGTGGCATCGGGCGCAGCATCGCCGAGGCGCTCAGCGCGGCCGGCGCCGACGTCGCGGTCACGGCGCGCAGCGTGGCCTCGCTCAAGAAGACGATGGCCGCCATCCGCACCGCCGGCGGGGTCGCGCATGCCATCGCCCTGGATGTCACCGATGTCGACCGCTGCCGGGCGGCGACAGCCGAGGCCGGCAGCCTGCTCGGAGGTCTCGATATTCTCGTCAACAATGCGGGGGTGGAAGAGGTCCGGCCTTCACTCGATGTCGACGAGGCCTTGTGGGACCGGATTGTCGATACGAATCTCAAGGGCGCCTTCTTCTGCGCCCAAGCCGCCGCGCGGCAGATGAGAGACGCCGGACGGCCCGGCGTCATTATCAATCTCTGCTCGCTGACCTCCGAGGTCGGGATTCCCACGGCGGTGCCGTACGGCTCGTCGAAATCAGGCCTCCTCGGCATGACGCGGGCGCTTGCAGCGGAGTGGGCCGATCTCGGGATCCGGGTCAACGCCATTGCGCCTGGCTATTTCAGGACAGCGATGACAGACGTGTTCTACAGCAACGAGGCATGGCAGCAATCGATGCTCGCCAAGATTCCGCAGCGCCGTTTTGGTGATCTCTCGGACCTGCACGGAATCGCGGTGTTCCTCGCTTCGGATGCGGCAGCCTACATAACCGGCCAGTCCATTCCCGTGGATGGAGGCTTTCTCGCATCGATTTGAAAGGCTTCAGGGGCCGGAGACGTGTCCCAGAAGTGATCGACAAGCGCTAGTCGTAATTGCGTTCTAAGAAAAGGAGCCGCCATGTCTGACGTCAGCTTCCACCGCCTGTCATCCCTCAGTGTCGATCAGCGGGCCAGTTTACTTAAACGCGCCGAAGGAGATCTGTCTTCCTTCATCGAAAAGGTCCGTCCAATCATCCAGGCCGTCAAGGATGAAGGTGACGCGGCACTGCTCCGGTTTGCACGCGAACTCGACAAAGCCGATGTTGCCGACGGTGGACTGAAAGTTTCGGAAGCGGAGTTCGACGAGGCATTCGACAAGGTCGACAAGGATGTCGTGGAGAGTATCCGGTTCGGCATTGACAACATCCGGCATTTCCACGAGGAGCAGCGCCCGGAAACGATGTGGCTCAAGGAAGTTCGGCCGGGCGCCTATGCGGGCGACCGATACACACCGATTGCTTCCGTTGCGCTTTATGTTCCGCGCGGCAAAGGCGCCTTTCCCTCGGTGACGATGATGACCTCGGTTCCGGCGGTGATTGCCGGGGTTCCCCAGATCGCGATCGTGACGCCTGCGACTTCGGATGGTTCCGTCGACGCCGCGACGCTGGTTGCTGCCCGCATCGCCGGCGTGGAGACCGTGTACAAGTGCGGCGGCGCCCATGCGGTCGCCGCCGTCGCCTATGGGACCGAGACTGTGAAGCCCGCCGTCAAGATCGTCGGGCCGGGGAGCCCCTGGGTGGTGGCGGCAAAGAGCGTGCTGTCCCCGATCATCAACACAGGTCTCCCCGCCGGTCCTTCCGAAGCGATCATTTTTGCCGATCACAGCGTCGACGGCGGCCTGGCTGCTCTTGACCTGTTGATCGAGGCCGAGCACGGGCCGGATTCCTCGGCCTATCTGGTGACGCACAGCCGCAAGGTCGCCGAAGCCGCGTTGATTGCGATACCAGAACACTGGTCCCGGATGAGCGAACAGCGTGTGGAGTTCTCGCGCGCGGTGCTGACTGGGAAGCGCGGCGGCATCGTGCTGACCGAGTCGCTGGAGGACAGCTACCGGTTCATCAACGACTATGCGCCGGAGCATCTCGAGATTCTGTCAACGGAGCCATTTGCGCATCTCGGACGTATCACGGAAGCTGCCGAGATCCTCATGGGTCCGCATACGCCGGTGACCCTCGCCAACTTCGTCCTTGGGCCCAATGCGGTGCTGCCGACCAGCCGGTGGGCGCGAACCTTTGGACCGCTTTCCGTGACGGATTTCGTCAAGAGATCGTCGGTCGGCTATGTGACCTCGGCGGCCTATCCGGAACTCGCCCTGCATGCCCGCAGGCTCGCCCGCTACGAAGGATTCAGCTCGCATGAGAACGCGGTTTCGGAGATCCGCGATCGCTATCTCGCCGGCTGAGCGGAAACGATGACGATGAGGGCGGCGCGACTCTATGGACCCGGCGACTTGCGCGTCGAGGATATCGCCACGCCAGGCGCTCCCGAGCCAGGCTGGGTGAAGCTGAGGGTCGATGCCGCAGGCATTTGCGGTTCCGATCTCCACAACTTCCGCACGGGCCAATGGATAAGCCGATCGCCTTCGACGGCTGGCCATGAGCTGACAGGCACGGTGATCGCCATCGGCGAGGGGGCGGATACCGTCGCTGTTGGCGACCGCGTGGTCGCCGATTCCCGTTTCTGGTGTGGAGAATGCGCGCGATGCCATGCAGGCAGGCGGCATCTTTGCACGTCGCTGGGCTTTGTCGGCGAGATATGCGACGGCGGATTTGCCGAACAGGCGGTCCTGCCCGCACGCCTGCTGCACGTCGTCGATGCCGCGCTTGACGAACGGGTCGCGGCGATGGCCGAGCCGCTGGCTGTAGCGTTGCACGCAGTGCGGCGTCTGCCGAAAACGGCCGGCTCCGTTCTGGTGGTCGGCTGCGGGACTATCGGCGGGCTTGCCGCACTGCTGCTTTCCCGGACATTCGCAGGTACCGTGCTCGTCGCCGATCGCAACCCTGGCCGCTGCGCCCGGGTGGCGCGGGTGACCGGCGCCAGCATCGTCGACTTGAACCGGGACGCCATTGCCGCCGCCACCGCGGATGCCCCCTTGCTCGCTGCCGTCGAAGCAACCGGCAGCGTCGCAGCACTCGGCCAGTTGCTCGGCGTTCTCGATGCCGGCGGCACCGTTGCGATGGTCGGCATATTCCATGGCCGCCTCGATATCGATCCCAACATCCTGGTTGAACGCGAAATAGCATTGCTGGGATGCCACGCCTTTGCCGATGAGCTTCCCGACGCCATTCGGATGCTCGGCGAATTGACCGAGCCCATGGTCGAACTGATCGACCGCGAGATCGGCCTGGATGATGTTCCCGCAGCCTATGAGCGGCTGCTGGCGGGGCAGGGTGACGGCTTGAAAACGATCATCCGGATGCGGTCTGCCGGGCGCGTGTGATTTCCGAACCTTGCCGGAAAGGATTTTTGAAATGATCACTTTGCCCGACACCGCCAGCCCTCTTTACGAGAAGGTCAAGGACTACATCCTGACGAACATCGGAACGGGGCGATGGAGCAAGGACCGCAAGCTGCCGTCCGAAAATGAATTCGTGGCGACACTCGGCGTGTCTCGGATGACGGTCCATCGTGCCTTGCGGGAGTTGACCTCTGCGGGTTTTCTGATCCGGCTCCAGGGCGTCGGCACATTCATCGCGCCACCTCGACCGCAATCCGCACTGATCGAGATCAACAACATCGCGGCGGAAATTGTCGCGCGGGGAAACAGGCATCGCTCCGAGGTTATCGTCCTCGAAAAGATCATGCCGACAAAGGAGCTCGCGCTTTCGTTCGAGTTTGCAAAGCGCGTGTCGGTCTATCATTCCATCGTCGTCAACTTCGAGAACGACCTGCCTGTGCAATTGGAAGAGCGCTTCGTCAACCCGGGCCTGATACCCGACTATGACAAGCAGGATTTTTCCAGGACAGCGACCTACGACTACCTCATGCAGAAAACCCCGGTGACGGAGGTCGAGCACATCATCTCGGCGACCCCTGCCGATGCCGAGACGGCGCGGTATCTGGGCATCGACGTCGGCAGCTGCTGCCTGTTTCTGCATCGCCGGACATGGACGGGCGCCGTCGTTGCCACGATCAGCAAGCTGACTTACGTTGGCAGCCGCTACTCGCTTGGCAGTCGATATTCTCCATCCAAAAAAATCTGATCGCAGTGAAGCGAATCAGAGTCGGAAGGAGGGGCTAACTTGTATATGCATGTATGTATTTAGCCTTGACATCCGCTGTTGCTGACGTTGAAGTGTCGTCGCACTTTCGTTGAACGGACAGCTAAGATGCCGAGGCACGGTGCCGCAAGAGCAGAAGCCCGCATTCTCACCAGGCCGGATGTTTGGTTCAAAAAAGCGGCCTGATCATCAAGGGGAACAAGATGATGCGTAACCTAGCAGGACAATTTCGGGCACTCGTTATGGCTGCTGCCGTCGGGTTTGCCCCGGCGGTCTGCGCGGCCGACACGACAATTCCGGCGACGCCTGAGGCAGGAACATTCAAGATCGGCATCGAGCCATGGCTTGGCTACGGCCAGTGGCACGTCGCCGAAGCCAAGGGTCTGTTCAAGGCAAACGGGCTGTCCGACGTGCAGATCGTGAACTTCGCCGAGGACAAGGACATCAACGCCGCCCTGGCGAGCGGCCAACTCGATGCCGCCAACATCGCGACCCACACGGCTATGGGAATGGTTGCGGCCGGCCTGCCGGTGAAGATCGTGCTTCTGCTCGACGTCAGCATGACGGCAGACGCCATGATCGCCGGCAAGGACGTCGCCTCCGTCGCCGACCTCAAGGGCAAACAGGTGGCTTTCGAGGAAGGCACGACGAGCGACATCCTGCTCAAATACGCGCTCGCCAAGAATGGCATGTCCATCGCCGATGTCCAGCCGGTTCCAATGCCGGCGGCGGATGCCGGCAGTGCGTTGATCGCCGGCCAGGTCCCGGTGGCGGTGACCTATGAGCCCTATCTCACCGCGGCCAGGGCACAGAACAAGGACGTCAAGCTGCTCTTCACCGCAGGCGAAGATCCCGGCCTGATCAGCGACGTGTTCGTGGTGCGCGATGAGGTGATCAAGTCGCGTCCCGGCCAGGTGCTTGCCATGATCAAAACCTGGGATGCGGCCCTGAAGGCTTACAATGCCGACACGCCCGACGGCCGGGCGATCATCTCCAAGGCAGTCGGTTCGAGCGTCGAAGACCTTAACACCGCCTTTGATGGCGTGCGTTACTATACTCTCGCCGAAAACAAGGATGCGCTGACGGGCGAATTCTCCACCAAGACATTCGCCGATGTCGAGGCAGCCGCCAAGAACGCCGGGCTGCTTCAGGCGGACGTGACGCCGGAGCAGATGATCGACCCGTCATTCGTCAAGGCCGCGAAATGACGAGGGCCGGCTCGCGGTGGTGACGCAAATGTCCGAGCAGCGTGCGACCAAGCCAAGCCCGTCTCACGCAGCGCCGGGGCCGGTGATCAAACAGCCGATGCGCCGTCGCCGAGCCGCCGGGGTAGGCGCGCCCATCGCACGCTCGCGCTTCCTGATGATTGCGGTGGCGGTTTTTGCCGGCCTCGGCCTTGCCTGGTGGGCGGCAACAGGGCTGGGGCTGGTAAAGCCGATTTTCCTGCCCTCGCCGGGGAGCGTGGTGACCCAGCTCGGCAAGCTCTCGGGTGACGGCACGCTGTGGCTGGATCTCAGGACCTCGATATACCGTATTTCTGTTGGCTTCCTCATCGCCTCGGCATTGGCGATTCCGATTGGCGTGCTGATCGGCAGCTTCAGGACTTGGGAAGCGGCGATCGAGCCGCTTGTGGATTTCATCCGCTACATGCCGGTGGTCGCTTTCGTGCCCCTTTCCATCCTGTGGTCGGGGACGGGCGATGCCCAGAAGTTTCTGATCATCTTCATCGGCACCTTCTTTCAGCAGGTGCTGATGATCATGGACAATGTGAAGCGGGTTCCCGCTGATTTCATTGGCCTTGGCAGGACGCTCGGGCTGCCGGATCGCAAGATCCTGACGCGCATCGTGGTTCCCAGCGCCTTGCCAGGCATCTGGGACACGTTGCGCATCAGTCTCGGCTGGGCATGGACCTGGCTGGTGTTGGCGGAACTTGTCGCGGCGACATCAGGGCTCGGCTACCGCATCACCGTGTCCCAGCGTTATTTCCAGACAAACACCATCATCGGCTACATCCTGCTGCTGGGCGTGCTTGGCCTCATCACCGACCAGGTCATGAAGGCACTGGGAAAAGTGCTGTTCCGGCAGGAGGGCCACGTGCAATGAGGCTGAGCCGATGAGTTTGCCCAAACTGCGGATCAAAGGTCTCCACAAGAGCTTCGGCACGGGCGCGCGGCGCACGGAAGTGCTGCGCGATATCAATCTCGATCTTGCCGACAACGAGTTCGTCTCGCTGGTGGGCACGTCGGGTTGCGGCAAGAGCACGCTGCTGTCGATCGTTGCCGGACTGCAGGATTTCGACGCGGGAGATCTTGCCATCGATGGCGCGCCGATCCTGCAGCCGGGCCTCGACCGCGGCGTCGTCTTCCAGTCCTACACCCTGCTTCCCTGGCTGACGGCGCAGCAGAACATCGAGTTTGCCCTCAAGGCCGCGGGTCATGATCGCGCGACCTGCCGCAGGATAGCACGCGAGCATCTCGATCTGGTCAAGCTCCCTCACAGCGCCAATCGTTATCCGTCTGAGCTTTCGGGCGGCATGAAGCAACGGGTGGCCATAGCGCGTGCTCTTTCCTATCGACCCAAAATGCTTCTGATGGACGAGCCCTTTGGCGCGCTCGATGCCTTGACCAGGCATCAGATGCAGGAACTCCTGACGCAGATCTGGGAGGAGCACAGGCTCACCGTGCTCTTCGTCACCCATGATGTGGAAGAAGCCGTCTACCTGTCGGACCGCATCGTCGTGATGGGGATCGGCCCGGGACGCATCATGCAGACCTTCAATGTCGACATCGAGCGCCCGCGCCGGGAAGAGATCATGGAAACCCCGGCCTTCATGGATTTGCAGCGCAGCGTACACAAGGCGATCCGCGAGGCTTCAAAACGTCCCGAAATGGTTTAGGCGGGCCACTCAATTACTTACAATCGGCGACCAGCGTTGCGCCCAATCTCGATATCGCGCCATCGCGATTCCTGACCAGGGGAGCCGCGATCGGCGGCTTTCTCCTCAACCTCGAAAAAAATTTGCAGGACAATGTCGATTTCCTAAACTCCGTTCGTCGTTTCGATGCCGGCCGGTGAGTCCGGCTCAACAAGGAGACAGACGATGCGTGTGATGGTGCTCGTGAAGGCTACCGAGGACAGCGAAAAGGGCTTTGTCCCCACGCCCGAGGCGAAGGAGGCGATGGAGGCGATGGGCAGGTTTAACGACGAGCTGCGCAATGCCGGCATCTTGCTCGACGCCGATGGCCTCAAGCCCTCCTCGCAGGGCAAGCGCGTTGCGTTCGATGGTCCCCGCCGGACGGTCATCGACGGGCCTTTCGCCGAGACCCGCGAACTGGTCGCCGGCTTTTGGCTCTGGGAAGTCAAGGACATGGACGAGGCTGTCGCCTGGGTGAAGCGCTGCCCCAATCCCATGCCCGGACCGAGCGAGATTGAAATCCGGCCGCTGTACGAGATGGCTGATTGGCAATGGGAATCTGACGCCGGAGGTCACGGAAATCCATGACCGGACGCGCAAGAAGCTCAGCGGCAACTGAACCTGTCGGCCGCAACCTGCTTTGCCTTCGTTATGGCTTTGGCCGATAAGGCAGCATGACGGCAGGCGAGACGCAGCAGGCGATCGAGGCGATTTTTCGCATTGAACGAGCCCGGCTCATCGCGGGCCTGGCCCGCCTCGTGCGCAATGTCGATCTTGCAGAGGAACTGGTGCAGGACGCCCTGGTCATAGCCTTATCCGAATGGTCCAGGACCGGCGTTCCGGCCAATCCCGGCGCTTGGCTGATGACGGTCGCCAAACGCCGCGCCATCGACGCGATCCGTCACGACAAGATGCGCGAGCGCAAGCATGAGGAGATCGCGCGGGAGCTGGACGGCGAGTGCGATGGTACGGCCGAGGGAAACGAAATGGCCATGAACGACGATCTTGGCGACGAGCTGCTGGGCCTCATCTTCACAGCCTGCCACCCCATACTTTCGCCCGACGCCCGCGCGGCCCTCACGCTGCGTGTCATCGGCGGCCTGACGACAGACGAGATCGCCCGTGCTTTCCTGTCGAGCGAGGTGACGATCGCCCAGCGCATCGTCCGCGCAAAGAGGACGATCGGAAAGGCCGGGCTCAGCTTCGAGGTGCCGCGCGGCGCCGAGCGTGCGGCGCGTCTGTCCTCGGTGCTGGAGGTCATCTACTCATCTTCAATGAAGGCTATGCTGCCACGGCAGGCGACGACCTTGTCCGGCCGAGCCTGTGCCTGGAGGCACAACGGCTCGGCCGCATGCTGGCGGGGTTGATGGCCGAGGATGCCGAGGTGTTCGGCCTGCTGGCTCTGATGGAAATCCAGGCATCGCGCCTGCCGGCACGCATCGGGCCGGACGGCGCCCTCTTGACCCTGACCGAGCAAAACCGCGCGCGCTGGGACCAGCTGCTGATCCGCCGAGGCCTTGACGCGCTGGCCCGTGCCGAAGCCCTCGGGGGCGATGGCCCCTATGTGTTGCAGGCCGCGCTTGCAGCCTGTCACGCGCGGGCGCGCAGTCCGGCCGACACCGACGGGCCCCGGATCGCAGCGCTCTACGACCGGCTGCGTGCAGTGATGCCCTCGCCGGTGGTCGATCTCAATCGAGCGGTCGCCCACAGCATGGCCTTCGGGCCCGAAGCGGGCCTGCGGTTGGTAGACGAGATTGCCGACGCCGCCGCCTTGCGCAATTATGCGCCATTGCCGGCGGCGAGGGGCGATTTTCTGTTTCGGGCCGGCCGGCTGGCCGAGGCCCGCGCCGAATTCGAGGCTGCGGCCAAGCTCACCCGCAACGTGCGCGAGGCGGCCTTTCTCCTCGCCCGCGCAGACGCTTGTGGTTGACAGCATCGCTCTCCGTGCCGGACACGCCGCTCGGCAACATCGAAAGCCGCCAGTTCGCTCCCGGCCAGCCCCCTTCAATGAGCGTGATCAGCTCGCAACGCGAAAGGGATTAACGATGCGCAAGCCTTCGTCGAGCGCCATTCCGTGCTGCATGTCCTCTGACCAGAGTGTATCGCAGCCAACGTGAACCGCCGCGGAGGCGATCATCGCGTCATAAGTGGAAAGGCCGTACCGCTCGGCGAGCCTCAATCGGTTTATTCATTTTGGAGGAGAGGGCCTCGATCATGCCAGCAACTGCGTCGGCACGCCGAGAATCGGTCCTGCCTCGGCGAGCCGCTGGTCGAGGGTCCACACCGTGGCGCCATGCTCCGATGCCGTCGCGAGGTGCAGGGCGTCGCCAGCACGAAGCCCGAGCATATGCTGATCGGCGAATTTCGCGGCGACCCGAAAATGCCCGCCCGTCACCGGCAGCACGGTGAAGCTCTCAGCGACAAGCTTATTGAACATCGCGAGCGCTGCCGCGCGTTGCTCCAGGTCGATCTGTCCGGTCCGAAGCTTGATCGCCATGGCGGAGGACATCTCGGTGATGGTCCAGTCGCTGATCACAAGTTGCGCTGGGTCCTGCTCCGCCAGCCAGCCCTGAACGCGCGCGGTCATGGCTTCGTTGGATAGTGCCGCGATGATCAGCGAAGTATCGAGATAGGACGTCAATAGCGATCGCCATCTCGCATCGATCGCACCAGATCGGCGGCAGCCTGGGCCTGCAGAGGCATGGTTGCGGTCAGGGATTGGAGCAGGACGGCGTCGATCCGTTTGCGAGGGCGGGCCACGGCCGTGAGCCTGGCGACGGGCTTGCCACGCCGGGTTATGTCGATCGAGTCTCCAGCCTCGACCCGGTCGACGAGCTCACTCAGATGTGCCTTGGCGTCCGCCAAATTGACCGCGTCCATCTCAGCTCCTGACCATGTAGATGGTCATGTAGCGTATAACGCGTGACAATTCCAGTGCAGAGCACGGCGAATAAGCAACTGGCTGCGTGAGCGAAGCAGGTGACCTGCAACGAGAATTATGCCGCTTCCCGCTTGACCCACACATATCCCGGTGGTTATACATCGATCAATAGCCGAAGGGTTATCGATCCCAATGCCAAACGCTCACGATGTACTCTTCAGAACGCTTGCCGATCCGACTCGGCGCGCTATTTTTGAGCGGCTGTGTCGCGAAGGAGAGCAGACGGTCGGGGCTCTGACGGCTCAGGCCGGGATCTCGCAACCGGCCGTGTCAAAACATCTCGGCGTTTTGAGGCAGGCCGGGCTCGTGCGCGACCGCCATGCAGGGCGACAGACCCATTATAGCGCGCAGCTTGCTGCGCTTGCCCCCCTGATTGACTGGACAAGCCAGATGACCGGGTTCTGGCAGAGCCGGTTCGACGACCTCGAAGACCTGCTCAAAAGGATGGACCAGTGAACGAAATGGCGACCGAAACGCTCTCCGTCGTTGTTGAACGGGAAATCGCTTATCCGCCCGAGAAGATCTGGCGCGCGCTCACGCAACCACACTTGATCGAGGAGTGGCTCATGAAAAATGACTTCAAACCTGTCGCGAACCACCGCTTCAATCTTCACGCAGACTGGGGCGCTGTCGAATGTCAGGTGCAGACGGTCGAGCCGAACAGAACACTGACTTACACGTGGGATACCAAGGATCTCAAGAGTGTCGTCTCCTGGACCCTCACCCCCACGAGCACCGGAGCCCGCTTGCGCATGGAACAGTCGGGCTTCCGGCCGGATCAGCAGCCTTACTTCCGGGGTGCCAAAGTCGGCTGGCCGAGGTTCTTTGACGATCTGGAGCAGGTTCTGGCGCGGACGGACTGAGATCCGCTGGGCTATCCAAGCAAGGGCTCTGTTACAGAGCGACATCACGAGGCGATAATGGAGGCAAGCCAGTGAAGATCAAGTTGGCCAAAGTATACGTGGACGACCAGGAAAAGGCACTGGGCTTTTACACCGAAACGCTCGGCTTTACCAAGAAGACCGATTTCAGCAATGGGCCGTTTCGCTGGCTGACCGTTGGATCACCCGACGAGCCGGACGGTGCCGAGCTGCAACTCGCGCTCAATGACAACCCCGCTGCAAAGACCTACCAGCAAGCCATTTTCCAGCAGGGCCAGCCCGCGGTCATGTTCTTCACCGATAACGTCAAGGGCGACTACGAGCGCATAAAAGCGCGCGGCGCCGAGTTCACGATGCCGCCGACCGAAGTAACCGGCTCGACCATCGCCCAGCTGAACGACAACTGCGGCAATCTCGTTCAAATCACCCAACTGGCGCGCTGGTAAAGCATGCGTTCAGTGGCGTGGCTGCCCGGCGGGAGTCGCCAAACGGGCCGCCCGATCCGCTTCGGTTCGTCTTCAGAGGAGGTCTCAATGGATTGGAACAAATGGGTTCGGCAGATCCACCGCTGGCTGTCGATTATCTTTGCGGCGGTCGTCGCCGCCATCTTCATCAGCCTGGGAGCAGGCAAGGAACCCGCCTACTGGGTATACCTCTTGCCGCTGTTTCCACTCGGCTTGCTCCTGCTTACCGGTCTGTACATGTTCGTGCTGCCTTACGCTCCCAAGTGGCGCAACGCAGGGGGCACCGGCGCATTGGAGTGAACGCATGGCCAACAAGACGTCCATCAAGTCAGCGGCGGTCGCGAAGAAGCCCGCCGCCAAGCCTGCAGCCGCCAAGCCGGTCCTCCTCGCAGGCGGCAACCCGCAGATCCCGAAGGGTGATGGTGACGCTCCTGTGCAGGCCTACATCGCGGCCATGCCGGGCTGGAAACGCGATGTCGGCCGCCGCCTCGACGCACTCATCGAGCGCAACGTTCCCAACCTGCGCAAGGCCGTCAAATGGAACTCGCCCTTCTATGGCGTAGAGGGTCAAGGCTGGTTCCTCAACTTCCATTGCTTCACAAAGTACATCAAGCTGGCTTTCTTCCGCGGCACGTCGCTGCATCCTGTCCCTCCAGGCGAGTCCAAGCACAAGGACGTGCGCTACCTCGACATCCGCGAGGACGACCAGCTCGACGAAGCTCAACTCACCGACTGGGTAAGGCAAGCCAGCCAGTTGCCTGGCGAGCGAATGTGAGTGGAATGCGAGTCATTCCCGCAAACCCGGTGCCGACTAGCGGTATTCATGTGACGGGCGAGCGGCAACAACCCTGGGGAAAGCGACAATGGTGATGAAGAGTGGCTCTATGGAAGGAAATGCAGAGAGCTCCCCCTCGCAGCTGATAGATGCGAGGATCAGTGAGCTGGGCGATTGGCGAGGCAAGACGCTTTCCCATGTCCGCGCTCTCGTCAAGCAGGCTGACCCGGAAGTGGTCGAGGAGTGGAAGTGGCGAGGCGTTCCGGTGTGGTCGCACGCCGGAATAATCTGCACCGGCGAGACCTACAAGAACGTCGTGAAGGTGACCTTCGCAAAGGGCGCCTCCCTGCCGGATCCTTCAGGCCTGTTCAACTCCAGTCTCGAAGGCAACACCAGGCGCGCCATCGATATCCGTGAGGGCGAAGACATAGATGAGAATGCGTTCAAGGCGCTGATACGCGCTGCTGCCGCCCTGAACACGGCCCGATAGTCAGCTCCGGCCGATATGGTCGGCTAGCGGGCCGAAAGCGGCGAGCAAAGCTTCGCCGGTGGCTTGCGTCGCGTTCTCATGCGGCGCGCGCAGGTTCAGCCAGCGTCTGTCGCCGGACCGTACCGCCAGCACTGCCTTCATCGCGGAGATGAGGCCGGCGTCCTGGATGATTTTGCGGAACGCCTTGATGGCGGCATCCGCGTCAGTAATGTCCTCTCCCGCCAGCGCTGCGTCGTAGAGGGCCCGGATCGCTGCGGCATTCAGATTGACCGTCGCCGAGATGCACCCCGCAGCACCGTTGGCGAGGCCTTTCGTCAGCTGTGCTTCCGAACTAGGGAACACCGCGACCCTTGGGGCTGCCGCAATGACCGCCGCGGTGTTGTTCCAATCGCCGGCGCTGTCCTTGTAAGCCACCACGACATCCGGAAACGCTTGGCTCAAGCGGGCGGTCAGCGCCGGGCTCACCGATACGCCGGAATTCTGCGGGATGTGGTAGAGGATCATCCTCATCGCCGGGTTCGCCACCCGTTCGATCAGCTCGCCATAGTAGCGGGCCTGTCCGTTGTCGCCGGCGGCCGTATAGAAGAACGACGGCAGCACCATCACCCCGGCACAGCCGAGCCCGACGGCATGCGCCGTCAGCTCGACGGTCTCGGCAAGTGCTGTGACACCAGTGCCGGGCATCAGATGGCTTGGCGAAATGCCGGCCTCGACCAGCCACTCCAGCGCTTGCATGCGCTCGCGCAACGAGACGGACAAGGCCTCGCCCGTGGTGCCGAACGGCGACAGGAAATGCGCTCCCTGATCCAGCACCCATTTGGCGTGGGATATCCAGAGATCGCGGGCGATCCGGCCGTCGTTTTCGAACGGCGTCAGGATCGGTGCGATGGTTCCTTGTGGGCGGATCATGTGCGTCCTTCTACGGGTGAAAATCTGTGCTGTGCTCAAAGCCGGCATCAAAAATGTCGAGCAAGCTACATGAAGCAATGTTGCTGAGTACCGGCCGTTCGACCTCGAAAGCAAGCGGCTCGCGCATAGGCGCGCGATTGTGATCGGGCGGCGGTTCTGAGGCTCTCGAGGTATATCCTTGTACGGGATAACGTCGTCTGGCCGAAAGGGGGGTGACAAACGAGTTCTGCTGTTTCATCAATGCCGCCTTTTGAGGAGAAGCCCATGCGGAGGATCGGTGTCGGCATTATCGGCTGCGGCAACATTTCGGATGCCTATCTGAAGGCATCGCCACAATTCCCGGTGCTCGACATTGTCGGCGTCGCCGACGTCAACCGGACGGCGGCCGAGGCCAAGGCAGCGGCCTACGGCCTGGCTGCCATGCCGGTTGACGCGCTGTTGGCCGATCCGCGCGTCGAGATCGTGCTCAACCTGACGACGCCGCAGCATCATGTGCCGGTCGGCCTGCAGGCTGTCGGGCAAGGCAAGCACGTCTATTCCGAGAAGCCGCTGGCAACGACGCTCAGCGACGCCGAGCGGCTGGTCGCGGCCGCGCGCGAAAAGGGCGTGCGCGTCGGCTGCGCACCCGACACCTTTCTTGGCGGCTCCCACCAGACGGCGCGGCGGCTGGTCGATAAGGATACGGTCGGGACCATTGTCGCCGGCTCTGCCTTCATGCAGGTGCCCGGCCACGAACTCTGGCATCCCAATCCGGATTTTTACTATCAGCCTGGCGGTGGGCCGATGCTCGACATGGGACCGTACTATCTGACCTGCCTGGTCAATCTCCTTGGTCCGGTAAAATCCGTGACCGGGCAGGCGAAGTCATCCTACGCCACCCGCACCATCGGTTCTGGACCGCGCCAGGGCGAAACCATCCGGGTCGAGGTGCCGACCCATATTTCCGGCCTACTCGCATTCGAGAATGGCGCCGCGGTCTCGATCACCACCAGCTTCGACGTGTGGAAGCATGAACACAATCACATCGAACTTTACGGAACCACGGGCTCGATGATCGTCTCCGATCCCAACCAGTTCCAGGGCGACATCAGGACCAGCCAGCGCAAGGGCGACTGGACGGTAGCCGATCAGATCCATTCCTATGGCAACGGCAACTACCGGGGCCTCGGCCTTGCCGACATGGCGCAGGCGATCGTCTCCGGCAGACAACACCGCGCCAGCCTCGATCTTTCCCTCCATGTCCTGGAAATCATGGAATCGATCATCTCTTCATCTGAGACAGGGCGGCGTATCGATCTCAGATATGGCTGCGCCCGGCCGGCGCCGATGCGCGCCGATCTGCCTTTTGGAATTCTGGAATAGGAACAATGCGATGAGCAAGACGGCACTGATTTTCTGGGGCGGCTGGGAAGGTCACACCCCGGCCCGAAGCGCCGAAATCGTCAAGGAGATGCTGGCCGGCAACGGCTTCGACGTGCAGCTGGAGCAGGGGACTTCGGCGCTTGCCGATCCGCAGCTGAGCAAGCTCGATCTCATCGTCCCGGTGATCACCATGTCGACGATCGAAAAGTCGGAGCTGCAAAACCTGACCAGCGCCGTCGGGGCCGGCACCGGCCTTGCGGGCTTTCACGGCACGATGTGCGACAGCTTCCGCAACGAGCCGGAATACCAGTTCATGACCGGCGGCCAGTGGGTCGCCCATCCCGGCAACATCATCGACTATCACGTCGACATCACCAGGCCGGGCGATCCGGTCATGCAGGGCATCGACAGCTTCGCCTACCGTTCAGAGCAGTATTACATGCATGTCGATCCGACCAACGAGGTGCTGGCGACGACTACTTTCACCGGCGAGCATCTCGATTTCATCGCCGGCGTCGTCATGCCGGTTGTCTGGAAGCGCCGCTACGGCAAGGGCCGCGTCTTCTACAGCGCGCTCGGGCACACCGCCGACGAGTTCGCCGTGCCGCAAATGCGCACGATGTTCGAACGCGGCGCGATTTGGGCCAGCCGAAACTCGGATCTTGGATAGCCGTTCAATCTGAACGCCACGTACCTTTGTAATCTCTCATAGGGCGGCCGCCCGAACGCGGATACAGGCACTGGGCTGCGGCAAGCAATTGACTGCCATGGTAGTATCCAATACACCAGCGGTCATCGAGAAATTCCGCAGCTGGAGGTCGAATGGAGCAGACGTGGCGATGGTTTGGGCCGAGCGACGCGGCAACGCTTGCCCATGCCAGGCAGGCCGGCGCGACCGGCATCGTGACGGCACTGCACGACATCCCTTACGGCGAAGTCTGGCCGATCGACGCCATCAGGCAGCGCCAGGCGCTTATCGAGGCGGATCCGGCGATGGGCCTCAAATGGAGCGTCGTCGAGAGTGTGCCCGTGCACGAGGACATCAAGCTCGGCCGCGGCGATCTCGACCGGCTCTACGACAATTTCAGGCAGACCTTACGCAATCTCGGCGCCTGCGGTGTGCGCACGGTCTGCTACAACTTCATGCTGATCCTCGACTGGACCCGGACCGACCTGGCTGCGCCGCTGCCGGGCGGCGGACGGGCGCTCCGCATGAACATGCACGAGCTTGCCGCGTTCGATTGCTACATGCTGCAGCGCAAGGGATCGGAGCGCGACTATGCGTCCGATGTTCTCCAGCGGGCGAGCGAATGGTTCGAGACGACGCCGGATACGTCAAAAGAGCGTCTGCTCGCCAACATCATGGCCGGCCTGCCAGGCGCCTTCAAGCGCTATGACGTAGCGGAATTGCGCGAAGTGGTGGCCGAGCAGTCGAGCCTGTCGCACGACCGGCTGCGCGAGAACCTCGTCCGTTTTCTCGAAAACGTGCTGCCGGCGGCCGAAGAGGCGGGCGTCACGTTGGCGATCCACCCGGACGATCCGCCGCGCGATCTCGTCGGCCTGTGCCGGATCGTCAAGAACGCCGACGACATCGCCTTTATCCTGGACGCAGTGCCATCGGCTAATAGCGGTCTTACCTTGTGCACGGGGTCGCTGGGCGCCAACCCGGCCAATGACGTGCCCGACATCGCCAGCCGCTTTGCGCACAAGATCAACTTCGTGCATCTGCGCAACGTCAGCAAGGACCCGGACGGCTCGTTCATGGAATCCGAGCATCTGAGCGGCGATGTCGACATGGTCTCGGTGGTTTCGATCTTGCTCGACGAGCAGCAACGCCGCCGCGACGCCGGCGAACCGGCGGCGTTGCTGCCGTTTCGCCCGGATCATGGCCATGAGCTGATCGATGACGCTGCGCGGCACACCCATCCCGGCTATCCCGTGATCGGCCGTCTTCGCGGCCTTGCCGAATTGAGAGGCGTGATGACGGCGATTGCCCATCAGCGCGGCTACCGGCTGCAATGACGGCGCCCCGCCTGCTTTGCGTCGGCGCGCTCACCTACGATACGATCTTGCGCCTCGATGTCCTGCCCTCCGGCGCCGGCAAGTTCCTGCCAAGCGAGGCCGTGCAGCTCGCGGCCGGCATGGCAGCAAGCGCCGCCGCGTCGGCCAGCCGCCAGGGCGGGCAAGTCTGGCTATGGGCAAGCGTCGGCAACGATGCCGTCGGCCGCGACGTCATCGCCCAGATGGAGGCGGAGCGGGTCGACTGTTCGCTGGTGCGAAAGGTCGAGGGCGGCCGCTCGGCCATTGCCACGATCCTGGTCGATGCCGCCGGCGAGCGTATGATTGTGCCCTTCTACGATGCAGTCACGCAAGCCGATCCTGACCGTCTTCCGCCCGCGGATTTTTCCCGCTTCGACGTCGTGCTGGTTGATGTCCGCTGGCCCGGAGCCGCGGCCCTGGCGCTGGCGAAGGCTCGCGAGTGCGGCATCCCGGCGATCCTTGACGCCGATGTCGCTTCGCGACCGGTGCTCGACCGGCTGCTGCCGCTCGCCTCGCATGTCGTTGCTTCGCTGCCGGCGGCACGCATCCTTTGCGGTCCGGAGATATCCGCCGGTTCTGCCGTCGCCATTCTCGGCGAACGGACCGGCGCCTTCGTGGCGGTCACCGATGGCGCGAACGGCACCGTGTTCCGCTACTCGGGCAGCAATGACGTCCATCATCTGCCGTCGCCGCGGGTCGAAGCCGTCGACACCCTGGCGGCAGGCGACGTGTTCCACGGCACCTTCGCTCTCGGCCTGGCCGAAGGTTGGGACGAAGAGCGGGCGATAGCAGTGGCCAGCGCCGCCGCCGCCCTGAAATGCCTGCGCTTTGGCGGACGTCTTGGCGCACCGACGCGCGCGGAAACGCTGGCTTTCATGCAAGGAGCGACATGATGCCGAACACGCTTGGGCCGGCTCGGTGGAAAGAGCACGTCAAGTGCGCCCGTCGACTACCATGGCAGTCGCTGCGCAACTGTTCGAGGGAGGATAAATGGCTGAGTTCAAAAAACGCGCACTGGTCACCGGGGCGGCCATGGGCATCGGCCGTGCTGTCGCCGAAAGACTGGCCGAGCAAGGCGTCGACCTGATCCTGTTCGACCGGGCGGGCGATCAGTTGGATGAGGTAGCGGCGCAGCTTTCGGCGAGCGGCGTGACCGTGCACACCGTGCTTGGCTCGACCGCCGACACTGAGGCCTGTGGCCGCGCCGTCGAGCTTGCCCGGTCCGCGTTCGGCGGGCTCGACATGCTCTCCCACAATGCCGGCATCCAGCGTTACGGAACGGTGGAGACCACGGACGAGGCACTTTGGGACGAGGTGATGAACGTCAACCTCAAGGCTGCCTACCTGCTCTCCCGCGCGGCGATGCCGCTGCTGCGGCAAAGCCGCGGCGCCATCGTCCATATGAGCTCGGTGCAGGGTCTGGCCAGCCAGGAAGGGGTTCTGGCCTACAGCACGGCCAAGCACGGCCTGATCGGCCTGGTCAAATCGATGGCCGTCGACTATGCGCCGCTCGGCGTGCGCGTCAATGCCGTCGCTCCGGGTGCGGTCGACACGCCGATGCTGCGGGATGCGGTGAAACTCAACGATAAGCCCGACGAGATCCTGCGCATCCTCGACAATATGCATCCGCTCGGCCGTACCGCCCGGCCGCAAGAGATTGCCGCAGTCGTCGCCTTCCTGCTGTCCGACGATGCCTCCTTCGTCACCGGCGAGGTCGTACGCGTCGATGGCGGCCTGCTGGCGCGCATCGGCGGTTCTCCGCGCAAGGAATAACCTCGGCGCTGCTGCTTGCGCAGGCATTTCATGAACGGCTTGAAGCTGCAGAGCCTATAAGGGGTCGCCGATGGCAGGGCTTTTGGGAATGCGGACCATCACCGAGGGGCGGTTGGGCGAAACCGGCCCCGGCGTATCGGTCGCGGCGAGGACGTTCGAGGTTCTGCTCGACCAGATCCTGACCTTCCGTCTGAAGCCGCATGAAGTGATCTCGGAAAAGGCGATGTCGGAAGCCCTCGGCGTGAGCCGCACGCCGGTCAGGGAGGCGCTCGCCCGGCTGGCCGGTCTTGGCTTGATCGACATTTATCCGCAGCGCGGCAGCATGGTGGCCCCGCTCCGGATCGCCGATCTCGAAAAATCGCAGTTCCTGCGCGAATCGCTCGAAGTCGGCCTGATCAAGCGTGCGGTCGAGAGCCCGCGTCGCGCCGACCTGCTCGCCATGCTGAAAGGCGAACTGGCCGTCCAGGAGACGTTCGCCTCCATCGCGGACGACAGGCGCTTTTTCAAGTCGGACGAGCTGTTCCACCAGCATATCGCCAGCCATGCCGGCTTCCCCGGAATCTGGGCCGACATCAGCGCGGCGAAGCTGCACATGGACCGCTTCCGTTTCCTGTCTTTCCCGCGCCTCGACAGCATGTCGGTGGTTCTCGGCCAACATCGGCGGATTGTCGATACGCTCGAGCAGGCCGACGCGCTTGCGGCGGAAGAGGCGATGCGAACGCATCTTCGCCGCATCTTCGAGGTGCTCGAAATCGTCCAGGAGCGCTATCCCTATTATTTCGAGGCAAACGGCAGTGTGAGCCCGCTTTCGGCCGGCTCAATCCAAGCTTGAGCCTTTCTTGCGCGCTTCCGAAGGCGTCTTGGTCTTGCTGCCGGATTTGTCGGAAGCTGGCTCGGCTTTGCGATTTTGACCCTCGCCGCCTTGCTCCTTGCGGAGCTGCTTTTCCACTATCGATCGCGATCCTTCTGCCGGGTCTTGTTCAGGATGAGTATCGGTTCCCGTCATGTCGGCTCCTATCCATTTTGATCAATTGCGTGCGGCGTGGGCTGACCTCCGCCGCCGGTTCTGTCGCGCCCGATCATCAGCCAGGCGGCGAACAGCACGACCAGTACGACCACGATCCAGGCGACGAAACGAGGCATCGGCCTCATGTCCCTCGCCGCCGCTTACTGCCACGCGCCTCGGGACTGGAGCCGGCCCCGACCGTTGGATCGGGCACGACCGGACCGCGTTCGGCCTCGGAACCCTCAGCTTCGATCTCCTGCACGGCCTGATCCCAATGCTCGCGCTCGCGTCCTTGGGGACGGCCTTCACGCTCCCAGATCTCATGGGCTCGCTGCCTGATACGCTCTTCCCTGTCCATGACTTTTGCCTCCTCATCCCCCTAATCCGGCGATCGGTGGTTTGTTCCGGGCTGCCAAGGCAGTTCATCGCGGTTAGTTGACGTGATCACCCAGCGCTCTAGATCAAACTTCGCGCCGAAGTCGCTTGGTGCGGGGAGAACAATCGTGTGGCAGCAACGCTACAAGCCCGTATTGTAAATGCCGTTACAGCCGTCGATCTTCGACCAGACCGCCCGTGCTTGCTGCTGATAATATTTGTATTGACGGCATGCTCGCCTTCCGACCAGGTCGAGCAGCAGTCGAAAACCGCGGCTTCCGCCACACAGACCGCATCGCTGGTGCTGGATGCCTGGGCTTCAGGGGCGGCCCCCTCGAAATACACGTCGCGCACCTTGCAATCGGTCGGCAAGACGCTCGCCGATGCCCGTGCGCAAATCCAGTCGGCCAAGTCGCCTGAAGCCAGCGAGCAAGCCGGTCTGACGGCGGCAGTCGGACAGCTTTCGACGGTGGTGACACGCGCCGCGGCGGCAGTGCAGGACGGCAATCGCCCGGAAGTGGAACACGCGCAGCACGATCTTTGGGCTGCCGCTGCGGCCCTGAACGCGTCCCAGGCCAAATATTTCGCGCCGAAACCATGAAGAAGCTGCTCGAAATATCGCTTGGCGTCGTTACCAGCGTTGGCGGCTTTCTCGAGATCGGATCGATGGCAACCGCCGCTCAGGCGGGCGCGGCGTTCGGGTTCCAGCTGATCTGGGCCGTCGTTCTGGGCGTGATCTGCATCATCTTCCTGGTCGAGATGGCCGGCCGGTTCGCCGCCGTAAGCCATCACACCATCGCCGACGGCATCCGGGAACGGTTTGGCTTCAACGCCTTTCTATGGCCGCTGCTTGCGACTTTGCTGGTCAACTTCCTGGTCATGGCAGCGGAGATTGGCGGTGTTGCCATTGCGCTCGAGCTCGCCACCGGCATCGGCTTTCAGTGGTGGGCGCTGCCGGTCGCTTTTCTGGTATGGCTGTTCCTCTGGAAAGGCACGTTCGGCTTCATCGAAAAAGGCGTCTCGATCCTCGGTCTCGTCACGCTGTGCTTCGTGGTTGGCGCTATCATGCTGAGACCCGATTGGGGGCAGGTCGCGGCCGGCGCCGTGCCCACTCTGCCGGACCACGACGCGGCCAAATACTGGTTCATGGCGGTCAGCATTCTTGGCGCGTCGATATCGCCTTACCTGTTCATGTTCTATTCGTCGGGAGCGATCGAGGATCAGTGGGACAGGAGCTATCTCGGAGCCAATCGGGCGATTGCCGGCATTGGCATGAGTTTTGGCGGCACGATCGCGATCGGTGTGCTGATCGTGGCGGCGCTCGTGCTGGCGGCGCACGGCATAGAGCAGGTCGACGACTACCATCAATTGCCGCTGATGCTGATCCAGATCTTCGGTTTCTGGGGATTCATCCTGTTCGTCGCATCGCTCGGCATTGCCTGCTTCGGTGCCGCGCTCGAAATCGGGCTGCAGCAAGCCTATCTCGTGGCGCAGGGTTTCGGCTGGACGTGGGGCGAGGACCAGAAACCGCGCGACGATCCCGGCTTCAGCACCGTCTACACTGTCTCGCTGTTTCTCGCCGCCATTCCGATCGCACTGGGTCTCGATCCGCTGAAGCTAACCATCTTTTCCATGGCGCTGACGGCCGCCAGCCTGCCGCTGACCGTGGTGCCGTTCCTTTTCCTGCTGAATGACGAGCGTTATGTCGGCGAGCACCGCAATGGCATGATCGCGAATGCCGCGGTCATCTTCATCATTGCGCTCGGTTTCGTGCTCGCGATCGTGACCATTCCTTTGCAGATATTCGGAGGCACGTGATGGATTTGCTACGCGACATTCTGGACAAGCAAGTGGTCGACCGCGAGCAGGTCAAGATCGGCAAGGTGGACGGTCTGGTGGCGGAACTCAGGCCAGGCAAGCCGCCCAAAATCGTTGCGGTCGAGCTCGGCTCGATCACGCTGGCGCGTCGGCTTGGCGAGCGACCCGGGCGCTGGATGGCGCGGGTTGCGGCAAGGCTCGGCGGCAAGCGCCATGCCGAGCCGCACCGCATCGCCTGGAACAAGGTGCGCGACATCGGCGTCGACATCGAGTTCGATATCGACGTCCGCGAAACGGCGATTTTCGACTGGCAGGACTGGCTGCGCGATCATGTCATTGGGCGTATTCCGGGAGCTGGATGATGGCCACCGTCAATCTTGAGCAATTGGCTGGCAGGAATGTGCTTTCGCAGCGCGGCAAAAGCATCGGCCGTATCGAGGAGATACGCGCCGAACCGGATGGCGACAACCTGGTAGTTGCCGATTACCACGTCGGCATCTACGCGGCCTTCGAGCGTCTGTCCGCTTCGGCCATCGGCATTGCGGTCCTCGACGCCTTTCGATTGCGCAGTCGCGACAGCGTGTACCGCATTCCCTGGGACAAGCTCGACATCTCCGACCCGGCGCGGCCGCGGTTGTTATGCACGACGGAAGAACTTTCCGGTATGAAGGGGAGTATCGAGGGCGATAAACCGGAATGAACGATACTTTCCCGCCGTCGGAGAATGGGGTCCAGTGAAAGTCCTGGTTACCGGCGCCACCGGCCTGATCGGTGCCTCCGTCGTGGCACGCCTTCTTTCCGAAAGGCATGAGGTGATCGGATTGGTCCGCAGCCCCGGCGCAAGCCGGGCCGGCAATTATCAATTGCTGGTGCTGGACATGGCGGCGGCGCTGCAGCCCGAAGACTGGCTACCGCATCTCAGGGGTGTCGACGCCGTCGTGAATTGTGCCGGCGTCCTGCAGGACAGCCCTCGCGAAAAGACGCGCGAAGTCCATCGCGATGCGGCGGCAGCACTCTTCCTCGCCTGTGCGCGGGCAGGGGTTGCCCGGGTAATCCACTTCTCGGCGATAGGCGTCGATCGGGCGCAGCCTTCGGCATTCTCGGCGACGAAACTGGCCGGCGACCAAGCGCTTATGGCGCTTGATCTGGATTGGGTGATCCTGCGCCCGTCCGTGGTGCTCGGCCGGCCGGTGTTTGGGGCCAGCGCATTGTTTAGGGGTCTCGCCTCGCTGCCGGTGCTGCCGTCCATGCCCGGCACCGGCCGGCTCCAGGTGGTACTACTCGACGATGTGGTCTCAACAGTCGTCTTCCTTCTCGATCCCGACAGTCCATCTCGCGTCGTGTTGGAACTTGTCGGTCCCGAACAGCTGAGCATGGACGAGGTCGTCGGCAGCTATCGCCAATGGCTCGGCTGGGCTCCTGCAGCCAGGTTTGTCTTGCCGGCGGCTGTTGCAAGGCTTCTCTACCGCCTCGGCGACCTTGCCGCGATGTTCGGCTGGCGTCCACCGATGCGCACCAACGCGGCCAGAGAGATCGCCCGAGGAGCGGTTGGAGATCCCTCGGACTGGACCGCCGCGACCGGCATACGCCCGCAAACCCTGGCGGGCTTCCTCGCGCTCAATCCGGCAACGGTGCAGGAAAAATGGTTTGCCCGGCTGTATTTCATCAAGCCTGCGATCTTCGTCGTCCTGCCCGTCTTCTGGATCGTGACGGGTATTGTGACGCTGACCACCGGCTATAACGGTGGCATCGAGCTGATGCAAAGCACGGGGGCTGGCATCTTGTCGGCGCCGACCGTGATAGCCGGTGCTCTTGCCGACATCGCCGTCGGCGCGCTCCTAGCCTGGCGGCCAGCGACGCGAAAAGGCCTCTATGGCGGCATCGCGCTCTCGCTCTTCTACCTGGTCGTCGGAAGCTTCCTGAGCCCCGATCTGTGGAACGACCCGCTTGGGCCGTTGCTCAAGGTGTTGCCGATCCTGGTGCTGCACTTTGTGGCCTTGGCAGTGCTGGAGGAGCGTTGATGCTCTATTTCCTGCTGAAATTTCTGCATGTCATCGGCGCATCCGTGCTGCTTGGTACCGGCGCCGGTATCGCTTTCTTCATGCTGCTCGCCCACAGGACCGGCAATGCCGCGACGGTTGCGGCGGTGGCGCGTATCGTCGTCGTCGCCGACTTCCTTTTCACCGCGACGGCCGTGGTCGCGCAGCCTTTGACCGGAGCCGCGCTCGCCTGGCAGGCAGGCTACTCGCTGTCGGAGGGCTGGATCGTACTTTCGATCGCGCTCTATATCTTCACCGGAATGTTCTGGCTCCCGGTCGTCTGGATGCAAATGCAGATGCGCAAGCTGGCATCGCAAGCCGCCGCTGCAGGCGCGCCGTTGCCGCCGCGCTATCATAGGCTCTTCTGGCTGTGGTTCGCCTTCGGCTTCCCCGCCTTCGCTGCCGTGCTCGGGATTTTCTGGCTGATGATCGCGCGGCCTGCGATCGAGTGGTAGGTCGCAGGCAGGTCCCACTGCGATAATGCCCAGTCAAAGCACTACGGAAAAATTCCGGCCCATGCAGCGCCATGTGCCGGAGCGGACCTGCGCCTCGACCTGTAAGTCGCACCGGAGTCCGGTCTCGTATCATTTCCAACCGCGCGCTCACCGCCATCGGCACAGGACAAGATCCCGTCTTGAGGCTGGTTAGGCTTCGCTTACCAAAAAAGATGACGTCTGAGGGAACACGGGAAGCACAGGCAAGTTCGGTGCGCAGTGGAGGAGATTGCGCCATGAACAGTGTTATTTATCTCATCGGCCTTGTCGTCGTCGTGCTTGCAATCCTCTCCTTCCTCGGATTCCACTAGGAGACACCATGCAGGACCAGGACGATCAGGGCCGTCAGACGGCCGATTTCGAGACCGCCAGAAGCGAGCTTTCAGAAAGACTACAACGGGAAAAGCAGACCGCGACGGAAGCGCTCCACGATGCGCGTGACGAGATCACCAGGAAAGCCGGAGATTACGCATCGGAAGCAAAGCAAGCGTTGTTCAACAAGGCTGAGGGAACGCAGCGCGACGTGAGCGCCAATCTCAAGGCCTTCGGCGGCGCATTGCGCGCGGCAAGCGAGCATCTTGCCAATAATGATCAACGGACCGCTTCGAAATTCGCCCTTGACGCCGCAGGCGGGCTCGAGCGGCTTTCCTCGTCCCTGAAGGATAAACCGTTCGACGAGGTGCTTGGCGAAATTCAGTCGTTCGGCCGTGAAAACTCGGGGGCGCTGATCGCCGGTTCGGTATTGGCAGGCCTGGCGTTGGGGCGGTTCATCAAGAGCTCGCCACCCTCTGCCCAAACCGGAGCACCGGGCCAGTCGGGAACAGGCCGGGCGCCCGAGACGGGTCCTAGCTCGAATGAGTCGGGATGGCGATCGGTAGAGGCAGTTGAGCCGGCCCCGCTAGGATCCGATCAGTCCGGCGATGACTGGGCCAATGCAAGCCTGGAGCGAAACCCATGACTGACAATCAGGACACTCGCAGCCTGACAACCCTTGTCAGCGATCTGGCACAGCAGGTCACAACACTGCTTCAAACCGAAAGCAGGCTGTTGCGGACTGAAATGTCGGAAAAGGTAAGCAAGGCCGGCGCCGGCGCCGTGGAGGTAATGGGAGGCGCCATTTGCCTGCTCGCCGCCCTGATGGTGCTTTTGCAGGCGCTGGTGATTGCCTTGGCGAGCGCCGGGCTGGGAGCCGGATGGTCCTCGCTGCTCGTCGGCGTCGTGGTGGCAGTACTGGGCGTCATACTCTTGCGCTCCGGCAAGGCAAGCATGGCTCCCTCAGAGTTGACCCCCGACCGGACACAAGACCAACTTAAACGCGACGCACGCGTGATCAAGGAACAGATAAGATGACCGACAAATCCGCAGCCGAGTTGGAACGCGATGCTGATATTGCGCGCGCCAGAGTGGCAGATACCGCAGACTCGATCCGCAGCAAGATGACACCGGGCCAACTGATCGACGAATTCACCGGGATGTTCAGCGGCGAGGGATCCGCCATGCTCAGCAATCTTAAGACTCAGGTCAGGGACAATCCGTTGCCGCTTACATTGGTCGGCGCGGGCCTGGCCTGGCTGATGCTTGGCAAGGGCACCTCGGTAGACAGTTCAGCACCTGGTGCCTATTCGACCGGCAGGGAACCTGACGGCAGCCGAAACGTCTCTGACGAGCGGAGCTTGGGCGGGGCCTGGCAGGACTCACGCGGCGATGAGTACGGTGCCGAGGGCGAAGCTTCCGCCGGCTCCATGCTCTCCGATGCCGCTCGTTCGGCTGCGTCCGTGGCAGGCGGTGCGACTGAGGCTGTGGCAGACGTTGCGAGCGGCGCCAAAGAAAGATTGAGAAGCACAGCCGGGCAGGTCGGCTCGGCCGCGACCGATATGACGGGCCGGGTGCGGCAGTCGGCGCAGGACCTGTTCCAGCGCGAACCTCTGGCAATGGCCGCGGTGGGCCTTGCCGTGGGCACAGCCATCGGCGTGATGCTGCCTCACACCGCCGCGGAAGACGCGCAACTCGGCCCTTACCGCGACAAGCTTCGTGACAGTGCCGAAGAAGTCTTTGAAGAAGGCGTGGAGCAAGCCAAGCAGGTCGCCGCCGAAGCATATGAGACTGTAAAGGAAGAGGCTGACCGACAGGGTTCCAGCGGCGACGCCGAGACGTTGGTCGACCGCGTCGAGAAAGTCGTGAAAAAGACGGCAAGCAAAACCGAGGAAGCCATTCGCGATCGTTTGCCGGAGACCGACGAGGCTCCCAAATCGAACGAGTCTCCCGAAACGACGTGATAGCGCTGCGGTCGTTCGTGGCGATTCCAACCGCGGGTCGCCTCGCGGTTGAACATCGAAGTCGGCGCAACCTTCCGCAGACAAATGTGATCGCGGCGCTGAAGTCATTAGCCGAGGCGCTCCGGTCCGTTCCGATTCTTCGCTTGAATCCGTTCGGTTCTTCGGGCTGCATGAAGCGTGTCTGGCCAACGGCGTGGCGTGCAGTCTTAGCAGCACTGTCCAATAAAAAAACAACCACCCCGTCAATTCGACTGGGTGGTTGCCAGGAATTCCTCTCGGCCAGCGGCGGGGCGGCTTAACTTTTGGCGGTCTCTCCCGCCTCACGCAGCCTGGCGTATTGCAAGGTGACGCCGCGCAGGTTCTGCTTCAACCAGTCGGCCATTTTCTCTTCTTCGCTGAGATTCTGCTGAAGAGAGTTGATCGCCTGATTAAACCCTCCGGCCTCCCCGAGCACGAGCAATGAGTTGTAAGCCGCTATCTCGTAATTTTCGAATGCAAAGTTGGCGAAGCTGTTCTTGAGGATTTCGTCGCCGGCTACGGAATGTCCCATCGCGGCCATGCTGCCGACCATCGACATAGCCGTATCCTTCAATGTGGAATGGTCCTCACCGAGGCCATCCAGAATGGATTCCAGGCGGGCGATCTGCCCTTCGGTCTCCGTGATATGCTGCTGCAGGCGGTCGGCGACCTGCGGATAGTTCTCGATCCGCTTGACCTGAGGCTTCATGATCGACAGTGCTTGGTTCTCCATGGCGTGGGCATTGCGCAGCCCGACAATGAAGATCGAGCGGGTTTCGGAATTGACATCAGTGTCCATAGCATTTCCTCGCGGTTTGATCGGTAGAACCAAACCTCGGCCTTGCCGATTTGTTCCTGGCGAGATGTTGCAGCCAACCCTGCTCTTCAAGAAATGCTGCAACAAAGTCATTTCAGCGAGTAGAGGTAGGCAGCGACGTCCCGCGCCTCCTGCTCAGAAATCCTGGTCGAAGGCATTGCCGTATGCGGATTGATCTCCCTTGCCCCACGGATCCACCGAATCAGGTTCTCCGGCCTATTGCGCAAGACGCCGCCGACATAGACCCGGGTGGGCAGGCTTGCGTCGAGGCGTGGACCGACTAACCCTTGCGCACCGGGAACGCCGGTGATGGTGTGGCAACCGGCGCAGCCATTGGCCATCATGATCGGTATAGCGCGGGCGCTGACACCGCCGGTCGCATTGTCGGCCTTCTGCTCGACCCGACGGCTTTGCTCGAAGTACAACGAGATCCCGGCCAAGGCTGCAACGAGCACGACAATAACCGCAGCGCCAATTACGGCTTTAGACAGCGTGAAGCGCATGCGACGCCTCCCGGTCCTTTCGGCTGCTCGAGCGAATCCACAGGCCGGCCAGCAGCAACGCGGCCCCGCCATAAATCAAGCCGGCCGGAACCCACATCACCAGACCGGCGAGCTGCTGGTCCTCGAGCGGGCTAAGGTTCCACAATTCCGCGCCTGCTGCGTTTACCGGAAACCACAGCCTTGGCGAGACCAGCAGCAGCACCCCGAGCAGGCCGGTGTGCAGCGAGGTGAAGAAAAGGTGCATGACCGCGCTGCCATAGGCTTGTTCGCGGCCTGAACGCGGCAGCAGTACCCACCAGAACAGCAGCCCCGTACCGAAGAAGCTGGCATGTTGCGCATAATGCAGGACACTCTGTGCAAGCGCCGCCTCGAACAGCGCCGGAACGTGCCACGCCCATATCGCGACGCCGTGCAAGAAGGTCGCGGCTGCAGGGCGGCTGACGGCGGTCCAAATGGTTCGAAGCACCTTCGCGTGCCCGGCTGCGCCAAATGCCAGCCGCAGCCTGATCGGCAACGCCCACATCAGCGCCGCCGCCGGGCAGGAGGCGACCAGCAGGGGTGCCGCCACCGCCATCAACAGCTCGTGCTCGATCATGTGGGCGGTGAAGACGCGCTCACCCAATGCATGGAGCGGACTGACCAGTGCTGCCGCCAAAATGGCCCAGCCGGCCGCGAACAGCACGGCCTGCCGCAGTCGCAACGGCCGGCTGCGGGCGCTCCGCCGCCACAGCCGAAAGGCGCCTGCCGCGTAAAGCACTGCGACCACGGTTAGCGGCAGCGTGATCGGCAACGCCAGCGTCCAGCCGGCCTGCGGGGCGCCGGCACCGTAGCAGATCGAGGTCGAGAAGAGCGCGTCGAAGCTCATCGCAAGCAGCCGTCAAGAATGAGCGAGGCGGCGCCTTGCATGACGATCACCAGCGCAAACAGCACCGCGCTGAGAATGCCGATATTGGCGACGAAATCCTCGGTGGCGCGCGTACGATCCGGTTTAAAGGCGGCGCCGCCTTGCTGGCGCGCCCGCCACGACAGCACGCCGCCGAGCAAGGCCAGCACTGTCAGCACCAGCGCAATGACCGGTATGACGGGAATGCCATGAGCGCACTGCCACTCCACGAACGCATAATTCAGCTGCGTCGACACCGCCCAGGCCAAAGGCCCGGACAACAGCCCGCCCCATGATGTGCCCAAGCGAAGCGCACGCATCTCAGTCAAGCCTCGGCATCCAGTAGATCAACAGATACATCGGGATCCAGGTCGCGACCACGAAATCCCAGTAGAAGACGTTGTCGCCAACGTCCCCGAAACGCCGGCCGCTATAGCCATGGCGCGTGAACATCAGGACTGTCAGCACCAGCGTGTCGCCGACGTCGGTAATCAGATGCGTTGTGTGAAGGCCGAGCAGCACCCACAGCATTGAGCCGTACGCATTGGTATCCCAATAAATGTTGAGGGCCGGAAATTCGAACCACCGCACGACAAGCGGTGCAATACCGAGCAGCGACATGACGATCAGGCCGATGCGCACAGGCACCATGGCACAGGCTTCGGCGTAGCGGTTCAGTATGTGATTGGGCACCACGCTGGCGAGCAGCAACAGCGTGACGATGGTGCCCGGCCAATGGTTGGGCGGCGGCACGCCCAATGGCCATTCGGGCGACAGATAGGCAAGGTAAAGATAGGCGCCTGCGGCGAGCGCGAAACCGATGCCCTCGAGCGCCATGAAGGCGAGGGTGCCCCACCAGGTCGGGCTGCGTGGTCCGAGCCCGAAGGTCGGGAGTTCGGAAATGTCCGCGAACGGGCGCTGTTTCATTCCTCATCCTCCGGATCGCCTTTTGGCCAGAACCAGCCGATCAGAGTGACGGCGATCGGTCCGGCCCCCCAAACCACCGCCCACGGGCTGAAAATCGAATAAAGAAAGGTGGCGCCGATCGCGAGCGCGGCGAACAATGGCCAGATCGATGGCGTCGCCGACTTCTCGCGTACATCGGCATGCGCCTCTGCCACCGTCGAAACAACAAGTTCGCGAACGTCGACGCGAAGCCCGGTCGCAACCGGCAGCGCGTCGTGTTCGGCCCAGAGCGGCTCGGAGTGGGTAACCACCGGAATCCGGGCGAAATTATAGCTCGGCGGTGGAGAGCTCGTCGCCCATTCCAGCGTGCCGGCATTCCAGGGATTGTCCCCGGCCGGGGCGCCCCTCGAGGCGCTGTACACCAGGTTTGTAGTGAACAGAACGAAGCTTAGGAACAGGATGACCGCGCCGGCTGTGATGAACAGGTTGATGTTGCCCCAGCCGAGTTCCACCGGATAGGTGTAGACCCGCCGCGGCATGCCCCACAGGCCGACAATGTGCATCGGAAAGAACGCCGCATTGAAGCCTAGGAAGGCAAGCCAGAAGTGCCAGCGTCCGAGACGTTCGCTCATCATCCGGCCGGTGATCTTGGGGAACCAGAAATAGGTCGCGCCGAGCAGCGGGAACACCGACCCGCCGATCAGCACGTAATGGAAATGCGCGACCACGAAATAGGTGTCGTGTACTTGCAGGTCCAATGGCACCGACGCCAGCATCACGCCAGTCAGGCCGCCCGCAACGAACGTGAAGAAGAAGCCGAACACGAACAGCAGCGGCGTTCTGATTATCGGGCGTCCGTCCCACAATGTCGCCAGCCAGCAGAAGATCTGCAGCCCGTTCGGGATGGCGATCAACATGCTCGAGGCGGTGAAGAAGCTCGCGCCGAGCTTCGGCAGGCCGGTTGCGAACATGTGGTGGACCCACAGGCCGAACGACAAAAAGCCGACCGCAATCAAGGCCAGTACCATGCCCAGATAGCCGAATACCGGACGCCGGGCGAAAGCGGCGATGATCGAGGACACCATGCCGGTAGCCGGGAGGAAAATGATGTAGACTTCGGGGTGGCCGAAGAACCAGAACAGGTGCTGGAAGAGCAGTACGTCGCCACCCTCGGCGGGGTTGAAGATATGGGTGCCGACCAGCCGGTCGAGGATCAGGAACGTCGACGCGATCATGACCGCTGGCATGGCGAACACGATTACGAAAGAGGTGACCAGCATCGCCCAGACGTAGAGCGGAATCTTATCGAGCGACATGCCCGGCGCACGCTGCTTCAGCACGGTTACGATGGTGGCGACCGCGACCGCCAGCGATGACACTTCGGTGTAAGTGATCATCTGCGCCCACACGTCGGAACGCTTGCCTGGCCCGAATTCAGGACCGGACAGCGGCACGTAGGAGAACCAGCCGACGTCGGGCGCCATGTCGAGTGCAAACGACACCCAAGCGAAGAGGCCACCGGAGAGATAAATCCAGAAGCTGAATGCATTGAGGCGCGGAAAGGCGATGTTGCGGGTGCCGACCATCAGTGGCACGAGGTAGATGCCGGTCGCCTGAACGATCGGCACTGCAAACAGGAACATCATGGTCACGCCATGCATGGTGAACAGCTGGTTGTAGCGGTCGGGCCCGATCAGCCCACGCTCCGGCCCCGACAGTTGGATGCGCATGGCAACGGCGCTGAGGCCACCGAGGCACAGGAAGACGAAAGCGGTGATCAGGTAGCGCCGCGCGACAATTTTGTGGTCGACGCTCGAGAGCGCACCGATGATGCCTGGCGCCGTCTGCCATGTCCGCGCCAACCAGCCGTCAAGGCTGGCGTCGTCGAGGCCGGTATCGCGAGGACCGTCGCGTTCGGGAGCTAGGTCACCCTTTTGTGCTGCGGCGCGTTGCTGGGCGAGGTCACGCCCATGGGCCAGGTCGGCGCTACTCATTTCAAGCCCTCGAGATAGGCTACGATTGCATTCAGCTCGTCCCCGTTCAGTCCCACCACGGGCATGTGGGCACCTGGCTTGATCCCTTGCGGATCGGCTATCCAGGCTGCGAGATTGCCCCGGCTCATCGCCAGCGTTCCGGCAGCGAGCGTCCGCCGGCTTGCGATATGTGTAAGGTCGGGAGCGACCGTACCGCCGGCGATGGTGCCGCCGATCTTGTGGCACATCACGCATGGCCGTTTGAGGAACAGGTCGTGGCCGGTTTTGGCCTCGGCCGACACGGGGGCGGCCGCCGGCCGCAGCTGATCGTTCAGCCAGGCGTCGAATACAGGCCGAGGTTCGGCGATGATGAAGGTGCTCATATTGGCATGCTGCGCGCCACAGAACTCGGCGCACTGGCCGCGATAGACGCCGGGTTTGTCCGCCTTCAGATCGAGAACGTTCTCGTGGCCTGGAATGAGGTCCAGCTTGCCCGAGAGGTTCGGGACCCAGAAGGAATGGATAACGTCGGTCGAGGTCACTACAAGCCGCACCGGCTCGCCCGCCGGGATGTGGATTTCATTGGCGGTCGTCAGAATGCGGTTCGGCTGATCATTTTCGTAGCGCACCTCCCACCACCATTGATGCCCGGTCACCCGGATCGTCAGCGCCGCATCCGAGCCGATAGCAGCGAGCGTCCGGTTGGCGAAGTAGCTCAGCAGGGTCAGGCCTACCAGGATCAGGGCGGTAGCGGCGAGTGCGGCGACGACAATTCGCATTTTGCTGCGCTCGGCGGCAGCGTCGAGGACAAGCGGATCGCCGACCGGCGCCCGGCGTCGTGCCAATGGCACGATCAGCACGGCCATCACCCCAAGCCAGACCACCGCGCAGAGTGCTGTGAAGAACCAGATCAGCCATGCGAGTTCGCTCGCGGCCGGGCCCTTTGGGTCGAGCGCCGATTGCCAGCCGCTGCATCCTGCGAGGAGCAGGATGCAGGCGGTGCACCGGCACACTGTCCAGACACCGCGGTTCACGGCGACTTCCCCAGCGTCGCGGCGTCCGGCAGCCGATTCTCGGATGGATGGGGCATCATGTCGTCGTCGCGGCCCGGCGCAGCGGATTTTGGCGCGTTGCCGCTCAACGCGCGGACGAAGGCGGCAAGCTCCCAGATCTGGTCGTCCGGGATCTTGTCGCGGAAGCTCGGCATACCGTTTGGCCGACCGTCCCTGATCGTGGCGTGGATGCTTTCGATCGAGCTGCCATAGAGCCACTTCTGGTCCATAAGGGCCGGGCCCATGCCGCCACCGCCATTGGCATGGCAGCCGGAACAGTTGAACCAGTTAAACAGACGCTTGCCCTCGCTGAGGTGGAAGGCGTTGGCCTCGAACACGCCGGCCTTGGTGTCGGACGAGGCCGGCCGTTGGCCGCCCGGCTCCAGGGCCGTTACGGCTGCCGGTTGGTCGCCCGAGCCGAGCGCCGACTGTGGACGCGTGTCGCGTTCCTCACGCTGGCAAGCGGCAACCGCGAGGATTGCGAACACCAGCAAGAGAAGACCGCGCTTCATTTCAAGGCGCTCCGACAGGATCGAGGCGGGGCACCTGGTAGGTCGCCAGGATCGCGTCGATCTCGGCGCGGTGTCTGGTCAGGGCGGCGTTCACCTCGCTGCGCAGCGTATCGTCGCCACGGCGCACGCCCATCGAGATGTCGAAGATCATCGGCAGTTGCGGGCCGTCCACGCGCGGCGAAACCGGCGTGATCCGCAGCGCCACCTTCTGCCTGGCTGCAAAGTAGCCGGCCAACGGTCCCCAGACGACGGCCATATCGATGTCGCCATTCGCGACCGCCTCAATGATGCGTGCTGGCGGGTTCGGCGCCGAATAGTCGCCATAGACGGGGAAACCGATGAGATGGCCGACGATGCCACGACGGCCAAGCGCCTGGACGGGGGGCGAGTTGGCGCCATCGTCGCCTATCAGCTGGACGCCGATGTGCAGATCGCGCAGGCGAGGATCGTTGAAGGACGTGATTTCGGGCACATCTTGGCGTGTCACGAACACATAAGAAGACCGGTAGTAGGGCGCGGTGGTGCGCAGCATCTCGAGATTGGCGGGCGTGCCGGGCACAAGATCGCACAAGCCAGCTTTCAACGTGTTGCGGACGAAGCCGCGCCGCTGTGCCCACCACGTGTAGGAAACAGTCGCACCAAGCTCCCGGGCGATGAGTTCGGCGATCTTGTTTTCAAAGCCCTGCCTGGCGGCATTGGAGAACGGCATGTTGTTGGGATCGGCGCAGATCCTCAACTCGCGCGCATTGGCAACGGCGGCAACGAGCGAGAGTGCCAGTGCGCCAACCGCGACGGCTAACCGCCGCGAACGCGTTCTCCGTGGCCCCGCAACTCGGCCGATCGTCTCAAGGCAGCCGGAACACATACAGCGTACCTCCCGGCGTGGTTACATCCTTCAGATCCTTCATGACGTTGACGAAGCCGAGCGCGGCGGTGGCGTCGCGCGGGTCGAGATCGCCGGATACGATCGCGCCGGCCCAGCCACCGACGCCCGAAAGAATCGCGACATATTGGTGCCCGTCCGGGCCGCGATAGGTGATCGGCTGGCCGATGATGCCGGACGACGTCTTGAACTGCCAAAGCAGTTCGCCGGTCCTGGCGCTGACCGCCTTGAACCAGCCTTCCATAGTGCCATAGAACACGACGTTGCCGGCGGTGGCGACGGCGCCGCTCCACACCGGAAAATTCTCCTTCAGGCTCCACGCCGGCTTGGCGGCGGCGACATCCCAGGCGGTGAAAGCACCGCGATTGCCGCCCGGCCCGGGAATCATTCGCACGTTCATGCCGACATAGGGCGTGCCGGCGATGTAATTCACCTCGACGCCTTCTTCGTCCATGCACATGTTATTGTGCGGAATGTAGAGCAGGCCGGTCTTTGGCGAGAACGCCGAAGGTTGCCAGTCCTTGAGGCCAGATGCGGTGGGACAGATGTCGCGGACGACCTTGCCGGTGCCGGTCTTCTTGTCCGGATTTACAATCAGCCGGCCGGTCTTCAGGTCGACGCCCTTGCTGGAATTGACAGGCCCGAACGGCACTGCCGACAGGACCTCGCCCGTGGTGCGGTCCAACAAATAGACGTAGCCGTTGCGTTCCGGCCGCACCAGCACCTTGCGGGGCTTGCCCTGCCAGGTCATGTCCAGCAGCACCTGCTCGTTGATGCCGTCGTAATCGTGCAAATCGTGCGGGGTCCACTGATAGAACCATTTGGCTGCGCCTGTGTCGGGATCGCGGGCAAAGATGCCGGCGGTCCATTTGTTGTCGCCAGGTCGCAGATCCGGGTTCCACGGACCGGGATTTCCGGTGCCATGGAAGATCAGGTTGAGGTCCGGGTCATAGGAGATCCAGCCCCATACATTGCCGCCGCCGATCTTCCAGGCGTCGGGCGGCCACGACGTCACGCCGAGATCCTTGCCCTTGTCCATGTCGTAATGCGGCTTGAAATCGGGGCCGATCAGCACCTCGGCGTCCGGGCCGGTATTGTGGGCCGTCCAGACGACGTGCCCGTCGCCGGCGTCGAGGGCCTTGATCCAGCCGCGTACGCCCATTTCGCCGCCGGAATTGCCAACCAGCACTTTGCCCTTCACCACCAGCGGCGCCATGGTGATGGTCTCGCCGATATTGATGTTGCCGATATGGGTGTTCCAGACCGGTTTGCCGGTGGCCGCATCGACGGCGATGGCATGGCCGTCGAGCGTGTTGAAATAGATGCGCCCGTCGAAGAAGGCTGCACCGCGGTTGACCACGTCGCAACAGGCAACGCCCTGCGCCGCGGGCTCGGGATTGGGCTCAAACTTCCACTTCATCGGCGCGCCGGGCTTGGTAAGGTCAAGCGCATAGAGGATGTTGGGAAACGGCGTCACGATGTACATCGTGTTGCCGACGACCAAGGGCGCAGCCTCCTGGCCCTTGTTGACGCCGGTCGAGAAGGTGAAGGCCACCTGCAGGTTTTTGACGTTGTCTTCGGTGATCTCCGCAAGTTCGCTGTAGCGGGTGGAGGCGTAGTTCTTTGCCGGCATCGCCCACTGGCCGTCGTCGGGCGGAGCAGCTGCGGCCGGCGGATTTATCGCAGGGCTTGATGCTGGCTGAGCAACCGCCGCGGTTATCAGTGCAAACCCCGCCAGCAGCCTCCATCCCAGTATTGCAGCCATTGGCCTCTTTCCCCTTTTGCCAGGCACCCTATTTTTCGCCGCCACCAGTCGCGCTTGCCTCATTTGCTGTCGAGTTGCCGACGTTGGCGCAGAGCTCCATTAGCTGCAGCTGCGCCGTGTTTGTTGAACACTCTCCAACGCGTGAGCGGCGCAGAAGTGCCAAATGCAACGAAATAAATGTCGGATTCGGTTGGCCAAAAGTCGGGGGCCGGGCGCTCGGGACAGCCGATCCGAGTGTCCGCACTCAAGTCGGAAGTAATTCTATTCCGGCAGTGGTCCTGGCTCGGCTGGAACGGAGCGGCACCTATCGCAGTTGTGTCGAATGCTGTCTGCAGTCGAGCAACTGGCTCAATCGGTGAAAGAGCGACGAGCTATCTTGTTCGTTGGAGCCGGGGTGTCGATGAGCGTCGGCTTGCCGTCCTGGCAAAAGCTCATCGAGCACATGCAAAACGAGCTCGGCCTTCACGAGGACATGATCGGCGCACCGGAGGCCAGCTATCAGGCCCTTGCCGAATACTACCGGCTGAAGCAGGGGAGCCTCGGCCCGTTGCGCAGTTGGATGGATCGTGAATGGAGCGTCTCGCGGGAAGAAGTACAGCGGTCGGCAATCCACAAGCTCATCGTATCGCTCGATTTTCCGATCATCTACACCACCAATTATGATCGCAACCTCGAGGTAGCCTTCGAGATCCATGGCCGGCCCTTTGTGAAGGTGGCCAATGCAAAGGACTTGCCCAAGACGACCGGCGAGGTGACGCAGATCATCAAATTCCACGGCGATTTCGACGACGACAAATCGCTGGTCCTGGCGGAGACCGATTATTTCGACCGGCTTTCGTTCGATTCGCCGCTCGACGCGAAGTTTCGCGCCGACGCGCTTGGGCGCACCATCCTGTTCATCGGCTACAGCATGTCTGATATGAACATCCGTCTGCTATTGCACAGGCTTTGGCAGACCTGGCGGCGGTCGGGCTACGAGAAGAGCCGCCCGAAATCCTTTATCTTCATGTCGCAGCCGAGCATCGTCCAGGAGGCTGTTCTCGGCCACTGGGGCATCGAAATGCTGACCGAAGAGGCCGACGATCCTGAGGACGCGCTGCTCGCATTCCTGAACGAACTCAAGGACAAGGTCGGCCGGCCCGACGGCGCCTGAAAAGCCTGCGCAGCGACGAAGCAGTGGGGAACCGGTTGGCCCGATGTGAGTTGGGGACGCTAAGTCTCACGGGATCAAGCATGTATGAGCGGACGCAAACACAAGCGCAGAGTGCATGCCAAGGACGGCCTGTCGGCCGAGCAGGCCTATGAGGTCAATTTCTTTGCCCGCAGGTGCGGCCTGACCAGGGACGAGGCGCTCAAGATGATGCGAGATGCCGGTCGGTTGAAGGACGGCGCGAAGGCCTCCTACGAAACCGGGGCGAAGTAGCGGCATGGATCCTGCCTCGTGGGCGGCCTTTCTCGGGACGGTCATTCTGATGCAGATGCCCCCGGGGCCTGACAGTCTGCTGGTGATGGCGCGTGGCATCGGGCAGGGCCGTGACGTTGCCCTGTTCACCGTCCTGGGAATGACCATCGGCGCCGGCATGGTCCAGCTGCCACTCCTTGCCCTCGGCATATCGTCGCTGCTCCAGGCATCGCCCGTTGTCTTTGCCATGCTTCGATGGATGGGCGCAGCCTATCTGGTTTGGCTTGGATCGCGTCTGGTGCTGCTGCCGTCGGCCGGCGTCGCCGTCGAGGAGCCGCGCAGTGTCGGGCCGCTTGTGGCCGCACGCGAAGGAATGATCGCCAATCTGATAAATCCCTGGCCGATAACCTTCATGGTGGCATTCCTTCCACAGTTCGTCGATCCCGCGCGGGGATCGGTCACACTGCAATTGCTGCTGCTCGGCGGCAGCCAAAAAATAACCGGTGTGCTGGTGCTGGGCACATATGCGCTCGCATCCGGTACGCTCGGGGCCTGGATCATGAGACGACCGAAGGTAAGGCTCTGGCAGCAGCGCGTGGCAGGCTGCTTCGTCGTCTGTCTCGGTATCCGCATGGCAGTCGGTGGTGGCGCGCACCGCTGAGGATCGAGCGATGCAGCGGCCGCCGATGGAACATCCGCCGACAATTTTCGTTGACATGCTCCACAAGGCGAAGAGGTCGAGCATGTCGAAGTTCCAAGCCGCTACCCCGGAGCGTTTGCAGCAGCTCAGGCTTGAGGCGACAGCGCACTTTGCGCCGCTCATACTGCGCGAGGCGCTGGTGCGTCTCTGCCGAGCGTGTGGAAGCGAGAGCCTCGAACGGTTCGAGAAGACCATGGTTGACCGAATCGAGGCATCGCGTGACGAAAAGGCCGATTTCGACACAATGAAGGAATTTGCCATCGAACAGCTCTATGGCTCGATTCGAGAAGTCAGGTCTTCACCGGACATGACACAGCCGCTGGAGAATGTAGACACCCGAAGGACCCCTGGCCGCTCGGAAGAGCCGCAGACGCTGGAAGACCAGCTGCAGGCGGGTCTGGAGGATTCTTTCCCCGCAAGCGACCCGCCGGCTGTTGTTTCCACCGCGATCCCCGGCGGATCGAAGAAGCTGGTCGGAACCGACGAGGTCCTCAGGCAGCAGCGGGAGAAAAAGGCCGAGGAAGCCAGCCATTCGTGATAAACGGCTCTGCGGGGAAGCAGCCTGCCGGTTCACCCGCCGTCCGGCATGAAGGCCGTCCGGGCATGTGTGTCATGCGGCTCGCCTTCGACAAGAATCTTCGCTTCCAAAGCCGCGTCGATAAATGCTTCGCCGGCTTCCGCTGCCGTAATCTGGCCGATCTGGGCGCCATCCAATGCATCTCCCGCCATCAGCGACAACGGGGCATTGCGGGCAGGCCATTTCTCGCTTTTGAGGCAGTAAGAAGCCTCGAAAACGGAGCTGACCATTCGCGATCGTCCCGGCTTGCCGAAGTAGATGCAAACCGGAGCATCGAACTTTATCTCCAGCATGGCGGTCCTCCCGATTTAACCACCCTTGATATAAATTAGCCTCAGCAGGTCACATGGCCTGCTGGGCATTTTAGCCGACGTCGCGAACCGCAGTGGGATTGGTGCCTGCCTGGTATTTCGGCGGCGACATCGTGCGCCAGAATGCCCGCCTTGCGGGCGAATGCTTCGAACGCCGCGCGCACGGTCTCGGCATCGACCTCGTCAGCCAGCCCGGCGCGACAGGCGTCGAACGCCGCCTTGTGCGCCGGGCCGCGACTCGGCCATTCGTTCAAGACGTCATAGGCCTGCCAGATATTTTCGACATGGCGAGGGAAACCAAGGCCGACGAGAATTGGAACGGGGCGGCCAAACGATTTTTTTGTCATCTGTGTCTCCGCGAAAGAGCCTGTCGCATCAACGCTGGGCGGACGCGAGGCCCATGCTCTTTAACGCGGGATTGCTGCACGGGTTGCAGCGGGTTTGTTCGATCGTGCGCCGGCCGATGCTGGCGTCATTTGTTGGTCCGCATCTTTTGCCGGGGATTGATACCGCCTTGAGGCGTGGTGTCGTTCTCGACATCGCCTTCGAACGTGTTGTCGCCCTGATCGAGCCGGTCGCCCTCCTTGATCGTGCCCTTGGAACTGCCGATGCCGGGATCGTTGGCAAGGTCGCTATCGGCCGGCGTTTTGCCTTTGGCGTGCTTGTTTCCTGTCATGGGTTCCTCCTGTTTTGAGGTGGCGGACTGTCCTTGAGGTGGCGGCCCAGGCTCGCTGCGAAAATCGCGTTTCGACACGCCAATGGCGGCGCCCCGGATTTTCGGACGGCCTGGATTCCAACTCCGCGATACCGGTGGTTGTTCCGTCAAAAATATCACCGCCGGCTGGGTTGCCCAGCCAAGCCGCTCCGGTTCCCGATCCGGGTGATTTTCGCCAGCCGGAACGATCTTTCGCCCAATGCATTTAACTGGTCTGCGCTCACGAACTCATTCTGGACGGGAGCTGGACCATTGCCACCTACAGCCTACGCCTTGGCGACTCGCGAAACCGAAGAAGTTTCCATCGTCGACCTCATACCCGCTTTGAGGGCTTTCGCCCGCACCTTCTGCCGCACTCCCGATGATGCCGACGACCTGGTCCAGGAGACGCTGACCAAGGGCTTGGCCAACATTGACAAGTTCGAAGCTGGAACGCGCATGAAGTCATGGCTCTTCACGATCATGCGCAACACCTACTACACGCGTGTCAGGGCCGCGGTGAGGGAAGCGCCCGGCCTGCTCGACTGCGCTTCGCTGCGGCCGATCTCGGAAGCGACGCAGGAATGGTCCGTACAGGGCAAGGAGGTCCACCAGGCCATCCAGAGTCTTCCTGAGCACCAGCGCGAGGTTCTGATGTTGATAGGCGTTCTGGGCATCAGCTATGAGGAAACGGCCGAAATATGCGGTTGCGCGGTGGGAACCGTGAAGAGCCGGCTCAACAGGGCACGCGCCGGCGTGCTGGAATACCTTGGCGAAAGTTCCTCGCAAACCCTGATGGAAAGGCGCAGCTATCTGTCCGAAGGACAACTGGACTTCGAAGCCGAGAGGCGCCGCTAATACACGTCACGTTAGTTGCTGGTCTCGCGCAAGCGCCTTTCGACAAGCGCATGCTGCAACTCGATCGCAAGTTTGGTCAGCCTGTCAGGAACCCTTTCCTGTTCGATGGCCGCAAGCAACGAAGCGATTTCCCGATCTATCGTCAGATCGGCACGCCTGCTGCCGGAATCTTCCCTTGAGCGAGACATCGCGTTCTCTTGGCAAATGTTGGTTCCTTCACCTCACTCTGGTGGCAACAGTGCGAGTTTGCAAGAATTCGCAGGGCGTCCATGCGACCGGCATCGGTCCTTGCACAGCTTCGTCAGCGGTTGGGCTCTCGCCGCCTTTCAATTGCTCACCGGCTGCAAGCCACATGCTGCCGCAACGATCAGTCTTCAGGCCGCCGATCCGCTGAATGATCCTGGTACTGCTCGGACTTGACCCGATTGCCGTCGAGCCCGCGCTCCTTGGTGTGCTGCTTCTTGTCTCTGTTGGACAGAACGGCGTTCTCTCCGATCTTGTCCTTGGGAAGATCGGTCATCGCGCCAGCGCCAGCGCCTTTGCCGTGACTGCCGCGACCGATGTGCTTCTTGCTGCCGGACGCCATCTTGTCCTCCTTCATACTGTCGAATAGCGGCTTTTCCCGTTCGGCATCCGAACCAGCGTTGGGCCGCAATGTTCCGCCGGAAATCGTAAGCAGGAAGGCATCGCCGTCCCAGTGCCGGAACGGCTTTTCGCCGTCGACGAGGACTTGCATGCCATTTGCGTTGGCGAAGTTATGGACATCGGCGCGATCCAGCGCCGGCGATCCGCGATATGAATAATTCAAAAGCGCGGCCATGCCCGGCCCCTTCAGCACGCGCGCGATTTCCACGAAATGTCGCTCCGCAAGGCCGGCCAGCACCAGATAGGGAAAGCTGTCGACGGCCAGCACGCGGTCGAAGCTGGCATCGCAAAAATCGGCAAGATCGAAACCGCGCGCAGGGCGGAATTCTACATTGCCGAGCCCGGCGCATCGCCGGCGGGCGATCGAGATCATCGCAGGGGATATATCGCTGCCGACGATCCGGTGCGACAGAGCGGAGAGCGCCTGTTCGAACCGACCGATACCACAGCCGATATCCAGTATGTCGCGGTCACTGCCGGTAAAGCCTCGCCTCTCCAGCCAGGCAACGATCTCAGCCGTAGCGGCAGAGAGCTTTTCCTCATTGCCCAGCGATGACAGCTGGACGCTCGCCGCCGGGGAGATCGCCGCCGCCGCGTCAAACCCGGCCGCCAGCCGCTTGACGACCGCATCGTCGGTCTCGTCCTCGCCACGCTCGTGCCGAACAGCACCGCCTGTTTTGCGCAGCGTGGCCAAGATCTCGGGCCTGCGCCGAAGCAGGTCCGCAATCCGTTGCAGTTTTGCCGTGTTTCGCGGGTCAGCCGAGTGCGTGTTTTGCGCAATCTTCGCCAATTCTGCAGCATCGATTCCTGTCTCGAAACGGAGAGCCAGCCTTGCGATGACGGCTTCGACGCCGGCACCGTCTGCCATGCAATCCTCCAGCACCCGCCTTGCTGATGTCGACCGCCGAGATTCCGGTTGGGTCGCGCTCATCGCCCTTTGCTCCGCGTCCAGATCTTGCGCATCGTCCACCGGTCTACGGCGCCCCAGCTGTACTTGTAGGCCTCTTGTCCGCGCAGAAAATCGAACTCTTCCGCGCCTTCGCAGATCGCCTGCCTTATCGCCTGGCCGATGAGCAGCGCGCCGGGACTTTCCTCGGCATAGGCCGGATCGAAGCCACCGAGATAAGCGCAAGCGCGGCCACGATGATGGAACCCGTAATAGGCGCCCACGATCGCGTTACCGATCGTGATAAGCCAGCATCGGGCAAGCACCTGTGCCACCAGTTGCGGGAGCGCCTGACGGTGGAATGCTTCCACGCGGGAATCGGACAGAACGCCGTCGCCGTGTCCGGCCCAGCGCGCGCGGTGAAGGCGGATCAGGTGGTCGAGGAATGTCTGCGGATCGGACAAAGCGGGTTCGATGGAGACACTGCCGCGTCTCGACGCGGCCCTGTGGGCGCGGCGCAATTGGCGCCTCCGCCGCGCCGGAACACAGCCTTGAAGCGTCTGGTCGCCGGCGAGGGCGAGCACCGGGCAAGCGGCGTGACCGACGGCTTGGCACGATTCGAGCGCGGCATGCCTGATGGCAAGGCCGGCGCCGCCGGGAGGCAGGTCCTGCAAGATCCACTGTGACCAGCCCACGGAAAGAACGGCGCCACCGATGACTGCGCCGACCGGTTCGGCGATCTCGGGAAGACAAAGGACATCCAGATAGTCGCTCAACGAAATGCCGAGCGGAAGCAATCGCGCGCCGGCGTCGTGGCGTTCCAGATAGAGTGGCGCCAGGCCGACCAGATCGTCGCCACGCCAGATGGCGACCGTCGCTAGCTCGCCGGGAGCAAATGTTCGCCACCATGGCAGCAACCATGCGGGAGACTGGAACGGCGTCGCCGAGGGACTGCGCGACCAGAGTTCCCACCAGTGCGGCTCGAGGGCTTCGAGGTCCGCCGGATCGTCTATGATCTCACTGCGGAGCATGTCGCGCTCACTTTGCCGTCGCGAGCTGCTCGCTGTCTGTGCCGAGCCGTGCCAGCGCCCGATAGGCGTCCATGTAGGAGGAAACCATGCGGTCGAGTGAAAAGCGCCGCCGCGCCTCGGCCCGGCACGTCTCGGGGTCCAGGCTGGGTGCGGCAGCGATGGCTTCGGCCATCTCGTCGACATCCCCGACCAGATACCCGGTCTTGCCGTGCTCGACCACATCCGGCAGTGCGCCATTCGGGAAGGCCACCACGGGGGTGCCGCAGGCGAGCGCCTCCATGGCGACGAGCGAACTGGTTTCCGCGGCAAGGCTCGGGATGACTAGGCAGCGGGCTGTGTTCAGCAGGCGCCGCTTGGCGACAAAGCCGAGCGGACCAAGGAAGCGGCGCCGGTCGTCCAGCCGGGGTTCGACCTCGTCGCGAAAATACTCTGTGTGCGTTTCATAGGGGTAGACCTTGCCACCGATGACCAGCGGCACGCTGGCCTTGTTGGCTGCGTCCAGCGCCAGATGGATGCCCTTTTCAGGGCAGACGCGGCTGAGCACGAGCGCAAAGTTGTGTTTGGCCTGCGGTTCGCTCAGCGCGTCGACGTCCACTCCGTTGGGAATCGGCCCGATCAGCCTGGCTCCCGGCGGCGCGGTTCTTTGCTGAGCCGCCGATACCGCATGCAGCCACAGATCCTCCCGCGCCGGATTGAGAGCGTCGGCCGGATACCAGTCGAGCGGCAAATGCAGGGTCACCAATGTCGGCCCGTCGCCCGGCAGATAGGCATCGAAATCGATACCGTGCAAATGGACCACGTCGATTGGCCAGCGAGCGCGTGCGGTAGCAATTGCGGCGCAATGAGAACGCTGCGCCCGGCGCTTCGCCGCTTCATCGAGCACGCCCGGTTCGGCCGGCGTCTCGATGAGGACACCCGCAGCGCTCGAGCCCTGGCAGCCGATCACGATCGAGCGGTGTCCGGCCTGTACGAGCGCCTGGTCGAGCATCGACAGCACCTGCTCGGCACCACCGACCGCATCCGGCCCGACCGGGGCGAGGGGATAGGCGACGTTGAGGACGGTGAGCATCATGGCTGGAGAGCCGAAGCTCCTCACGCTGCGGAGGCGCGCAGCCTGCCGACCGAAGGGGCAGCGATGCTGCCGGCATATCGGCGCGTCATTGCCGCGCAGAAGTCGGCGAATTCCTCCGGCACCAGCGGCGGACTGCTGTGGTGCGGCATCATTCCGCGGTGTTCCGGCGTGAAGCAGAAAGTAACCGTCACGTCGAAGTCGGCCAAAGCCTCCATCTGCCGGTCGAACCAGTCAAGTGCGTTCGGCCTGAAGCTGTCGGCCCAGGATAGCCCGGTGCGCAGATTGGTGACGCCGAGCCGTTTCATCCAGGCAACGGCGTCGTCCAGCCGGTGATCTTCGAAATGGAACCACTGCACCAGTCCCATTGCCGGCGTGTGGTGCAGGAACTCCTCGAGCGCGGGCTTTGGCGTGCCGTCCTGGCGGAGCAGGCCCATGTAGAAATGGCGGTAGTAAGACGAGCCTTCCGCCTCGCGATGGCGCGTCGTCGCTTCCCACTCGCGCGGCAGGTCGTAGAGGCTGTACCATTGGATGCGCGGTGCGTTGCCGATCAGCAATTCCGCGGTCCGGCGCAGGCCCCAGACCTGTACCTCCTCGGCGCCGAAGGTCGACACGCCGACCTCGCTGACCCATACCGGAAGATCGGTGACAGCCGAAATCTCCCCGATCTTCTGCGGCCATTCGTGGATCTGCCAGAGGTTCCAGTCGAGCGGGAAACCGTGCACGGCGACAGCATCGACATGATCGAGCACGTCGAACTCCTTCATCCGTGTCATGAAACCGGCATCGATCGGCGAGATGCCGCCAAGGACCTTGGTCAAGGCCGGATTCTCCGACGCGATCGCGTCGGCGGCCAGGATTGCCATGTTGGCGAAGCGGCTCCAGTCGGGGTCGAGCTCGGGATCCCAGTGGGATTTGTTGTTGGGCTCGTTCCAGATCATCGCGGCTTCAATCATTTATTTGTCCTTTCGACGGGTAGACGACGCCGCCACCGGCCGGCACGTCGGCGGTGCGGCAGAAATAGACCTCCTGCTCCGGTTGCAGGACGATCTCGAAGCCGGCGCTGCGCAGCATGGCTTCGGTGCAGGCGCGATTGGGAATCCACCAGTTGGTCGGGTCGTCGGCGTAACGATGCTCGATGAAATGCAGCTTTGGGAAATCCGGCCGGTCGAACAGGTCGTGGGTCCAGAAATGATAATTCTGCTCGAGCGCCGGCACGTTGGTGCTGCCGCGCTGCATCGACTGGAAGATCATCAGGTCCCGGGCGACGTGCTCCCGGATCAGATCGAGTGCGAGCAAGGGATGGCGCAAATGGTAGAGCACGCCCATGAACAGCACGATGTCGAACCGCTCATGCAGGGCGCCAACGTCGTAGACCGAGAGCTGCCGGAATTCGATGTCGCAGTCTGCTACCTCAGCGGCAAAGCGCGCCTGCGCCAAGTAAGCCTCATCGAAATCGATGCCAAGCACGCGGCCGGCGCCGCGGCGTTTCATCTCGATCGAATAGAAACCCGCATTGCAGCCTATGTCGAGCACCGCCTTGCCGGAAAGATCGGCGGGAATCGCGTCGGCGAATTTGCGCCATTTGATCAGCGGATAGTTGCCAAGGAAATGGTCGGGAGCGGTTTCGATGCCGGCCAGTTCCATATTGTGGAACCATGGGCCGAGCGCATCGATACGGCGGCGGATTTCGGCATCGGAATGCAGCATGGCTAGCCTCCTTCGCCGGCGAGGACAGGGACGTGCTGGTGGCCGGGCAGCGTAATGGCGACTTGGTCGTCCTTGGTACCGGCGGCGCTTTCAAGCAGGCGAAGTGCGGTGCGGTAGCCGTTGAAGGTGCCGACGTCGACATAGGCGGTGCCAGCCTTGATGCCATAGGCATCGCCTCCGGCGGCAAGATAGGCATTGACCAGCGTGCCGATGTATTCGTCGCACCGGTCCCGTTCCCGCCACAGCGCGGCGAGCTGGTGAAGGGTGCGGCCGGGCATCTTGAACGCACCCCAGATCCAGTTCGATTGGGCATTCTGCTGCTTGACCTGGATTTGCTTCACCCGGTCGTCCTGGTCGACAACGACGGCATCGAAGAACTCCGGCTGGTCCACCGGAAACAGCAGGAAGGACAGGCCGTCGTCCGGGAGGGCCAGGAAGCCGTCTTCGGGAAACCAGATCGTATCGGGCAACCCGACCAGAACGGTCTCATCGGCTGTGACGAGCGGTGCGGCACGGAAGATGGCGTCGCAAAGGCCGACCGGAGAGGGCTGCACCACAAACAGCGCAGTCGCGTCGGCATAGCCGGCAGAATAATATTCGAGGATATCCGACTTACCCGAGCCGATGACGAAGCAGATCTTGTCGGCCCCCGCGCGCACCATGCGGCGCACCAGGTATTCGCTGACCGCGCAAGGCCGCTCGGTGTTGCCGTCGATGCGGCTGCCGACCGGCAGAAGCTCCTTCGAAAAGCCGAGCGGCTGGATGCGGCTTCCCCGTCCGGCTGCGGGCACGATGCCCAACATCAAACTGCCTCCTTCAACGGCTCGCCATGCGTGGAGCCGTGCAGTGCATCGGACAGGATGCGGTCGAATTCCTTCGCGCGCCGCGCCGAGGTGTGTTCGTCCAGCACCCGCTCGCGCGCTCGGCGGCGGATCGCGTCAAGCTCGGCGTCGGACAGGTCGAGCGCGGCGACCACGTCGTCGGTGCTGTTCGCTACGACGATCTCTTCGCCGGGCCGGAAAAAGGCCTCCAGTCCCGGCCATGTGTCGCTCACCATCGCGGCACCGCAAGCGGCGGCTTCGAACAGCCGGCCGGAAGGACACCAGCCCCTTTCGGCCATCGCCTCGCGGGTCACGTTCAGGGTCAGCCGTGATGATGAAAAGAAGGCGGGGTGGTCGGCCGGCGGCAGATGCCGGACGAAGAAAATATTGTCGCTCCACGGGAATTCCTGCGGATATTGTGCGCCGCCAATGATGAAGCGGCGCTCCGGCAGGCGCGCAGCCGGACTGACCAGCAGCCTCTCGACCCCGGCCTGGCGGTCTGCCGCATAGGTCCCGAGATAGGAAAGGTCGCCGGCAAACTCCGGCCTGGGCGGGGCGGGCCGGTGTCGCTCTGGATCGACATGGCCGTAGAGCGGCATGACGCGGCGCGCACCCAGCATCGACCTCAATGCGTCGATCGCGGTGCCTCCCGTGTAGCTCAGCACGAGATCGAAATCGCGAAGCCCTTCCGGCCCGAAATAGGCCGGAGGCTCACCTTGTTCGATCCGCGCCAGCGTCACCGGCGTATCCAGATCGTAGAACACCTTCAGCCCGCGACACGCCTGGTGGGCAAGGCGCGACGCGCTCACGGCATCGGGGCAATAGGAGGTGACGATGACCACATCGGCCTCATTCATCGCCTGCTCGGCAACGCGCTGGATGTCCTCCCAATCCTGATAAAGGACGAGGTTGCCGCCATCCAACTGGTCGAGGTCGCGCGTCCCGGCATAATAGGGAGTGTTGCGTTCGAAGAAGGTGATAGACCAGCCCAGCCCGGCCATCGCCCGGATCAATCCGCGCCACAGCGTGGCGTGCCCATTGCCCCACGACGATGTCACGGTAAGACCGAAAATGACCATGCGCATCCGGCAATTCCTCGTCAGGCAGCTTCGTTGAGTCTGATCAGGTTCGACCCCCAGTCCCCCCAAACAACCGTGGTGATCGACGCTGGGTCGATATCGAAGCGAAAGCAGTTTCCCAGCGACAGGCCGAGCACCTTGCACACGGCGGCCTTGATGACGTCGGCATGGCTGACCAGTGCGACGCCCTGGTTCTGGTAGGTGCCGCGGACCTGCTCGATCAATGAGACGACGCGTTGCTGCACGTCCAGCATGGTCTCGCCGCTCGGTGTTCTCGCCTGCTGACGCTGGTCGTTCCACACCCGCCAGTCGGCATCCTGGTTCAGCTCTTCGAAGGTCTTTCCCGACCAGGTGCCGAAGTCGATCTCATCGAGTTCCTCGCGGATCACGATATCACCGGCATTGCAGGCGAGCGCGATCGGATTGGCAGTCTCCTGCGTGCGTTCGCGCGGGCTGCAGAAGATTGCCGCTATCGCCTCGCGTGCCATGCGGTCTGCCAGATGCGAGGCCTGTGCCTTGCCGGCTTCGCCGAGGCAAACGCCGGCCATCCGTCCGGCAAGATAACAGCCGACATTGTCGTGCGCGGCGTGGCGCACCAGAAAGAACGTCGTCGTCATTCCGCCGCATCGAGCATCGGCTCGTCCTTGCCGGCGATGAAAGAGAGCGTGCGCTGGCGGGCTTCCGCGTCGGTGAACTGCTCGGGCGGCGATTTCATGAAATAGCTGCAGGGACCGGTCAGCGCGCCCGCGATACCGCGGTCGAGCGCCAGCTTGGCGCAACGCACCGCATCGATGACGACGCCGGCCGAATTGGGCGAATCCCACACTTCCAGCTTGAGCTCGGCATTCAGCGGCACACCGCCGAAGGTCGTGCCTTCGACCCGGATATAGGCCCACTTGCGATCGGTCAGCCACGGCACATGGTCGCTCGGCCCGACGTGAATGTTGCCGGGCTCCAGGGGAACGTCGATCTGGCTGGTGACGGATTGCGTCTTTGAGATCTTCTTCGATTCCAGCCGCTCGCGTTCCAGCATGTTGAGGAAGTCGGTGTTGCCGCCGAAATTGAGCTGGTAGGTGCGATCGATGCGCACGCCGCGCTCGCGGAACAGGTTGGCAAGCAGACGATGTACGATCGTCGCACCGACCTGGCTCTTGATGTCGTCGCCGATCAGCGGCAGGCCGTGCTGCTCGAAGCGCCGGCGCCACTCCGGCCGCGAGGCGATGAAGACGGGTATGCAGTTGACGAAGGCACAGCCCGCCTCGAGCGCGCACTCGGCATAAAAGCGCGTTGCCTCCTCCGAACCGACAGGCAGATAGGACACCAGGATTTCGGCGCCGCTTTCGGCGAGGATCTTGCCGACATCGGCGACCGGCTCGTCGGCCTCCTCGATCTCGTCGCGCAGATATTTGCCGATGCCGTCCAGCGTCGGCCCGCGTTCGACGCGGGCGCCGGTAGGCGCCACATCGGCAAAGCGGAAAGTATTGTTCGGCGCGCTGTAGATCGCGTCTGCCACATCGCGTCCGACCTTGCTCTTGGCGACATCGAAAGCGCAGACCACCTCGATGTCTTTGACATGGTAGCCGCCAAGATCGGCATGCATCAGCCCGGGGATGGGCTCATTGCTCCTTGCGTCACGGTAATAGGTGATGCCCTGAATAAGGGAGGAGGCGCAGTTGCCCACGCCTACTATTCCGATCCGAACTTTCTTCGATCCCACGAAACCGCTGCCTATGCTGTTGAAGGTAAGTTCTTCGTGCCAAACCGCCTGCCTCGCTGATTGTTCCTTGCCGGCTGCAAAAATCGTGCAACCGATGGTGGATCAAAGTAGCGCTCGCCGAGTTGTGCAGTGAGGCCAACCGGGACGGACAATGATCGTCTATGGCGACCACAAGCGAATGCAGAGCGCGCAACATGTTCGCGGCTCAGCCTGCAAAGCGGCCGAGCACATTGCGGACATGCCAAGTGGGACCGAACGCCACGCAGCCCTGGTCGGCCTGTTCATCAAGGTCTCGGAACTGGTCCAGGGCCTTGCCGATGCTGAATTCGAGGCCAACGGCATGGACAGGAATTCCCGACAGCGGATCGCGGGCGCAAATCTCCTGGTCGGCTTGGCTCGGGACGTGGGCAGATCGTGGGCGGCCGGATTCGCCATCGACGGCCCGGTCGATGCCGACGTGCCGCGAATGCTGGCCGAACTCGATTGCGACGGCGAAATCCTCACCGGCACGGCTGAGGGATATGCTCACTATGCGCTCTATCCGGAAAGCTATTTCGTCGCCGCGCGGCAGTCGGGTCTCGATGCGAACACATGCGTAATCGGCATCCGCAGCATCGGCCTGGGGCTTGCAGCGATGGTGGCTGCAGCCATCGGCGCACCGGCACCCGTCAGCGTCCGTCCGACCGGTCATCCGTTTCGCAGGCGGCTTGCCGCCGATCCGGAACTGATCGGCGGCTGGAGGACAAGGCCATCGGCCCATTTCGCTGTCGTCGATGAGGGCCCGGGCCTGTCCGGCAGCTCGTTTCACGCCGTCGTCGCATGGCTGCAAAGGCTGGGCATCGATCCCAGGCGCATCCATCTGTTCCCAAGCCATTCGGCTGGCCCGGGCCCCGAGGCATCGACGAACAGTCGGGAGGCATGGACGGTTTGCCAAAAACACAGCGTGGATTTCGAACGGACTTTCCCCGCTGGATCCGCTGTCCCGACGTTGCGGGATTGGGTGGCCAGGACGATCGGCCGCACAGCGGCCAGCCTGACCGAAACATCCGCCGGAGAGTGGCGTCGCTTGCACTATGGCTCGCTGGATCATTGGCCACCTGTTCACCGCGGCTTCGAGCGGCGAAAGTTCCTCGCTTTTGCGGGCCGGGGAAAATGGTCGGTCAAATTCGTTGGCCTCGGCGAAATCGGAATGCAAAAGGCCGAGACCGCCAGGAAGCTGCACGATGCAGGCTTTGGCCCGGAAGTCGCCGGGCTGTGCCATGGCTTTCTCGTCGAACGCTGGATCGACGGTGCAACGCTGGACCGGGCAAGGCTTTCGAAAGAAAAAATGGTCACTCGTCTCGCGCGCTATCTGGCCTGGCGCGCAGCCAATCTGCCCGCCTCCCAGCCGGGCGCCTCGCTGGAGGCCCTTGCCGACATGGCCGTGCGGAATACAAGTGAGGCGCTGGGCGAAAACCGCGCGGCGGAGCTGCAGAATTGGTTTTCGACACGGGCTCCACCCAAGAACATGCAGCGGGTCGAGATCGACGGGCGGCTTCATCCGTGGGAGTTCATCCTTTCGCGCGGCGGAACGCTGATCAAGACGGACGCCCTCGACCATTGTCGGTCGCACGATCTGGTCGGCTGCCAGGACATCGCCTGGGACATTGCTGGCGCCCGTGTCGAGTACAGCCTCGCCGACGCGGCGACTGCGGCACTGTGCAAAGCTGTCGAGGCGACTACGTCTCGTCCCGTCGATGCCAATCTGGTCCACTACTACGAGCCCTGCTATCTCGCCTTCCAGCTTGGCTTGTGGAGCATGGCTGAGCGATCGGGCGATGATCGGGAACAGATCCGGCTGGCGGCCGCGGCAAGACGTTACGCTGCCGCGCTGCTTCGTTTCCTGGAAAGCCAAGGCGACCTGCCGCCGCTCGACCAGGATCAGTCCAGCCGGCGCAGCATATCCGCTTCCTTTTCGAGGATGGCCGCTACCTCCTCGCGCTGAAGATGCGTCATCATCAGGCTCACACAACATTCCAGATAGGTGATGGAGGCGCGCCGCAGGAAGGCAGCCGTCTCCTTTGCGGCCATTTGTTCGATGTCTTTGGCGGATCGCTTCGGATGCACAATCGTCTCCATGCCGGTACCTTGACAGAACCAGAAGCTGGACGGGTTGTTCCCGCGACGAGAAAAAGTGACCAAATCCGAGACGACGGCGCTTTCATGCAGAGGCCAGACGCTCCCCGCCTCAGGCCGGCAGGTTTTGCAGCCGGCCTGAGGCAGAACGCACGGTGGCGGCAATTCGACGTCTTCTGTCGACCATCTGCGCCGTCTCAAGCTCGGCAAAATAGGCGATTGTGCGCATCAAACCCTGCCTGAGCGGCACTTTGGGCGACCAGCCGAGAAGCTTCCTTGCACGGGAAATGTCGGGTTGCCGACGACGAGGATCGTCTTGCGGCAGCGGCAGGAATTTCAAGTCCGATTTGGTGGCGGTCATGCCTCTCACCAGGCTCGCCAGTTGCAGGATGGTGAACTCCCCCGGATTGCCCAGATTGACGGGCTGGCGCGGATTGGGATCGACCTCCATCAACCGGATCAAGCCGTCGACCAGATCGGAAACGTAGCAGAACGACCTGGTCTGCAGCCCGTCGCCAAATATCGTCAGCGGCCGTCTCTCGAGTGCCTGCATGATCAGATTGGAAACGATCCGTCCATCCGCAGGGTCCATCCTGGGACCATAGGTGTTGAAGATGCGCGCTACACGGATATCGGCTTTTCCCATTCTCAAATAATCGAAGCATAAGGTTTCGGCGGTGCGCTTGCCTTCGTCATAGCAGGCGCGGGGCCCGATGCAGTTCACGTGGCCGACATAGTCTTCCTTCTGCGGATGCTGTTCGGGATCGCCATAAATTTCGCTGGTGGACGCCTGCAGGAACCGGGCGCCATTGCGGGCGGCGAGCTCCAGCAGATTGAGCGTCCCGATGACGCAAGTCCGTGTCGTGTGGACCGGGTCGGCCTGATAGCGTGGTGGCGAGGCCGCGCACGCCATGTTGAAGATGCGGTCCACCGGTTCGCCAAGCTCCAACGGTCGGCAAATGTCTTGCTTGATCAGCCGAAAATCCGGACGATCGGCGATCGATGCTATGTTCTCCATGCGGCCGGTAAGGAAATTGTCGACGCAGATCACGCGCCAGCCGGCCTGGAGCATTGTCTCGCAAAGATGCGAACCGAGGAAACCTGCGCCGCCGGCGACAAGCACGGTCTTGGTCCGTTGCGCCTTTCTTGATAGCTGCATCTCTATCTTCTCCCGTCTGCGGGTCATGCTGCGCTCTCGACGTCCAGATCGAGAACAGAACGTGGCGATTTGGTCTGCGCCAGCAGCGAAACGAATTCGCGGGCTCTTGCGATGCTTGTGTGAGCTGCGAGGATGAGCACGCGCGCCTGCCTGGCCATGGCAAGCCGGGCGCCGTCGGATTCCCCAGACAGGATACCGATTACGTCCTCGGTCCTGCGCGCCGTGTGGATCGTCCGCTCTGGAAACAGGCTGTCCAGTCCGGCCCAGCTATCGCTGATGATCGCCGTGCCGCAGGCGGCTGCCTCGAAGAGGCGTACGCTGGGCGACCATCCGGCCGCGATCATGGAACTGCGCGTGACGTTCAACGTGTACCGTTGGCGGCTGTAAAAGGCGGCGTGATCTGCCGGCGGCAGGTGTTCGATGCGATCCACATTGTCCGGCCAGGCGATTTCGCGCGGATATTGCGAGCCTGCCACGACGAAGCGGCGCTCCGGCATGCGACGTGCCGGTTCGAACAGCAGGGCCTCCAGCGTCGCCTGGCGATCGGGGCTGTAGGTGCCGAGATAGCCGAGATCCCAGCGGATTGGATCACCGGTTCCGTGATGCCGTTCCGGGTCGACGGAGCAGTAGAGTGGCTCGGCCCGCCTCGCGCCGAATTCCGCTGTCAGACGGGCAAGCGTCGGCCCGCCGGTGAAGGAGAAGTAGACGTCGAAATACGGGACCTGCCGCCTGGCAATGTACTCGCAATCATCGGTCGAAAGCTTTGCCAGCGTGATCGGCGTGTCGATGTCGTAGAAGCAGAACTGACTCGTGCACAGCGATGCCACGACGTCAATGATTTCAGGGCCTTCGGGAACGAAGGAGCCGACGACCACGATATCGGCATCGCGCAGGCAGCGCGCAAAATTGCGGCGAAGATCATCGATCGTTTCATAGTAGCGCAAGGCGCAGAAATCGGGATCGCGCAGATCCCGGTGACTTGCGTACCACGGCACGTCGCGTTCGAGAAAAGTGACGCGGTGGCCGAGTTCGTGGAGACCTTTAAGCAGCCCCCGAAAGGTGGTGGCGTGGCCGTTTCCCCAGGATGAGGAGAGCGACAGGCCAAGAAAGACGATGTCGAGCGGCTTTGTCATTCGGCCGCCTCCACGGTCGGACGCTCGAAATGGCGCCTGAAGATGGCGTCGGCTAAAACGGCACGTGTCGTATAGGTATGTTCGCCAAGCACGCGCCGAAGCGCCGATGTCCCGATCGCCTTAGCCCGTTCGGCACTAAGGCTTTGCATGATCTCGGCGACGTCCTCGCCATCGCGCGCGACCAGGATTTCCTCGCCGGGTTTCAGGAACAGGTCGACGCCGAGCCAGGCGTCGGTGATGAGGCATGCGCCGGCGCCCGCCGCCTCAAAAACGCGCGTCGCAGGTGAAAAGCCATTGGCCGCCATGCTGTCGCGGCTGATGTTCAGCACCGCCTTGGCCGTGACGTTCAATGCATTGTGGTCGCGCGTGCCGACATGGCCGAGCCATCGGACATTGGCGGGCATCTGCTTGTCGCCCCAGCCCGATCCGCCGAGCAGGAAGCGCTGATCGGCGGAGCGGCCGGCCGGGTCGAGGAAGAAGGCTTCGACGCGCGCCTCGCGGTCCGGCAGCCGGTTGCCGAGAAAGGCGAGATCGCAGGCAAAGCGCATGTCCTTGCCGACCGGATGATGCGTTTCCGGATCGAGCGCGTTGTAGATCGGCACGCATTCGGCCGCCCCCATTGCCCGATAGGCCCAGACCACCGGGTCGCCGCCGCCATAGGTCAGCACGAGGTCGATTTCCTGCAGCGCGCGATGCAGCGGATGGTCGGGCTCGTCGCGCAACTGGCCAAGCGTCGCCGGCGCATCGACATCCCAGAATACGGTGAGCGCACCGGCACGGGCGTGATCGAGCACCGCCCGCAACAGCGCGTCGTCGGCGAAACCGACGCCGCTCGCCTTGACGACGATATCTGCCTCCGCCGCCCGCGCCGCCACCTGCATCAGCGCCTGTGGGGTCGCCTCATAGACGACGACGGCACACCAGTCCGGCGCCTCGATGTCGCGGTTCTTCTGGCGATCGTAGACATCGGGCTCATAGAAGGTGATGTCATAGCCGAGCCTGGCCAGAGCCTTGAGCAGCCCGCGGTAATAGGTGGCCGCGCCGTTCCAGTAGGACGACAGCAGGCTTGACCCGTAAAATGCAATCTTCATTCGGCGGCCTCCGTTGCAAGGATCGTGTCCGCGGCTTGGCGGCGCCCGCATTCGGCGAGCACGCCGAACAATTGATCCGCCCGGTGCCGGCATGTGTGCCGCAAGCGGATGGTCTCGAGGCCCGATGTCGCCAGAGAAGCGGCGAGATCCGCGTCGTGCAGCACGGCGCGAAGATGACGCCGCATCTCGGAACCGTTGTTTGCAAACAGAAAATCTACGCCGGGCCTGAACAGGCGTTCGACATCGGACCACGGCGCCGAAACGAGCGGGATGCCGCAGGCGAGCGCCTCGAACATGCGGATGGTCGGGATGCCGGGCAGGCTTTCGCGGTATGGACGCCTGGGGATGTGCACTGTGATGCGGTTTGCTGCAAACGCCTTCGGCACGTCGGCGTTGGCGATCCAACCTTCGTAGTGCAGGCCGGCGGCCGCAAGGTCGGCGAGCGCTTCCCGTGGATAGCGAACGCCGTGGACAGTGCCGCTCAATCCGAGCTCACGCACCGGCTCGACCAGGAATTCCCTGATTTCGGCGCTGCGCTCGTCGTCGCCCCAATTGCCGATCCAGATCAGGTCGGCGCTGCGCTCGATTTCAGGATGGGGCTGGAACAGATGGTCATCGGCTGCCTCGTGCCAGGTAAAGACCCGCTTGCCCCATCCGGCGCGAAGATAGCTTTCCCGCAGGGCCTCCCCAAAGGCGAGCACGCCGTCGTAATGTTCAAGCTGCAAGGCAGAAATCGCTTGCGTTGCCGAGATGGCGCGATGGTGCGTGTCGTGGAACAGCAGCGTGAAACGGCCGCCAGTTGCTTTCGCCCTGCCCAGCCGCGCAACAAGGGCCGGCTCGGTCCACTCATGCACGATCACCACATCGGCGTCGGAGATCCAGGCTTCGTGGTCGAAGGCGGCGTCATAGGTGACCGGCATCAACTCGGGAAAGTCCTTCCGGAATCGCTCGATTGCGAAGGACCCTTTCTCGGCCAGCAGGTTCGACCGGCTCCAGCCGTCGGCGGGCTCCAGCGCGATAGCCTGGTGCCCGCGCGCGACCAGCTCGCGCATGATGCCGCGCAGGAAATGTGCGTTGCCGTGGTTCCAGTCGGAAACGATCGAATGGGTGTAGAATAAAAATCGCATAATCAATTATCCGCCATGGTGGCCAGGGCCGCCTTGTCGTAGACGCCGCGCATGGCGGTCGCCTGCCTTGCCAGTGAAAATCTGCGGCTTCGGCGCGCCGCCGCCTCACCGAGCTCTCGCCGGCGCTGCGCGTCATTGCAAAGGCCATTGATGCAGCTGGCGAGATCACTCGGATCGCGCACGTCGTAGAACAGGGCCGCGCCGTCCCACAGTTCCTGGTAGGTCGCGATATCGGCGAGCACCAAGGGCGTTGCCGACATTGCGGCTTCCAGCGTGGCCAGGCCGAACGGTTCGTAGAGCGACGGCGATACGAAGATACCGGCCCGCGCCATCAGCGAGCGCACTTCCTCATGTGGCACCGGTCCGACGGGAACGGCGTGACTGAAGCCAACATGCTGGCCGTCCGGGCCTTGCTGCGAGCCGGCGACGAAGACCGGCCATTGCGTCAGGGAGGCGGCCTGGTCCAGCACCGCCGCATTCTTTCCTTCGTCCCACCAGCGCGCGGCGGCGAAAGCGACCGATTCCCGTCTTTCGCTCTTCGCGCCGGGCCGCGCCCCGTTGCCGACGACGCTCAGGCGGGCGATCGGCCCGTAGCAGGTTTCGAGCATGTCGGCATGGCTGCGGCTGGGTGCAACGACAATGCCTGCTTTGTCGAAACCGCGCCGGTTGCGGTCCTTCTGCCAGGCCCATTCGCCGTCCGCCGCCTGTCCCTTGACGGCGTGGAACCATGTCACCACGCAGGAATGCGACACCGCCACGACGGGGCAGGGCACGTCGAGCCCCGCGGCCTGCGTCGGCGCGTTGAGATGGACGATTTCGACGGCGTAGTCACGTATGAGCGGGTGCAGCTCCTGCTGCAGTGTGTCGAGGTCGTGCTCGTTGCGGGTCATCCAGTCCGGCGGCGTGTTGAGCCATGTCAGCGCCGCAAACGACTGGGCCTCCTCGGCCTGCTGCCTGGACGGTTCCGGACCAAGCCCGGCAAGCACGACGCTGTCCCCGCCGGCGACCAGTTGTCTGGCCAGATCGAGCGCATAGCGCCAGACGCCGCCAACGGCATCGACAGTCATCAGGATGCGGCGCGGCCGCGGGCTCAGTGTCCGCAACATGTGGCCTCCAATTCGGCCAGCGGACGCGGACGCTTCTCCTGGATGTCGCTGAACGTTCGGAAGGATGCGAGATAATGTTCATGCGCGCGCTCCCAGGCGAGATCGTCCGGCTCGCCCCAAAGTTCGCGGTAGCTCGGCGAACTCGGATAAGGATAAAGCGGCACCGGTTCGTTGGCCCAAACACCGTTGTCGATCAGGTGCTTTCGCCAATAGTCGACCAGCGCGGGATCGTCCTCGACCACGCCGATCAGGTTGGCCTGCACGAACGGCACGTGGCGCCTTGCGTCGACCAGCAGCGCGGCCAGCTCCTCGGTGCCCAGCCGGCAGCGTTTTGCCAGCATGGCGCGGCCTTCCACCGTCAGGCTTTCGAGCCCCGCCTCTATGGAGACGCAGCCGGCGGCGCCGAGCAGTCTCAGCAGTTCCGGTTTCCAGAGGTCGATACGGGTCTGCACGCCGAACTTCACATCGCGATCGACCAGTGCCTCCAGCAAAGCCTTTTGCGGCAGGAAGATCTCGTCGATGAAGTAGATGTAGCCGACGCCCTGTGCGATCAGCCGGTCGATCTCGGCGATCACTGCTTCCTGGTTCCGGCGGCGATAGGCATCGCGGAAATCGATCTTGGCGCAGAAGCTGCAATTATACGGGCAGCCGCGCGACGCCTCGACCTCCGCACCGAAACCGACCTGGTTGTCGTCGAAGCGGTGATGGTGGTGCGAATGCGCGGCAATCCAGTCCGACGGCCATTCGAGCGGTGGGTGATCGATGAACGAACTCGCATGGACGCCGCCGTTCGAGACCAGTTTTCCGTTCTCGAAACGGGCGGTGGACGGCACCGCGCTCCAGTCGTCGCGCCGGGCAAGTTCCGCGACCACTTCCTCGCATTCGCCGCGCACGACAATGTCGACGCCAAGCTTGCGCAAAGTCGGCGTCGGCGTCGCAGAGCCATGCGGCCCGACGGCGGCGGTGCGACCGCCGCGCCCGGCAAGATGATTGAGGAAATCGGCCGGCACGCGCAACTCGGGCGGTGCGCAGCGCCAGAACAGGTAGGTCGGCGCGGTGCTGACGACGGTCATGTCAGGCTCGAATGCGGCGACGCGATCGGCGAGCGCGGCGTTGTCGAGCTTCTGGATCTGCCCGTCCAGCATCAGCACCTCGTGGCCGGCTGCTTCGAGCAGCGCTTTCGAATAGCCGAGTTCGAGCGGCAGATGCGGCTGGCGGCAGCCGAAATAGATGCTGTCCTGGTACGTCCAGGACGGATTGACCAGAGCGACCCTCATGCCACGTACCTCGCCGGTTCGGGATGCGGGTCGAGGCGATGACGCTGCAGCCAGTCGGCGAGGTCGCGGATGCCGTTTTGCCACGGGACGTGCGCTTTCCACCCCAGCGCCGCCTCGATCGCGCGTGTGTCGGCGACGAAGAACGGTTGGTCGCCGGTGCGTTCGCGGTCGTAACGAATCGGAACGTCCCGTTTCGTTATGTCGCAAATCTCCTTCAGCAGCATGCGCAGGCTGACGGCGTTTTCCGGTCCGCCGCCGAGATTGAATGCTTGGCCCTTGATCGCCTCGATCCGGTCGAGCACGGCGCGGTAAGCCGCGACCGCGTCGGCAACATGGAGGATGTCGCGCACCTGCTTGCCGTCACCGTAGATGGTGATCGGCCGGTCGGAGAACGCGTTAAGCAGGAAATGGGCGACCCAGCCCTGATCCTCCGTGCCGAACTGGCGCGGTCCATAGATGCAGCTCATGCGCAGCACCGCCGTCGGCAGATCGTATGACTTGGCGTAATCGAGGACATACTGGTCCGCTGCGCCCTTGGAGCAGCCATAGGGCGTGCAGAAATCGAGGCCGCGCGTCTCGTCGACGCCGTGCGCTCGGATGCCCGCGTCGCGAGGCGCGTATCTGCCGTCTTCTTCGCGCATAGCAAGGTCGGCGAGGCGGCCATAGACCTTGTTGGTGCTGGCGAAAACGACGGGGATGCGCTTGCCGCTGCGGCGAGCGGCTTCCAGGACGTTGAACGTCCCGCGCAGGTTGATGTCGAAATCCTCGTCCGGCCGAACCAGGCTCGTGGTGACGGCGGTCTGCGCGGCAAAGTGGAAAACCGCCTTCGAACGCGCCACCAGCGGCATCAGCGCCTCGGCGTCACGGACATCGGCGATTTCGACGGCGAGGCGGTTGCCGTGCTTTTGCGTCAGCCATTCCAGGTTCTGTTCGACGCCGGGACGGCTCAGATTGTCGATGACCAGCACCGGCTCGCCGTCCGACAACAGGCTGTCGGCGAGGTTCGAGCCGATGAAGCCGCTGCCGCCGATAATGGCGACGGGCGCTTCGCGAAAATTGCGTGAATCCGGTCTCATGATACCAGCCCTCGCGCTTCGAGTTCCCGCTTCATCTCGGCGCTGCGATCGATGGCGACCGTGTTACGCACCCAGGCGACGAAATCGCCGAGCGAATGCTCCAGCCGGTGCTGCGGCTGGAAGCCGAGCAGTTCGCGCGCCTTGGAGATGTCGGCAAAGCAGTTGCGGATATCGCCGGAGCGTGCCTTGCCGAGGATTTCCGGCTGGCGGCCAGGCACGCCCATTGCTTCGGCGAGCAGCCGGGCGACGTCGCTGACCGCGTAGGCTCGCCCGCTGCCGATGTTGATGACGTGGCCGCGCGCCTGGGGCTGTTCCAGCGCCAGCCGGAAGGCGAGGGCGACATCGCGTACATGAACGAAGTCGCGCTGCTGTTCGCCGTCTTCGAAAATCAGCGGCCGCTGGCCATTGGCGATGCGCGAGGCGAAGTTCGCCAGGACGCCGGTATACGGGTTCGAGAGCGCCTGTCCGGCGCCGAAGACATTGAACAGGCGCAGCGCCACCGCATCGACGCCGTAGGCCTCGCCGAAGATCAGTACGGCGCGTTCCTGGGCGTATTTCGTCAGCGCGTAAATCGAGGCGAGATCGACCGGTTTCTGTTCGTCGGTCGGCAGCGGCGACAGGACTTCACCTTCCGGCGACAGGGGATTCCATTGGCCGCTACGGATGTCGTCCGGCTGCCGTCTTGCATTGTCGATGCGCCGGCCGTCCGGCGTCGCATAGAGACCCTCGCCATAGACGCTCATCGATGAAGCAACGACGATCCGTTCGATCGGGCGTTTGATCAGCGCTTCCAGCAACGTGGCGGTGCCGAGGTCGTTGGCGCCGACATAGCGGGCGATCTCGTACATGGACTGTCCGACACCCACTTCAGCCGCCAGGTGAATGATCGCGTCGACATCGTCGACCGCCTCTGCGATGGCGTCGCGATCGCGAACGTCGCCTTTGATCAGCTTGGCGCCTGGCGGCAGGCTGATTGCCTCGCCACCATGCACCTGGTCCAGCAGCGCATCGAGAATTGAAACCCCATAGCCATGTTCAACGAGTTCCTGGGTGACGTGGCGGCCGATAAAACCGCAGCCTCCCGTGACCAGTATACGTTTCACGACAACTCCTCATACGAATGGCTTTGCCGCCCCAAACTTCCGGGCGAAAGGTTTGTTCCCTTGCTTCAACAAAGTTCAGGAGGCTCGCAGGGGTAAGTTCAACCAGGCGTGGGAACATCGAAGGCTGCTTGGTGTTAGGAGCTATGTTCGACCAACCGCGCGCACATGCCGGGCAGCGATGCATCTGCTGGTTGTGTGGAGGCAGACCGGCAACGCGGGGTCTCGCGGTCTGCGGTGGAATCGAAGGGAGATTGCGATGTCTGAATCGAAGACGACCACCGATCACGACGAAATCCGCCGTTGGGCCGAGGATCGCGACGGGCGGCCGGCGGTGGTGCGCACCAAGGGCGAGGGCGGCATACTGCGCATCGACTTCGGCGAGCCTGAAGAGACGTTCGAGCCCGTTGAATGGGACGAGTTCTTCAGGATCTTCGATGAGAACGAACTAGCCTTCCTCTACCAGGATGAGACCAGCGGCGGAAAGACCAGCCGCTTCAACAAGTTCATCGAGCGCAGCCGGAAAGGCTAACATCGTCTAGTACCCCTGCACAGAGGATTCGACGGGTTCGATGGGTTGTAGCCTGGGTAGGATATCGGGTTTGACGAGCAGTTCAATGCTGCGCGCGAGGCCCGGTGCCTGCGGATCAATCCGGCCCGCTCGAGGGTGAGCACCATCTGATGGACGGAAGGCGCGGTGACGCTGAAGAAGCGCTGCATGTGGCGTTGGCCGCAGAACTATTCGAGACGACGGAAGCGATCGAGCGCGTCCTCGTCATAAGGGATGCCTCCCAACTCTCGGGGTGCGCCGAGGCTAGACTTCGCCTGGAAAAGGCGACGACGCGCATCATCGACCATGGCGGCGGCGACTGGAGCGCTACGACTGCGAGTACAAACGCAACGGCACCGCAAACCTGTTCGTTTTCCTCGACGCGCAGCGTAAGCGCTGTTTGCCTCGCACCTTGACCACGACGCCGTTGTGCCGTTTCGAAGACTGCCGCTGTGACGGAGATGGCAACAATGCGCCAGGGAACGAACCCGCTCGCGGGAGGGGCGCGGGGTTTGAGGCGTGAGCTTCGTTGGCAGCGTCGGTGAGGCTTTAATCGATCAGGGGTGACGGACGGCCATCGGCC